>CACYSG010000003.1 GCA_902776955.1 uncultured Bacteroidales bacterium | reverse complement strand
GTAATTTTGCAACGCTTTTCGACGGAGATATCGTCTAGTGGTCTAGGACGCCGCCCTCTCACGGCGGAAACCAGGGTTCGAGTCCCTGTTTCTCTACAAGCAAAGCCTTCACCCATCCACGAGCGAGGGCTTTATTAATCGACGGAGATATCGTCTAGCGGTCTAGGACGCCGCCCTCTCACGGCGGAAACCAGGGTTCGAGTCCCTGTTTCTCTACCAAACAAAGCCTTCGGCATTCGTGCTGGGGGCTTTGTTGTTTTCTGATACATAGCTTAAAAACAGACGGCCACGCCAAGGCCAGGCCCTACACGAATAGGCCGACGATCCGTCAGAGTAGAGACGCAAAATTTTGCGTCTCCAAGCGTCAGGCATTACACAATACAACCCTCGAGACGCAAGATTTTGCGTCTCTACAGAGCGGAAACAATAGATTAAAATTGCTTTTGATCAGAGTTTGTTGCAGATGAATAACACGTGCTGGCCTGCGGCGTTTGTGGTGCCAAAAATGTAGCAGTCGCCGCCGTCCCTCAGGCGGAGGCGTTGACGCAACTGCTGGGCTGTCATCGGGAAATTGCGTACGGCGACATTACCGCAAGTAATGCCACTCAAGGCCCGTCCCAGTTCCTTCTTGTTGAGCGAGGAGACCGCCTTGATACCGAAACGACGTCCCGGAAAATCGTCAATCTCCTGGGTGGATACAAAAAGATGGCTGTCAGCCGCTAGTGCCGTAACTGGGTAGCGGTCGGCGAGCAGGCTGAAGCATCCCGCCTTCATGATCGAGGCGTTGGGCTCGTATAAATAGGCGGCATCGTCATTCGTCGCCATCACGGGGGTGCCGTTGTCCTGCGATGGCAAGTAGATGAAGTCCTGATTATCGTTCACACAATGGATGGTCGGCTCGCCCTCATGGTAGGCAGACATCAGCACCAGCAATTCCTTGCACTCGTTACCCACGCTCACAATGTGAACTTCGGCCACTCGTTCACCCAGGTCGTTCACGGCCTTATGCCAGTCGAGCATGGGAGATAGTTTAAGCAACACATGGTGGCCGCAACAGGTCAGCCGTGGCAGCAATTCCAGCACATTGGGCGTACAATCGGCGATGGCATAGGTGCGGGCTTTATTGTCGTCACGACGGGCGGGGTCCAGATAGAGCAGGGTAGTGGCGGGATCGGTCTCCACATCAACCAGGACCTGTTCGGCATCAGCATGGATGACGTGTGCCTGTGACAACCCCATCAATTCGAAGTTGTGCCGTGCCGTCTCGCACAAGTGCGCTTGTCGCTCGACATAAACCGCTCGCCTAAAGCCTCTTGCCATAAAGGCGAAATCCACCCCAAAACCTCCTGTAAGGTCTATCAAGGTCTCACGGCACCCTTTGGGCAGTCGCTCAACGATACCACATTTATACATAGCGGTAGCCTCGCTTGAGCACTGCTCCATCGACAAGTGTGGAGGATAGACGATGCCGTCAATAGACGCCCAAGAAGGTAATTTGCGGCGTGCGGTCTGCCAGCCCTGGATTTGGTCCAGTGCCCAAGGTAGGTCGACGTCCTTGTCTCGACACCCCTTCAACGCCAGCGCCCTCACGTCATCCTCGCGGTGCTCGCCTACAAACCTTATCGTCGCTTCGTTCTTCATCCCATTTATTCCGTTATCTCTGTCCTTCTCTTCAGGTATGGTTGCAGGAACTCGTCAAGAGTGGCGACATGGAGTTTGTGGGCAATCTGAATTTTCTTGTTCGAGACAGTACGCAGGTTGGTGTAATGCATACACATCATGATTACCGTCCGTGAGAAACCGTGACACTGCAGAGCAATCATGTTGATTTCGTCTTCGCGCAAAGTGCCGCCAGCAGCCTCTTGTGCCTTGACCAGCACATTGTCATACAGCTCGTTGGCCAGCGAATGCAGGTTGTCCCAGTAGCTGGCGCCCACCTTGTCGGGACCGCGCATCGTCATCAGCGAGTTGAATCGCTTGGCAAAGGTCGTCTCGTTGCACTCATAGGACCACTGCAGCAGCTGATGGACAACCTGTATCTGGCTATCCACAATGACTTTAAGTTCATCAGACTGCTTTTTTGACGACTCACGCTCGTTGAGCAGCGCCTGCATCTGTTGCAGACTAGTGATGGATTGATCGAGGTCGGCCCTTTGCAGTTCATATTCAGTTTGTTGTATCTTCAGGCGGTTGCGGTATCGCCACACCATGAAGGCAAGTGCACCTGCAGCCAGAACTAGCAGTGCCAGGCCCAGCAGTGTCCCCCTGAGGCGGGAATTCAGCAGGGCGTTCTCCAGTGCGGCCTGTTGTGAGTCGTATTTATTCTCGGCCTCTATCAGTTTGTCGTACATTCCACTCATCGCCACCGAGTCAGCTAGGTTATGGGTCTTGGTCAGATAATCCATGGCGGCCTCCATTTGGTGGTCATGACGTGCCAGCTCTGCCAGCAGCCGGTAGTACATGATGCTGTCGGCAGCAGTTGTCATCTCAGGGGCGTTACGCAGGTAATAACGCGCTGAGTCAATGCGTCCCAGATGCAGGTAGGCCAGTGCGGCGGTATAATGGATTCTCGGGTGCGTTTTCAACGTCTTTCCACGCCAGTCGATGGCATCGATGGCATCATCCTTGGCACCCTGATAATCGCCACGCGAGAGGCGGTACTCGGCACGGCTAAAGAGGTTAGCCACCACCGGTTTCAGTTCGATTTCCCGCTTGGCCAGGCTGATGGCCGCATTGATGTAGTTCATGGCACTGTCCTGCTTCTCCCGACTGATGCGGTATAGTCCGCCCAACTCGCTCAGGCAGATGATCTGGTGGTGAGCGTCACCGATTTGGCGGAACAGATCCAACGCCTCGCGATATTTCTCGGCTCCCACAGTCTTAGCACCAACGACTTGACTCTGGTACAATTCACCCATCATCATCTTGGCCATGGCGCGGTTCCTGAGGTCATCGCTGGCGGCAACGTCCTCGGCTCGGCGCAGATTGGCGATGGCCTTATCAAGAAGCCCCAACTGCTTGTTGACGCACCCTTGATAGAGTAGGGCGCGGGCGTGTTTCTCCTTGTCGCCATGAGACTTGAAGTAACGTGCCACCTCACTGATGTCGCTGTCGTTGGCAACAGTGATGTTGCAGTCAACATTGGCCTGGGTCATCAGCAACGCATGATAGGCTTTGTTATGATGATCAAATGACGAGGTGTTGAGCATCTGAAGCATTTGCATCGCTTCCTCGCCCCGATTCTGATACAACAGCGAGTCCACCGCAACAAGTTGCTCGTCGTCGGTAGGGTGGCTACATCCTCCCATCATAATGAGGAGCATCATGGTCGCCACTACATATATAATATAATATTGTCTGTTTCTCATTTCTCAGCTTTTTATAAAAGATTTAGCGCCTTGGCATGAGGCAATTCTACTGGTTTCTCACTGCAAAAATAAGCTATTTTTTTGAAGTATAATCAACCTCGAAATGACAAATCACCCCAAAATGACCATTTTCTTGTCTAAGCCACTGAGAATCAAAATTGACCGTTTATCAAAATGACCGTAGAATCACTTCGTTTTTTTGCAATTTCCCAAAAACGATTGTACCTTTGCAAACGAGAGTCATACTAACAAACGAGGGATATGATACACGATAATTTCTATAGCGACAGCTGGCGTGGAACAGGCCGCAAGTGTCTTATGACGGGAATAGCTCTTTTTCTGGGCTTGATGATGGTGAGCCTTACGGCTACGGCATCGGGTAAGGGCGGCAACGCTAGTGTAGCGGCGAATGATGAGGATGAGGTGTTCATGACTGCTGATAAGATGCCTGTATTCCCTGGAGGGGAGGCGGCATTGATGGAGTTCATCAGGGAGGGCATATCATATCCTCCCGAAGCGGCCGACAGGAATGCAGAAGGCAGGGTCATTGTTCAGTTCGTTGTGGACAAGACAGGTCAAGTGGGTGATGTGAAGGTCGTCCGCTCGGTGGATGCCGACCTTGACCGCGAGGCTGTCCGCGTCGTCCAAACGCTACCCGCATTCACCCCTGCGTTCCGATTGGGCAAACCGGTTAGCGTGTGGTATACGCTCCCTGTGAATTTCAAGCTAGAAAACGATATTTCCTATCTGCTGTCTTACATCCATGATGTTGACTCCATATCGATAGACTACTGTGACCTGAAGATCGAAACGCCAGCCGCCATAATGCCATCAGATTATGATGCGGGTCAGCTCCGTCAGTCCAGGAATTCGTTCACAATTAAGAGAAAAGTCTCCATCAGGAGAATGGTCAAGGCAATGGGTGGATTGGCTAAACTCACCCAAGGCCATCTCGACACGCGTGGCAAGATCACCCTATATTTCAAAGACGGCAAAAAGAACTCGTTCTATTACGACCGGTCCTCATTGTATTACCGTGGGAACTACTATGACATTTCCACATTCACGGCAGCAGGAGCCGAATTCCGGAAAATACTATATCCGTTGATCCAAAAGACCGAGTAAAATTTTTCGGTGTCATTTGCATTTCCTCGCCCTCAAAAATGAGCTTTTTGGCTTGTTTTTCTGAGCTCGAATTCACGAATTACCGCCAAATGACCTTTTTGTTTCATAAACCACTGAAAATCAGTTGTAAGCATTTCTTAAAATGACCCTATAATGTTGGCCGTTTTTGGCGTTATTTCAAATAATCGGTTGTAATTTTGCAAGCGAGAGTTAACCCGTTTTTATCAACCTATAATAATGACTGATATGAAACGATTTTGGACATTCGGCGCAATAGTTCTCGTAGTGCTATTGAGCAGCATCTTAATTTTCGCCCAAGATAGCGTACCGACCTCACCTCAAGGCAAGATAGCTGACAATAACAATGATTTCGCCTGCAACCTGTTCCGCACCATCTATGAGCAGAAACAGGACGGTGGCAGCTTTGTCGTTTCACCCATCAGCGTGGGTTACCTGCTGGGAATGCTCCACGAGGGAGCCGACGGCGAGACACGCCGACAAATTAATGATGTACTTGGACTGGGCGGTTCGGTACAGGACATCAATGAGTATTTCAAGAAGATAATGGATGAAGCTCCCAATGTTGACCCGACAGTGACGGTAAAAACCGCCAACAGCATCTTCGTTATCCCGAAATTCCGCCTCATCCAGCAGTACAGGGACGATATGCGAAAATATTACAAAGCCCTGGCCGACACAGTTAATTACAATGAAAGTAACATCGTGAAAATAATCAACGACTGGTGCAAGAAAAACACCGACGGAATGATACCGGAAATCCTGAAAAACGGTGAACTCAACCCCAATCGCGTGATGTACCTGTTGAATGCGGTTTATTTCAAGGCTTCCTGGGCCGAGAAATTTGACCCCAATCAAACCCGCGAAAGAAACTTCACGCAACTGGACGGCACAACCGTCAATCTTCCTATGATGCACCTCGAGACAAGGGCGACCTACGGCAAGAACGACCTGTGCAAACTGCTGCGTCTGCCTTATGGCAATGGTGGCTATAGCATGGTTGTGATGCTTCCCAACGAGGGTAAGACTATTGGCGACATCATCAAGAACCTCTCGGCACAAAGTTTGAAGGATCTGCTGCATCAGATGAGGTCTACCAAAGTCGATATCCTGTTGCCCCGTTTCACCACCGAAAACGAGACACATCTTGAGAAGGTACTCTCGTCGATGGGCATGCCAAGGGCTTTCAGTCAAAATGCTGCTGAGTTCCCCAACATGGTACAAAAGCACAACAATGATGTAAATGATATATATGTGTCGATGATGAAGCAGATGGCTAAAATCGAGGTCAACGAAGATGGGACCAAAGCCGCTGCCGTCACCATAGCAGAAATGAGTGAAAGATCCGCTATGCCTAACCGCCCTCAGCGCGAGGAGTTCCATGCCACACGCCCGTTTGTCTATTTCATCGTTGAGAATAGCACAGGCACAATTTACTTCATGGGCACCTATTGCGGCGAAAAAGGAGAACAGGTTGAAATCCAAGGTCGCAAAGTAAATTCCTCGGAGGAAATCTTCACGGCTGTTGACAAGACTGGTAAGGTAGGTGAAATAAAGGTCGTCCGCTCAGTGGATAGGGACCTTGACAAGGAGGCTGTCCGCATCTGCAAGTCGTTACACGACTTTGTCCCGGGTCGCCAGAATGGTCAGGCCGTGTCGGTCTAGTACACACTGCCCGTGACCTTCAAACTAAAGGGAGAGGGGCAATGTTTTTCATAGAATAAATAAAAGCACTATATTTGTATCAATTAAAATGAATGTGATGATGAAACACGGTAAATATATCTGTAACGCGCTCAAGGCAATCCGCCTTGACATTGCGCGTGCCAATGGCATCGAATATGCCCCCAAGGCGTGTCACCATGAGGGCGAGTGTGCGGGCACCTGCCCTGCATGTGAGAGCGAGATGCGCTACCTCGAGCGGGAAATCGCCCGTAAGCGTTCTATGGGTAAGGCCGCCCTTGTGGCCGGCGTGAGCCTGGCATTGTCTGGCTTGTCGGCTACGGCAACCTGTGCCTCGCCAAGCGAGGCCATGATGTCCGGTTATAGCTGTCCAAGCCAAGTGTGCGATACGACGCAACAAGCTCAAATCTTCGGGGAAATCCATGAAACTATGCCCCACTTCCGTGGTGGCGAACCTGCGCTGATGGAGTACCTCCAGTCGCACATCAACTACCCGCCAGAGGCCGTCAAGGATAGCATCCAAGGCCGTGTAATCGTGCAGTTGCTCATTGAAAGGAATGGCGAGGTCCGTGAGGTAAGGGTTGTCCGTTCAGTTCATGAATTGCTTGACAACGAAGCCGTACGCGTCTGCAAGTCATTGCCCAAATTCTTCCCTGGCAGCGTTGGAGGTAAGGCGGCCGCGATGTGGTTAACACTGCCTGTCACCTTCAAAATGGAGGGTAAGAGTGATTTGGAATCAACTGAAGACCAACCAAAGTAAACGGCTATGAAGCACGGTAAACATATCTGTGAACAGCTCAAGGCAATCCGCCTTGACATTGCGCGTGCCAACGGTATTAAATACGTGCCTCGCGAGTGTCACCACGAGGGTGATTGCTCGGGCACTTGCCCGGCATGCGAGAGCGAGATGCGCTACTTGGAGCGTGAAATCGCCCGCCGCTGCTCCCTCGGCAAGGCCGCCATCATTGCTGGCGTTAGCCTGGGCCTGATGAGCATCTCGGCTACATCGTGTGACCAGTTAAAAAGACCGGGTGGCGATAATCTCAAGGGCGAGATGGTACTTGTGGAGGATTCTTGTACTATGGATGACTCAACCCGCTACGAGAGGATTGAAGAGGGCGAAATCGTTGATACAACAGACTTTCTTGAAGGTGAGGTTGTCAAAACATTAGATGAGTGACGAGAAATATAGAGTGCCGATTATCGGGGTGGCTCGCCATCGGCTGGCGGTGGACGGGCAGGGGGTGACCACGCTGGTCGCCTTCCATGGTTGCACACTGCGGTGCCAATATTGCCTGAATGCCCAGTGCTTGAGGCCCGATGGGTTCTCAAGGACGATTACCCCTGCCGAACTGCTCGACGAAGTGATGATCGACAACCTCTATTTCCTAGCCACGGGCGGAGGTATCACCTTTGGCGGCGGTGAACCGGCTATCCGCAGCGAATTTATCGAGGCTTTTTGCCGCTTGGCGCCATCTGAGTGGCATTTCTCAATGGAAACCGCCCTCAATGTGGACCGTGGGCACCTGGAACGCCTGCTGCCCTACATTCATGAATACTTTATCGATATCAAGGATGTGAGCCCCGACATCTACAGGCGTTACACCGGTCAAGCAGGCCAGCGCGTGCTCGATAACCTGCAATGGCTCCTGAGCCATGACGGCATGGCTGACCGCATCGTCGTGCGCGTGCCCCACATCCCCGATTACAATACCGATGAAGACGTACTGCACAGCCGCCGGTACCTTGAGTCGATCGGCATCACCCGCATCGACGAGTTCACCTACCAGCTCCGCGATTCTCAACATCCATAACAGCAAAAGTCCTTCCCGATTATTCATGGCCCATTCATGGGCTTTTTTATTGATTAATCTTGTTGGCCCCCAAGCATTTTTTTAAACTTTTTTGGCTGTTTCAAGTCTTTGTCATATATTTGCACTATTGAAACAACGTTTAATATTAAAATTCTACGATTATGAAGAAATTAATTTTGATGGCAGTGCTGATGTGCTTTGCTGCAGCACCCGCCGCAATGGCTCAGAACTATGAGACTCCGCAAAATGTTGAGCAACAGCAGGCTCAGTATGCCAAGGATGCCGAGGTAGCCAAGAAGCAGGCCGAGGCCGCCAAGAAGCAAAAGGATGCCTACAAGGAGCAGGAGAAGAAGGCTAAGGAGGCCAAGAAGGCTGCCGAAAAGAAGGAAAAGGAAGCCAAGAAGGCCGAGAAAGAGGCTAAAAAGCAGCAAAAGATGATTGAAAAGCGCCAGAAGGCCAACGAGAAGTATGCCAAGGCTCAGGACAAGGTAAAAGATAGCCAGAAGAAGGTACAGGAAGCCGAGAAGAAAAGGAATGAGCTTCCCGCTAAGCAAGCCGAGGAACGTCAGAAACATGCTGATAAAGTCGCTAAGGCCAATGGCGATCCGGAGAAGATGCTCAAGTTAGAAACCGAGGGCAAGAAACTCGAGGAGAAAATCGCCAAGCAGAACCTCAAGGTCCAGCAGGACTATGAGAAGGCTGTCAAGAATCTGACCAAAGCCGAGGAGAATCTCGAGAAGGCCCGCAAAGAGGTCGAGAAGTACAAGTAAGGCTTTTTAGTCTTCCAGACTATTCAGGCTAGTGATAGATTTATCGCTAGCCTTTTTTCGGCATTAATACCAACATCTGGACTTCGATGCCTCATGTTTTTGCCGGTTTTGCTAAAAATGATTATATTTGCATCCCAAACCAATTCATTCATGTTTCAAGGAGAAACATGAAGTTTAGAGTTTAGGGGTTAGGGGTTAGAGGTTAGGGGTTAGAGTTTAGAGATATCCGAACATTAATATATCAGAATAAAACTATGAACTTTTTGAAAAAGAATTTAACGGTCCTGGTGCTGTCAATGACAGCACTGATGGCCAGTGCGCAGAGCACAGTGTATTATATCCGTGAAATCACCCCTGAGTCCTTGGTCAAGATTTACAAGGCCCTTGGCGTTGAGGCAACAGGACGTGTGGCGGTAAAAATCAGTACCGGTGAGGCGGGTAACAACCATTACCTCAAGCCGACGTTGATCCGCAACCTTGTCGAGGAAGTGAACGGCACGATTGTAGAGTGTTGCACGGCCTATGGCGGTTCTCGTCAGGACGTGAGCAAGCACTGGAAGACCATCCACGAGCACGGCTTCGACTCCATCTTTGCCGTGGATATCATGGATGAGTACGGCCAGATGCGCATTCCCGTCAAGGATCGCACCCACATCAAGTATGATATCGTGGGCGAACACCTGGCGAACTACGACTGGATGATCAACCTGGCCCATTTCAAGGGACATGCCATGGGCGGATATGGTGGCGTGTTGAAGAATGCTTCGATCGGTGTCGCCAGCACTGCGGGCAAGGCCTATATCCACACGGCAGGCTACACCGATGACGCCAGCGACGCGTGGAGCCACATCGAGGACCAGGACGGTTTCCTCGAGTCGATGGCCGCAGCTGCCCAGGCCGTACACAATTACATGGGCGGGCGCGTTATCTACATCAACGTGATGAACAACATGTCGGTCGATTGTGACTGCGACGGCTCGCCTGAGGACCCCAAACTCAAGGACATGGGCATCATGGCCAGCCTGGACCCCGTGGCACTGGATTGGGCATGCGTCCAGATGGTGTTCAACCACAAGGGCCGTCCCGGTGACGACAACGCGCCACTCATCGAGCGCATCAACAGCCGTCACGGCACCCACACCATCGACTGGGCAGAGCACATCGGCCTCGGCTCCAAGAACTACGTCATCGTCAACCTCTGACGCCCCGTGGGCAATCGGCTCATCGGGCAATGATACACAGCGTGTTGAGTATGCTGCGAGAAAAAACTGAAATATTGGTAAAATCTTCGGTGAAAAAGGTATCGGCACTTCTTGTGAACAGTCATAATTTTGCACCGTGAACTAATATTTCAATTTTTAATTGCTGTCATGAGAAAGATTTTATTGTTTTTTATTGCTGTGATGATTCAGTTTGCGACAGTCGCCAGCGCAATGAGCGCCGGTGAACTGCGCACGCTTGTGGTTTATTATTCTTACAGTGGCGTTACCCAGTCGCTTGCCCAGAGCATTGCCGGCAGTTGCAACGGCGAACTGCTCGAGGTGGTGGATCACGGTAACTACCCGCGTCCCGAGAGCCAGACGACTTACAGCTACGCCAATAACGAGCGCAGCCAGATTGATGCAGGCGTTTGGCCCGAAATCAATACCAGTGTCGAGTCATTTAACGCGTGGGATGCCGTGATCATCTGCACCCCGTTGTGGAACGGCAAGATGGCCAACCCGATGCTCACGTTCCTGCACAATCATGCCGATAAGCTGGCGGGCAAGCAGGTGGCATTGGCCGTGACCAGCTATAGCAGCGGCATCTCAAATGTCGTGCTGGACGCCCACAACACCCTGCCCGAAGCCATCTTTGTGGGCAATCCGCTGCACATCAACCGTAATGGCAGGGCCACCATGGCTGCAACGGCAGCAAACTGGCTGGAAACATTGGACTTTGAGCCAGTTGAAGAGCCCTCGGTCATCAAGATGCGTGTCGTTGTCGGTGACAAGGTTTTCCCGGCTACGATGGTCGATAATGCCACCATGGCTTCTTTCAAGGACCTCTTGCCTCTCACGTTGAACATGAACGAGCTCAACGGTAATGAGAAATACTATTACCTGAGCGAAAACCTGCCTACAGACAAGTTCAGGCCCGATACGATTCATGCGGGAGACATCATGCTCTACGGCAACTCATGCATCGTGCTGTTCTACAAGTCGTTCGCCACCAGCTACGAATATACCCGCATGGGCGCTATCGATAACCCCGCAGGGCTTGCCGCAGCCCTCGGTTCGGGCAACGTGGAGGTCAGGTTCGAGTTGGTTGAATCTCTCGAGGGCGACATCAATGGCGACGGAGAAGTCAACATTAGCGACGTGACAAGCCTTATCAGTATGATTCTGGAAGACCATGGTGACACGTTCTATCCTGACTATATCGACGTGAATGGTGACCGCGAACTCAATGTCAGCGACGTGACCGCATTAATCAGTATAATTCTTTCCCGCTAAGCTATGAAACAAAAACTATTATTAACCGTCATCGCTGTCATGGCACTGGCTGTCATGGTTGGCAATGCGCAAACAAATAATCAATCTATGAGTGACAAATCTAAAACGCTGGTCGCCTATTTCAGTGCGACAGGTACTACAATGGAGGCGGCTTCCAAGCTGGCCAAGCTGGCCGACGCCGACCTGTTTGAAATCGTTCCCGAGGTCCCTTACACGCCTGCTGACCTCAACTGGCGAGACAAGTCCAGCCGCTCGACGCTCGAGATGGAGGACAAGTCCAGCCGCCCGGCAGTAGCCAGCAAGGTGGAGAATATGGCTCAGTACGACACTGTATTTGTGGGCTATCCCATCTGGTGGTATATCGCTCCGACGATCATCAACACGTTCCTCGAGCAGTATGACTTCACGGGCAAGACCGTGATCCCGTTCTTCACCTCGGGCGGCAGCGGAACCGGCGAGACGATGAAGTATCTGCGTCCCTCGGCACCTGGAGCCAACTGGGTTGACCCCAAAAATCTCAACTATATGAGCGAGAACGAAATGAAATCCTGGATTAATTCCCTTAAATAACCAAATTCAAATGAACAACTTTATTTATGACATACCTGTAAAGGTATATTTCGGAGAGAATCAGTTGCAGCACCTCAACGAGGAGCTTGCAAAGTTTGGCAAACGCGTCCTGCTCACCTACGGTGGCGGATCCATCAAGCGCTCGGGCCTCTATGATGCCGTGGTGGCCGAGGTCAAGAAAGCGGGCATGGAACTGTTTGAACTCTCGGGCATCGAGCCCAACCCCCGCATCGACAGCGTGCGCCGTGGCGCCCAGATGTGCAAGGAGCACAATATTGACGTGCTGCTCGCCGTGGGTGGCGGTTCGACCATCGATGCCACGAAATTCATGGCCGCAGGTGCCAAGGTGGACAACGATCCCTGGGACTTCTTTAACGAGAAGTGGGCTCCCATCACCGAGGCCTTACCCATCATCAGTGTGCTCACGCTGTCGGCAACCGGTAGCGAGATGGACGCTGGAGGCGTGATCAGCAACCCCGAGACCAACGACAAGATCGGACGTGTCGAGAGGCCGACGCTGCTGCCCAAGGTGTCCTTCCTGGATCCCACTGTAACCTATACGGTGAGCCCTTATCAGACGGCCTGCGGCGCTGCCGATATGCTCTCACACATCTTTGAGGTCTACTTCAACATGAACGAGGACCTCTATATGCTCGACTGCTTCATGGAGGGCATGATGAAGACCATCATCAAGTATGCTCCCATCGCCATGAAGGAGCCCGAGAACTACGAGGCTCGTGCCAACCTGATGTGGACGTCGTCTTGGGCCATCAACGGCTTTATTGATGGCGGCAAACGTCAGGCATGGAGTTGCCACCCGATGGAGCATGAGGTGTCGGCTTACTATGACATCACCCACGGACTCGGTCTCGCCATCATCACCCCGCGCTGGATGGAGTACTGCCTGAGCGAGAAGACTGTCAGCAAGTATGTGCAGTATGGAGTGAACGTCTTTGGCATCAACCCCGACCAGCCCGCAATGGACATCGCACGTCAAGCTATAGAGAAGACCAAGGACTTCCTCTATGGCGACTTGGGCCTCACGAGCACGTTGACAGCCCTGGGTATCGGCGACGAGCACATCCCCACCATGGCACGCAAGTCATGTGGTGACAGCATCCTGCCGGGTTTTGTGCCCCTCAACAAGGAGGACATTGAGAAAATCTTCCGCAACTGCCTGTAACTACCATTTGTCAACCGTTAATCATTGAGAGTTGAGCGAATTGAAACACCTTAACTCTCATTGATTATCCATTTTGGATGTCAATAATACCCGCCAAAAATAGGAAAACGGCCTGAAAATGACGCCGTTCACACTTTTTTTTCATTTTTTTATTGAAATTATTTGATTTTTTGATTCAATTATGGAAAAAAAGATGTAATTTTGTGGTCAGAAATATTTGATGAAACAACCAAGAGGTTTTAGCCTTTTGGAAAAGATAAAAGTTTCCAGCTTTACACATCAATTCTATTCAAGTTAAAAGTTAATAAATTTGGAGAAATGTTATTTGCATGAGACTCATGACGCGGGAGCGCCGTGAGTCTTTTTTTTATAAGACAAATCCCACCCCCCAAAAGAATCTCTCAACTATTATCCATTAACTCTTGACTATTAACTAAAAAAATAGTTTTATCTTTGCGCCATGATGAAAAGATTATTGATGATTGTGGCATTGATGACTTCTGCCGCAGCCGTTATGGCATTGAATATGAACAATGACGAGACAGTGAAGCGCATTGACCAGATTTTCGGTGCGGTGTATAATAATCCCAACGAACCCGGTGCGGCCGTGCTCATCATGCAGGGCAACGACACCGTGTATAGCCGTTGTTTCGGCTTGGCCGACATGGTCACACGCGAACCGGTGACGTTTGCCACCAATTTCTGCATCGCATCGGTCTCCAAGCAGTTCTCGGCGGTGGCGTTGTTGCAGCTGGCCGAGGAGGGGAAACTTTCACTCAGTGATCCGCTCTCGAAGTTCTTTCCTGAATTTCAGGCGCCGTTCTTTCATGATATCACGTTGCATCACATCATGAGTCACACTTCGGGCATCCCCGATGCGAGACCCCGCGATGACCGCAACTTCGTACTCTACAGCAACGACATCACCTCAGTACAGTATATGCGCACTCTCGACCACCTGAATTTTGAGCCGGGCACTCAATATGAGTACATCAACCCCACGTTCCAGCTCATTTATCAGATTGTGGAGCGCACTTCCAATACCCCCTTTGAGAACTATATGAAGCAGAATATCTTCGGTAGGATTGGTATGGAGAACTGCTGCTATTATGAGCCTAACCGACAGATTGCCCACATGGCACACGGCTACGAGCGGGATACGAACGGTCAATGGAAGGAATATGATTACGGTGAGGAAAGTTTCTTCGGCACCAAAGCCGACGGGGCCCTCTACTGTTCCATCAATGACTTTGTGACTTGGGAACGCGCCCTGCGCGACAACCGCGTGTGGACGGCATCCTCCAAGCGTTTGGCTTACCAGCCTTGGGTCCGCATCCCTGCTGATGCCGAGTACGGCTACCAGCCTTACACGGGCTACGGCTACGGCTTCTTCGTCCAGGACTATCCCGGCCAGCCCACCCACGTCTATCACTTGGGCGACAATGGCGGCTTTACCATCTATGCAGGCAAGATTCCCGAGCGGGACCTCATCTTCCTTTTCTTCTCGACGCGTCCCGACATCGAACGCCTGCGCATGGTAAACGATGTTTACCACATCCTGGGCTTTAACTTTTAAGACGTTTTACTGATTTTCAGGGTAACGGCAGGACCAGGCGAAAGCCGCGGTAATGGCCCTTGCTCGACGGTGCCGTGCCACTGCCACGATAGGTGACGCGACAGTAGGGTGCTCCGCCTCCCCAGCTGCCGCCACGTGTCACTTTATAGTTTCCGTTCACGGGCCCTGTCGGGTCGGTCTGCGGGGCGCCGCTATAGGGTCCATAGTTGTCTTGGCACCATTCCATGACATTTCCGCTCATGTCAAACAATCCCAGTTCATTGGGCTTGAGCGTTCCCACGGCATGGGAGCCGAAGTCGGGGCTGTCCATACCCACGTCATAGCTGTTCGCCTCATACCATGCCACTTCGTCGATATCATTACTCCCGGCATATCGGTACCCCTTGCTCCTGTTTCCGCCTTTGGCGGCATATTCCCATTCGGCCTCGGTAGGCAGGCGAAAGTTCTTGCCGGTCTTCTGGTTCAGTAGGGTGATAAACTGTTGGCATTCATCCCATGAGACATAATCCACGGGGCGTTGCGGGTCGTCGGTAAAGTCGCTGGGGTTGTTGCCCATAATAGATACCCACAACTGCTGGGTCACTTCGGTCGCACCCATGTAGAACCCCGTGAGGGTGACCTCATGGGCGGGGCGTTCCCGGTCGGCGGCATCGATGTCATCGTCTGCCGCGCCCATGATGAATGTCCCTGGTTCAACATAGACCATCTCAAATTTCACGCCTCCGACGTTGATGACTTCGGTCACTATGTCAGTGGGGGCGACTTCGGGGTTCCCGGCGTTCAAGACTTGGTGGATGAGTGCTGAAATATCGCTGATGTTAACCAGGCCGTCGCCATTCACGTCTCCGTCATGGATAACGCCTGCTCGAGCGGGCCATGTGGCCAGTAGGGCAACGAGAAGAATAGCTATTTTGTTGATGCGCATGGTAAATAGTTTCTAATGGATAATGATGTGAATGATTATTTGCCGATCACCAGTCGGTCGGTGGTCATGCGTTGCATGTATTGCTGGATAAAGGACTTCATGTGGCGCTCCATGCGGTTGCGCGTTGCTGGCGGCATGGTGCCGAGCACATTGTGGCTGAAAGTGGAATCGGTCCTGAACGCATAGGCCGATGTGACCACTTTCCCGTCGAAATGCAGCGCATAGTCACCCCAAAGGTATTCATAGCTGCTCGATTCGGGCAACCAGTGCAGGGCAAATCCGTCGTCGGCCCGGCCGTTCAGCATGTCGCGACCGAAGGCGATGTAGGGCTTATCGTAGTGCAGGTAATTCAACACCGTGGGCATGATATCGATCTGCTCGACAATCTGCTCCTCGTCATAGCCGTGTAACGACGTGTCGCCAGGGGCATAGAGGATGATGGGCACACAGTAGTTACCCAATGTGGTGCAGTAGAACGGATCGATATGCTGGCTCGTGTGGTCGGCTGTGATGACAAACAGCGTGTTCTCGAACCACGGCTGGCGACTGGCGGCCTCAAAGAAGCGTTTCAAGGCATAGTCGGTGTAAGCCACGCATTCCTGCAGGGGACGCTCACCCTGCGGGAAACGGCCGCTGTATTTCTCGGGGATGGCAAACGGGTCATGACTTGACGCGCTGAACAGGGCTGTCATGAACGGTTCCTTCATTGTGCTCATCTGCTCGGCAAAGAACTGGAAAAACTCCTCGTCCCAGATGGCCCAGGTGCCGTCAAAGTCATCGTCGCCGTGGAAATTGGGGTCGGCGTTAAACTCTGTGCGGCCATAATAGCGTTGGAAACCCGTAGCGCGGGCGAATGCATGGAATCCCATCGAACTGTTTTGCGCCCCATGGAAGAAGGCTGTCGTGTAACCCTTGTTTTCGCCCAGTTCCCGCGCCAGGCCCGACATCGTGTTCAGTGAGGCAGGGGTAAGGAACAGCGGTTCGACAAAGTTGGGTAGCGACGACAATACCGACGGCATACCCTCAATGCTCTTGCGCCCGTTGGCATAGGAGTATTTATAGGTCATGGCGCCAGCAGTGATCAACGAGTCCAGGAAGGGCGTGAATCCTTGATAGGTTCCGTTCCTCAAGGTCTTGTTATAGAACCCGATGTGTTGCTTGCTATAACTCTCCAGGATAAGTACAACGACGTTACGGGGCGTGAAGGCTGCGCCGACGGCGGGCTGGTGGAGTGGGGTATAAAGGGATTGAGCCTCCTTGTCGCTCATGTAGTTGGGGACAACAAAGGGCGTTTTTTTGATTGTGCGGAAAATCGAGAATGGTGTGTTCAGCACAATGCCGGTCTCGGCGGGGCGATTCACATATTGGTTGGCGTTGCTGATGGTGATGGGGCGTGTCGACTTGGTGAAACCACCGCGAATGGCACCGACACACAGCGGAATGGCCAGCAGCATTGATAGCCCCTGAATAGTGTAGTAACGAGACAAAGGCATGGGCTTTTTGACATGGGTGGGGCATGGACGGAACAGTTTCCATAGCAGCCATGTCAATACGGCGGCCAGCAGTACCAGATACCAGTGGCTCAGGAACTGCCCACCGAAGATTTTCAACATCTCACCGGCTCCCTCGTTGCCGAATTCGGCGAACACTGAGGTCGTCGTGCGCTTTCCCGTGAAGGCGAAGTATACGCAGTCCATCAGGTTGGAGTAGGCACCGATACTGTTCGAGATCACATACAGCCACCGCGCCACACGGTAATAGCCCGCTCGTTCCTTCCTGTGCAGCGGCAACAAGAACATCACAATAATCGGGACGTTGAGGTAAATCAGGGCCGTCGTGTCAAAGATCAGTCCTGCACCCATGAGTCCCAACCCGTGACCCAACGTCAACGTACCGGCATATAACGACCAGTTACATAACAAGAAGGCTACACGGCACACCGTGAAGACAAGGTAGGCCACTACCAAGTTCCACAACAGCGCCATAATGGGCCACTTGAATATACCGAGATGTCGTTTCATGCCTGCAAAATTACAAAATACTTTGGACTCCAAACTACTATTTTCACCAATAACACCCATCAATACTGTAAATAATAGCCTTTAGTCTTAGTCTCTAGCCATTAGCCTCTAGCCTCTAGCCATTAGTCCTATCCTTCATCCTTTAACCTTTAACCTTTAAACTATATACTAACAGCTAATGGCTAACGGCTAACGGCTCTATAAAAAACTTTACCCTCTAATATTTCCCCTTTAAACTAAAAAATGTCGTACCTTTGCAGCCAAATTCAGAAAATCACTACAATGGCAGAATCGACCTTATTGCAGCGCCTTGACGGCCTCGACGCCCGATTTGAGGAAATCGGCACTCTCATTACCGACCCCAATGTCATCGCCGACCAGCGGCGATATGTCAAACTCACCAAGGAGTACAAGAGCCTCGAGACCTTGCTTAATGCGACCCGCCGTTACCGCAAACTGCTCGAAGACATCGAGCAGGCCAAGCTCGTGCTCGACACCGAGACCGACGAGGACCTGCGGGCGATGGCACGTGAGGAAATCGACGCCAATCAAGCCGAAGTCCCCAAGTTGGAGGAAGAAATCAAGTTGCTGCTTATCCCCGAGGATCCCGAGGACAGCAAGAACGTGGTGCTTGAGATTCGTGGTGGCACGGGCGGCGACGAGGCGGCCCTGTTTGCCGGCGATCTGGCGCGTATGTACATCCGCTACTGCGAGACCAAGGGTTGGAACGTGCAGATGTCCTCATGCAGCGAGGGTGCCGTCGGCGGCTACAAGGAGGTCGTCTTCAGTATCACGGGCGACAATGTCTATGGCACGCTGAAGTATGAGTCGGGTGTTCACCGCGTGCAGCGCGTTCCCATCACTGAGACCCAGGGCCGCGTTCACACCAGTGCGGCCAGCGTGGCCGTCCTGCCCGAGGCCGAGCCATTTGACGTGCACATCAACGAGGGCGAAATCAAGTGGGACACCTTCCGCAGCGGCGGTGCCGGTGGCCAGAATGTGAACAAGGTGAACAGTGGTGTGCGTCTGCGCTACATGTGGACCAACCCCAACACGGGCGAGCAACAGGAGATTCTCATCGAGTGTACCGAGACCCGCGACCAGCCCAAGAACAAGGAGAGGGCGCTGGCACGCTTGCGCACCTTCATCTATGACCACGAGCACCAGAAGTACATGGACGACATCGCCTCGCGCCGCAAGACCCTCGTCTCGACAGGCGACCGCTCGGCCAAAATCCGTACCTATAACTACCCGCAGGGCCGTATCACCGACCACCGCATCGGTTACACCATCTACAACCTGCCCGCCTTTATGGACGGCGACATCCAGGACTGCATCGACCACCTCATCGTAGCCGAAAACGCCGAGAAACTCAAGGAAGCAGAACTTTGATGCTCGCTGCGCTCGCAGTTTAGAGTTTAGGGAGGCTGTCGCTTTGTAGGGCCTCGCCTTGGCGTGGCCGCCACTATAGGAAAAAGAAAACAAGAAATACAAGAATAACAAATTATTGATTATCAATAGCTTGTATATCTTGTATTTCTAGTTTTAATAATTCCCCGAGTGCGGAGCCTCAGAAATCTCAGTTGTTTTAAAATCGTGTGCGTCAGCCCTCAGAAAAATTAGACTATTCAGTTGTTGATTAAGTAGGTTGTTGCATTTGTTGCAGTCGTTGTCTGACTTTCTGGATGATGACGTGTGGGTCTTGCTCGTCGCGGCTGACCTGTTCCATCGGGCACCAGCCGTCACCCGTGCGGTTGATGATGTGGTGGGTTAGGGTGGTGTACTCCGCAATGACTCCATGGGCCAGTAACAAGTCAAGTGCCGGCTCACTCATCACGTCGGCATGCACGCGTTTCACCCCGCCTCCAATCATGCAGGCTGCAGCAGCCTTGCCCACTGCCTTGTCGGCGATGAGGGCGCCATGCAGCACCTCGGGCGTCGTGGTCACCAGGGTCAGCAAATCCTTCACGCCTCGCTGCATATAGCGATGAATCGTCCCGTCGGCACTTTTCACGACCAGGGTCAGTCCCTCGTCATGCAAGATATCAATCAATTCTTTCATACGGCAAAGATACAAAAACTGCAGATTATGGACTAGAAACTAGAAACTTTTGTTGTAATTTTGTAGCGGATTATTAATACTATAACTAAAAATGAAGATTGGAATCATAGTGGCGATGCGCAAGGAGCTGGACCTGCTCCTGCCGTTGCTTCACGACAGCGAGGACAGCCGCATGAACGGCTTTGAGTTTTACTGCGGCAAGATGGGCGTTCACGACGTGATGGTCATGCAGTGCGGTATCGGCAAGGTCAACGCGGCAATGGGCACATTGATGCTCGTCAACAATTTCGGCCCCGATTTTGTCATTAACAGCGGTGTAGCCGGTGGTGCCGACCTCTCGGTCAGCGTGATGGATATCGTGGCCGGAGCCCGCGTGGCCTATCATGACGTGTGGTGCGGTCCCGAGAGTGAGTTGGGACAGGTACAAGGCCTGCCTCTATATTTTGAAGGGTCGCAACGCCTGCTTGACCTCATTCCCGACCGTGAGGACATTCACAAAGGCCTCATCTGCTCGGGCGACCAGTTCATCGACACATTGGAAGCCGTTAATCGCATCAAGGGCAACTTCCCCGAGACCCTTGCCGTGGATATGGAATCTGGCGCTATTGCCCAGGTGTGCTTCCTGAACAAGGTGCCGTTCCTGGCCCTGCGTGTCATCAGCGACTCGCCCGGTGCGAGCCACGACAACACGCGTCAATACATGGACTTCTGGAACGACGCCCCTCGTGAGTCGTTCGACATCGTGAAGGACATCATCAGCAGACTTTAACAACAAATTTCTAGAGACCAAAAGAATATGGAGAAAATCGACAGTTTCAAGATTGACCATACCAAGCTGTTGCGCGGCATCTATGTTTCGCGCAAGGATCATCTCGCTGGTGGCGACGTGATCACCACGTTTGACATCCGCATGAAGTTACCCAACCGCGAACCCGCCGTCAGCCAGAGCGCATTGCACACCATCGAGCACTTGGCAGCGACATACCTGCGCAATCACAAGGAGTGGGGCAATAAGGTGATTTATTGGGGACCGATGGGTTGCTGCACGGGCAATTACCTGCTGCTCAAGGGCGACCTCGAGAGCCGCGACATCGTGCCGTTGATGCAGGAGCTGTTTCAATGGATGGCCGACTTCGACGGCGAGATTCCCGGTGCCAATGCCCACGACTGTGGCAACTACATGCTCAACAACCTGCCCATGGCCAAATGGGAGGCCCGCAAGTACTATATCGAAGTCCTCAAGGACATCCGCCCCGAAAACCTCACTTACCCTGAGTAAAACCAAGGTAACAAAAAACAAACACCCTGGCCGTCGCATGTGTCATGACGGTCAGGGTGTTATTTTGTAAAATACGGTTCTGTCGAGTTTACAGTTCGATGGCGTCCTTGACTTTCTCGGGCAATAACGCCAGGTCAAGCACATCCTTGATGGTGTTGACATAGTGGAATGTCAACCCCTTGAGGTACATCTCGTTGATCTCCTCGATATCCTTGCGGTTGTCCTTGCACAGGATGATTTCCTTGATGCCGGCGCGCTTGGCAGCGAGGATTTTCTCTTTGATGCCACCCACGGGCAGCACCTTGCCGCGCAGGGTGATCTCACCTGTCATCGCCAGATGATCTTTGACCTTGCGCTGGGTGAACGACGAGGCAAGCGAGGTGACCATCGTCACGCCGGCCGACGGGCCGTCCTTGGGGATGGCGCCCTCGGGCACGTGGATATGCACGTTGTACTTGTCGAACAATTCGGGGTCGATGTTCAGCAAGGAGCAATGTGAACGCAGGTATTGCAGCGCAATCACGGCCGACTCCTTCATCACGTCGCCCAGATTACCGGTCAGGGTGAGTTTTTCGCCCTTACCGCCTGCCAACGACGACTCGACAAACAGAATCTCACCACCCACGGCGGTCCATGCCAGACCCGTCACTACACCGGCAAACTCATTGCCCTCATACTTGTCGCGGCTGTAATCAGGAGCGCCCAGATATTCCTTCAGGTTCTCCACCTTGATACTGGTGGGATAGGGGTCACCAGTGGCCTTGTGGCGGGCAACACGGCGCAAGATGGTGGCGATTTTCTTCTCCAGCTGACGCACGCCCGACTCGCGGGTATAGTCCTCGATAATCTTCAGGATCACCTGCTTGCCGAACTTGATTTCGTTCTTCTTGAAGCCGTTTTCCTCGAGTTGCTTGGGCACGAGGTGACGCTTGGCGATTTCCAGCTTCTCCTCGGGAATGTAGCCGTTAATTTCGATAACCTCCATGCGGTCGAGCAGCGGGCGGCTCACAGTAGCCAGACTGTTGGCCGTGGCGATGAACAGGATTTTGGACAGGTCATAATCCACATCAAGGTAGTTGTCGTGGAAATGGCCGTTCTGCTCGGGGTCAAGCACCTCGAGCAAGGCCGATGACGGGTCTCCCTTGAAGTCCTGACCCACCTTGTCAATCTCGTCAAGCACGATGACGGGGTTGTTGCTGCCACACTTGGCCAGCGCGGCAATAATGCGGCCGGGCATGGCACCGATATAGGTGCGGCGGTGGCCGCGGATTTCGGCCTCGTCATGCAGGCCACCCAGCGAAATGCGGGCATACTCGCGGTGCAACGCGTCGGCAATCGACTTACCCAGCGACGTCTTGCCCACACCCGGAGGGCCGTACAGGCACAGGATAGGAGCCTTGAGGTCGCCACGCAGCTTCAACACCGACAAGTGCTCCAGGATGCGGTCCTTGACCTTCTCCAGACCGTAATGGTCGGCATTGAGCTTTTCTTCCACCTTCTTGAGGTCGAAATTGTCCTCGGTATAAGTGTCCCAGGGCAGATTGAGCATATTGTCGAGGTAGGCGTACTGCACCGAGTAATCGGGAGTCTGCGGGTTGAGGCGCTCCAGTTTGCGCAATTCCTTCTCAAACTGTTTCTGAACGCTCTCGTTCCATTTCATCTTGCTGCCACGCTCGCTCAGTTCCTCGATATCGTCGATATCGGTGCCCAATTCCTCTTGAATGGTGCGTATCTGCTGCTGCAGGAAGTGTTCGCGTTGTTGCTGAGACAGGTCCTCGCGGGTGCGGGACTGGATGTTGGCCTTGATTTCAACCAGTTGCTCCTCGCGCGTCAACAGCGCATACAGCAGATAGGCGCGCTTCTTCATGTCGAGTTCCTCGAGCATGTGTTGCTTCTGGTCTGCATCAAATGCGATGTTCGTTGCCAGGAAGTTCATGAGGTACACCGGGTTATCGATGTTCTTCATCGCAAAAGCCAAGTCGCGGCCGTTGGGACCCATGTTGCGCAGCATGCGCAGGGTCACCTCGGCTATCGACTGCAACAGGATTTCAAATTCCTTGTCACCCGCCAGCGGCATCTTCTCCTCAGCCAGCGTGACCGAGCCGCGCAGGTAGGGCATCGTCTGGGTCACGTGCTCCAAGCGGCAGGCCGAACGCCCCTGCAGGATGACGTTGGTCGAGCCGTCGGGCAGTTCCAGCACCTTGACGATGGTGGCAATGGTTCCCATACGGTTCAAATCGCGCTCCCCGGGGTCCTCGACATGACTGTCAAATTGGCAGAAAACAGCAATCGAACTGTGTTTTTCCGAGGCTTCCTTGACAAGGCGCAACGACTTCTCCCGGCCAACTGACACGGGCATCGTCATCGAGGGGAACAACACCATGTTGCGTAAAGGCAGAATAGGTATATCGTCTGCCTTATTGCCGTGAATATCAGACTCATCACTCACTTGGTGAATCTCGGTAATAATGGGGACGACGTGGGCTCCGCCATCGCTCATTTCGTTATCTATATTGTCTAAAAAATCAAACATAAATCTCCTTTATAGCTTTTATAAAGCGTAAATAACGCAAATAGGGTGCCAAAATTACAAAAAACCACCGAATGACAGTCTTTATCCACATATCATTTATAGAAAAATAACACTAAAACACAAGCGGCCCGCAACAGAACGGGCCGCTTGTCGATAGCGGATTGGAGCGACACACGTCGCCCTCAATGGTCTTACTTGATTACCTTGACACTCTGGGTTGAGCCGTCGCTGTAGGTGCGAACGATGATGTTCACGCCTTCGATAGGCTGGCTGTACTCGATACCACGGATGTCGTAGTAGCGCTCGCTGACAACGGTCTTGGCCACAGTGGTCTCGTTGACTGCAGTGGGAATATGAACCACTGCGAACGCACCGCTAGCGGGTGTCGTGTGGATATTCTCGATGGTCGGCAACGAGTAGATACCGATGTTGTCACCGGAGCATACGAGGTTGCCTGCATAGTCAAAGGCCATCTGGAAGATCGAACCGGCACTGTTGCGGGCATCGGCCTTGTAGGAATACTTCGGCGCGATAACGGGAGTGGTGCCGTCCCAAGTCAGGTCGAAGAACTGCAGCGTGGCGCTACCGTCCTGGATAACGAGCATATCGCAGGCGTCGTTCACGGCGAAGCCTGCACGGTCGCTACCATTGAGCATCTCGTTGTACGGAGCACGACCCGAGTTGAAGGTCACATTGCCCTCGCTGTCAACAAACATCAGCGACGGTACGCCGGCTGCGTTGTTGCCTGCACTGCGGTACTGGGATACCCAGACGCCGCGGCCCTTACCGTCGGCAACCACGTTGCCATTGGTGTTGAGCTGCCATGCGCCGATGTCGAAGTACTGGTTGGGAGCCGTCGACCACGTGTCAACCACGCTGCCGTCAGGCTGACCGATGTTGTAAACACCCACACCGTTACCGAAGTCCTCAAGATATACATACAGCTTGGTGTCAGCGCCTTCACCGCCAATGCCTACGCCAGGCGTCGAGGAACCGACATTCTGACCATTGTTGGTGATCAGACCGCTGCTGGCACGGGTACCGATGAAGAACTCGGTCCAGGTCTCGTCTAACTTGCCAGGCTCAGCGATGTAAACGCCCGAGGTGCCATCACCCCAATCGGGAACGTAGAGCTTACCCTGGGTGTCAATACCCATGCGGTAGTTGCTGCTCCAGGAGTGGCCGCCACGATAGAGCGTCTCGCTCACACGCTGACCCATAGCGTCACAGATGTAGATACCATTGTTGGCACTGCCGCTTGCGGGACGGTGACCGGCATAGATGGTACCCATAGCGGGACTGCTGGGCGACTTGTCGACAGCAACGAACAGCTGACCGCCGCTGTAAGTCTGGCCCTTAGGATTGATGCGCTGGATGGTGGTGATGTTCTCACCCTCGAGGGTTACCGACCAGTTCAGGTTCTCACCGGGCTCGCCAGGCAGCATGCTGCAATCAACGTCAATGCTGTTCTCACCCTCGGTAACGTCCGAAACATCGATGGTGCCTACCAGTTCGCCATCAGCGTTATAGAAGCTGATGTATGCATCCTGTGCGTCGGCGTTGGCGTTGAAGGTGAAGGTGTAAACATTGTTGTTGCGCACGAACTGCAGACCGTAGGCATAAATGCCGGGTACAGCGGGCTGGGCGCTAGCCAGAGCCTGCCACTTGGTGATCTTGTTGTCCTGCATCAGGTACAGATAGATATCCTCGTTCTTTACCGATGCGCCGGTGGACATGAAGTCACATGCCAGCGGAGCAAGGTCGGTATTGGTCGTTGCCACGAGAGCGGCCTGGTCCATACCGGCGGTGATGTCATACAGCTTGATGCCGCCAACGGCGCTCTCCTCCATATAAGGCGTTACCATGTACTGGCGCTTAGCGTACTTGAAGAACGAAACGCCAACGGCGGCCTTATCGTCCTCGTCGCTCTCGAAGCGGCCAACAACCTGGCTGTCAACGCGATTGCTCTTGGCCGTAGCGACCTCAAACGGTAAGGTCTTGTCACCGTCAAGAACCACGTTATCGTCGTCGCGCGGCGACAGCGTCAGCACGGGCTCACCCACCTTGGGCAGGGTGAAGTTGCTGTTGGCACTGATGGTCTCCTCGGTATAAACGGTGCTGGAGATCTGATCGCCCGCAATCGCCAATTTCAGGAACCTCATGCCGCCGACAGAGCTGCTGGCATTGGTACCGATGATGGTAACCAGGCAATCTCCAGCGGGGCCGTCAATAGCGAGGGCCTGCGGACGGTAGCGGTAGAAGTTGGCAGAACTCTGAGTGGTTACCCATTGAACGGGATCGCTGTCAAAGTCGGCCCACTTGAACAGGCGCAGGGTGCCACGGGTAACACCGGGATCAACCTGCTCATCACCGAACTGGGTCTGGACACTGTTAATACCCACGAGCTGGTCGTCGGCAGTGAAGCAGATATCATTCAGGCGGCTGTAGAAACCGGCATTGTTGGGCTCGGCTTCTGCGATGCCATTGATGCTCAGTTCCTTGACGATAGCCTTCTGGATGTTGTTGATCAGGTACAGGTGGGGCGTTCCGTCGGCCTCGGTGAGCACTACAGTGCTGTCACCGCGCACGAGCATACGCTTGATGGTACCCTCAAACTCATATTCGGTGCCGCCGTCATTCTCGAGATACAGTTTCTCGGGAGCATTGACATAACCGGGCAATACGGGCTCGGGATAGTTGGGATACAGATCATCGGGAATCACATAATCCACGTCTTCCAGCATGGGAACGGCATAAGTCGTCTTGTTGGCCTCGACAACCAGGTTGCCGCTGGCCTTGATGATATACTCTTTCCACTGGCTGTCAATGCTGGCCTCGGTGTATTCTCCCAGGGGCTTGAAGCCCTCGGCCTCAACGTTGATGGTGTAGGTGCCGGGCTCCAGGTCCTCAAACACGAATACACCGTTATACAGTTGGTCGGTGGTATAAGTGTCTACCACGTTGCCGTCCTTGTACAGGGTGACAACGGCTCCGTTAATCGGTGCCCACTGGTCGATGGTTCCTGCATTATACTTGTACAGGTTGTCAATCAGGTGGTTGTGCATATCCTTAACGGCACCCATGATGTAACCCTTGGTCTCGGGAGTAAGACTGAAGTACTCACCGATACCGCGAGCGATACGGATACCCTCCTGATGGCAGTAGTCCATATTGAGTGCGCGGTGGCGGGCTGGCTGATAGGTGTGGAAATAGCCCTCTACCAGGAAGCCGGGAGCTCCGTGCTTGAGCACGCCCAGATAGCCGGTATAAGCTTGGCCAGTGTTCGGGTCAACGCGTGTTGAAGAACTGCCGTAGAAGTCAATGTCGCCACGGGCATTGGGACTGTTCGGGCCGTAATAGTTCATCACGTCAATCTCGTTGGTATAGAATAACGGCCAGCAGGTCAGTGCCATGTCGCGGCTGCCCGGGGCAAGGTCGCCACCGGCTCCGTCATTACCGCGATAGAGCATCAGCGGATAGTTGGTCGATGTACCGTCGGTCGTGGCATTGGAGTGGTGAGACAGGAACATGTCATAGTTGCCCACCTCAACTTCCTCACAAATCTCGGACAGGGGACGGTTGTAGATTTCGGCATCGGGAGCACCGCTCACATAGGGGTAGGGACCGTTAAACCACCTGGACATGGTGATGTTCTCAGGTTTCACGCCCATTTTGATAAGGGTGGCGCGGGTCTGGATGGATTTCCACAGGTTAGTGTTCGACTCGTAGAAACCGTTCGTGTCGGGACGGCCCGTCTCAGGAAGCATCGGGTAGGGGATGGTCGCCATCGGGCGGTCATTAGGTCCCCAGCTGCCGTGACCGGGATTCAAGTAGATGCGTATCTCGTCGGCGGTCTTTGCCTGCATCGCACCGGCTGCCATGATGGCGGCTACGGCAAGTAAAATAATCTTTTTCATAGCGCTCATCATTTCTTAACGTTAATAATATAGGCCTCGCCTGCGGGAGTGCTGAAGGCAATCTTGCCGGCAGTGGCGTGAGGATACATGGCGATGGTGGCATCGTCGGTCAGCACTTGGGTGGCGCCATCAAGGGTGGCGGCAACGATGGTCGACGCGTAGATAAACTCGCCGTCGTCCTTGTCCATCATGCCAACGATAGTGTTGTTGTCATACCATACGGGTGCGCGCATCTGGCCCACCTTGCGGACATTGCTGCCGTCAAGGTCGCACACGTAGGCACCGTGAGCGGCTTGATAGAACAACACCTTGGTGCCGTCGGGGGACAGCGAGGGCCACATATAGCTGAACTGTGTACCGTTGGGAGACAGTTGGCGGGTCTTACCGTTGATGGTAATCATCAGCTGACCCTTGTTAATAGACAGCACGGGAACCTTCTGTGCCTTGGCGGCACCGATGGCCTTGCTGCTGTACTTGCCCTTGTTCACGGCAGCGGCACTGGTGGCATCAACGCTGTAACCCTGCAGGTCGCGCGTGGGCTTTACCAACTCCTGTGTCGCTCCGGTAGTGAGGTTCACGCTCTTGAGCGAGGACTGGCGCAGGTGCTTGTTGTTGAATGTGCTCTCGCGGTAAACGACAGTCTGGCCGTCGGGCGAGATTTTCACATTGTGGCCGGCACTGTTGGCAGTGCTAAGCACCCGGCTCTCATTTGTGGTCAGGTCATACTTGATGAGGCCTTGGTTGGTGGCGCTTGTCAGCAGCAGGTAATCGCCTTGAGGGCTGATTGCTGCGACAGCAGCGCGTTCGGGAAGGTTGACCTTGTCGATGGAGGTCACTTCCAGAACCTGGGCCATTGAACTCATCGAGAAGCCTAACGCCAATGCGAATAGAACTTTTCTCATCATGATGGTGAATGGTTTAAGTTAAACAAAAAGCGGTTATTTAATACTATAATATTCAGTCAACGTGATTCGTTGCTGGCAAAATTAATCAAAAAAAATGTAAAAAACAAATAAAAACAGTTATTTTTGTTGAACGGGACCATTCAACAATACACTATGGATTAATCTTTTTTCCGCGATTAGTCGTTGGCTTTTCCTTTCAAGGGGGCGAGCTGCTTGGTATTGCCAACGATCCACAAGATGTCTTCAGGCTGGAAAACGAGGTCACGCGTGGGCGAGAGATACTCGTCCTCTCCTCGTTGAACCGCAACAAGGAGCGCCCCGTAATCCTCGCGCAGTCGTGTGTTCTCGAGCGCTAATCCCACGATGGGCGATTGCGGGCCAATGGCAAAATGAACAAATTTCACCTCTTGGCTGGAGGTCTCGGCATAGTCGTTCTGGGCCTCGACGAGCGGCAGCACACGTTGGATCTGTTCCTCGGTGCCGATGACGCCCAGCACATCGCCAGGGAAAATGCGCATATCACCCGACGGCACTGAATGATGTTTGCCAGCACGTTGTATATTGACGATATTGATACCGTAGCGGGAGCGCAGGTCAAGATTTCGCAGCCTGTCACCTACAAACGGGCAGTCGTGCCCCACTCTCATATATGCCAGATGAAGGTCGCTCACCAGGTTGTTCTCGTGTCCCGTACGGCGGTTTTCACGCTCATTGATGTTGCTCACAAAGCGCCGTTCAATGTTTTGGATACGCCGGCGCAACGGTGTGGGAACGACCACCATGACTACCAAACCGGCTAGTACAAGCAACACAGCAGCGATGACCGACGAAGCACTTGAGTAGATTCCATCCAGCATCGTTGCTATATAGCCGATAGACAAAACCACACTGATAATCATCATCACCACCATCGGAACATAGGATGCACGGCCATTGGTCTTAACCAGGCTCTCGTATTCCGAACGCTTGACCGTTGGCAAAATGATGGACAAAATGAGAGGAAGAATAATGAGAATGCTGACGCCCACACTTGCCAGCCTTGCCATCACGCCGCCACCCAACCAAGTCATCGACAAGGGCATCAGGTAAGTGCGGCACAACGTGATTAGAGCGATGATGATGACTGAATAAATAACGAGGCGAATCACATAGCGCTTGACGATGGAATTCCACATGAGCGCCGTATCGCTTGATTCACTCTCGCTGGCATTGTGACTGTAGCCGTTGAGCAGGCGGGTCCAACTCTTGGGCAATACTTTATATAGCGCGTTATAGCACGGTTCGGCCTGTTTGATAAAGAACGGGGTGGTGAACGTGGTGATCACCGAAACGGCCACAATGATAGGATAAACGCTCTTGTCGAGCACGCCAAGGCCCGTTCCCAACGTGGCGATAATGAACGAGAACTCACCGATTTGGGTCAGCGAGAATCCTGATTCCATAGCCAGCTTGAGCGGTTGACCGGTGGCCAGCATGCCGAAGGTGCCAAACACTATCATGCCCACAATGACCACCGTGGCCAGCAGGGCAATAACACTCCAGTGCTTGGTCATCACCGTGGGGTTGACCATCATGCCCACCGAGATGAAGAAAACGGCGCCGAACAGGTCCTTAACGGGCGAAATCAAGCGCTCGATGCGTTCGGCCTCGATAGTGCCGGCAAGAATCGAACCCATAACAAAGGCTCCCAATGCCGCCGAAAAACCGGATTTCACCGAGAACAGCACCATCGCGAAGCACAGACCCATAGCGATGATGAGCATCTGCTCGTCGCTGATGTATCGCTTGAAACGCTTGAACAACGTGGGAATGATAAAAATGCCCACCGTAAACCACATGATCAGGAAAAACGACAGTTTCAGGATGCTGCCCACCATCTCGCTGCCCTTGACACTGTTGTTCAGGGCGATAGACGACAGGATTACCATCATCACGACGGCAAACAGGTCCTCGACAATCAGCACGGCAAACGTCATGGGAACGAATCGTCGCTGGCGCATGTTCAAGTCGGTCAAGGCCTTGAGAATAATGGTGGTTGACGACATGGAAATCATGCCACCTAGGAAAATGCTGTTCACTAGGCCGTAGCCCAGGTATTTACCCACAATGAATCCCAAACTCATCATACCCAGCACAATAATCAGCGCCGTCAAGATGGCCGAGCCACCCACGTCGATGAGTTTCTTAAAACTGAACTCCAGTCCCAACGAGAACAAGAGGACGATGATACCAATCTGAGCCCAAAACTCGATGTTGGCCTCGACGGCCACCGATGGGAGAAGGGTGAAATGAGGGCTTGCCAAAAAACCGGCCACGATATAGCCTAACACAATGGGTTGCTTAAGCATCTTGAAAACGACTGTCGCCACGGCTCCCAATACCAGGATAAGGGCCAGGTCGCTAATCAAGCTATTGATATCCAATGATTCCATTCCTGTTGTTTCAATCTTTGAATGCTAATTACGCGATTACCGCTATCTACCTTAATTCCTCGTTACATGTTCATCTCGTTAGTGATGGTGATGGAGATGGCATCACACCTTTGCTTGATGGCATTGAACATGGCCGGAACGTTAACGGTGCTCTTGCTGCGCACCATGAAGTTGATGATACTCTCTTGACTGTTATAGTCATATTTCATGAATTCGTCGCTGATGTGAACGTCGTTGCTCTTGATGATGTCGCGCACGGGCTGGATATCGTCAAGAATGCCATGCACCTTGACTCGGATAATCTTGGACTCCCACAGGAAATTGTGACGATGCTCAATGCGCTCAATGTTCACCAGGATAAAGATGATGAGTATCGTGGTGATGATGGAGATGAGGAACAGACCCGCGCCGACGGCAAGACCGATACAGGCGGTCATCCAGATGCCGGCAGCCGTCGTCAGGCCGCGCACCGAGCCTTTCATCTGGATAATGGCTCCCGCGCCCAGGAAACCCACGCCGCTCACCACCTGAGCCGCAATGCGGCCGGGGTCGCCGTTTTTCAACCCCAAGTAGGCCTGGGGAATGTATATGGAAATGAGCATGGCGAGCGTGGCTCCCATCGAGATGAGGGCAAACGTCCGCAACCCGGCAATCTGGCCCTTTCGGCGGCGTTCGATACCGATGATTGCGCCCAAAATGAGACTCAATACAAGTTTTGTGATGGCCCCAACCAGGTTAACTTCAGGGCTGACGATTTGGTTATAGATGCTTTCTAGCATAATAAAAATGAAATTGACGTATTCAACGGCAAAATTATAAAAAATAAATGCAAGTCGAGCGCCTGATGGATAAAAAAAGAACGATATAGAAGTTTGCCCATTGTTTTTTTCAATGCTGACTTCACTAATTAGCGACACGTTCCACCAGTGAGAGCACGGGTGCCATCAGCTGGGACGGTTCTAATGATGCGGTAAGCGAAGCGGCGCCATCAGTTAGAACCGTCCCAATGATGCACCGCTCTCGCCGCTGTCACCATAACCAGAAAATCTCACAAGTGTAATTACCGTCACTTCTCTGCTTTAATGACGGACTTTGCTTAGCGGTTTTGCGCCTTAGCGTGGGGCCAAACGGATGAATAGATTCTGATTTTTCGGCAGGATGTTTATAGTTGCTACATCTGTTGGTTAATATCTCGTTTTTTTTCATTAATTTTGCGCTGATTTAGACGAATACTGTGTAACCCGAAATATAACGATAAAGAAAGTATGATTTCATTCGAGAGCGACTACAATAACGGTTGCCATGAGGCCATCCTCAAGCGGTTGATGGACACCAATGATGAGCGAACAACAGGTTACGGACTTGACGACTTCTGCAACGCGGCCCGCGACAAGGTGCGTGCGGCCTGTGAGATGCCTGATGCCGACGTGTTCTTCCTTGTTGGCGGCACACAAACCAATGCCACAGTGATTGATTCCTTGCTGCGTGGCTACCAGGGCGTGTTGACGGCAGATACCGGCCATATCAACGTCCACGAGTCGGGTGCCATCGAGTTCGGCGGTCACAAGGTGCTTGCCTTGCCGTCCCATGACGGCAGGATGGATGCCAATGAGTTGCGCAGTTGGCTCGAGGCGTTCTATGCCGACTTGGCCTATGAGCACATGGTCTTCCCGGGAATGGTCTATATCACATTCCCCACCGAGACGGGCACCATCTACAGCAGGACAGAACTCGAGGCCATTCGTGACGTCTGCCATCAGTACGAACTGCCGTTGTTCATCGATGGCGCTCGCCTGGGATACGGTCTGATGGCCGAAGGCTGCGAAATCGATTTGCCCCAATTGGCTCGCCTGTGTGATGTTTTCTATCTGGGTGGAACCAAATGCGGTGCCCTTTGCGGCGAGGCTGTCGTTTTCTCGGGTATGAAGGCTCCGGCCCACTTCTTTACCACCGTCAAGCAACATGGTGCTCTCCTGGCCAAGGGCCGCTTGCTGGGTGTCCAGTTCGACACGTTGATGGAGGGAGGGCTCTACTTCAAGATTGCCCGCCATGCTGTGGAGCAGGCGATTCGCCTGCGTGACGCATTTGTGGCTAAGGGATACAAGATGTACAGCGATTCACCCACCAACCAGCAATTCGTCATCCTGCCTCATGACGTTATCAAGCGACTGGAGCGCGACTTCGTGTTCGAGCAGTGGTTCCCTGTCGGTAGCGATGCGATGAACTGCCGTTTTGTCACCAGTTGGGCCACACGCCCCGAGGATGTCACCGCGCTTATCAACGCCCTATAGCCGGCAATCCTCATTGTCTCTAACGAGTCATTTTCTACACCCCCTATACCTAAATTAAGTATAGCGGAGTTTGTAACTGTTCAGCGAAATACCTTTGGTAACGCCTCACGCTAAGCCGCTAAGGCGCTAAGATATTGATATTCAATTAAAAGAATTCTGAATAAATGAGATATGTCATCGTACTATCATTAACCATTGCAATAACAATAGTACATTTTGTATGACCACAAACAATTATAAGATAAAAGCTTAGCGGCTTTGCGCCTTAGCGTGGGGTCAAACGGCTGAATAGTTAGCGGGTTTTATCTGTGCATCTATCCCGATGTTGTTAATAACTTTTTGTTGTGTGATTGTAAAAATAGCAGTAATTTTACACTCTCAACTATAATTGCGAACCAAACTCACAACAGACCATAAGAATGATACCTTTTGTACACCTTCACGTACACTCACAATACTCCATCCTTGACGGCATGGCGCCCGTCAAGGACTTGGTTGACAAAGCAATAGCCGACGGCATGCGCGGTATGGCCTTGACCGACCATGGCAACATGTACGGCATCAAGGAGTTTCACGATTATGTGAACAAACTCAACAAGAAACGTGCCGAGGACGAGAAATTCACGCCCATCTTTGGCTGCGAGGTCTATGTCGCTAACGAATCGCGCTTTGACCGCAACGACAAGCGTGATAATGGCAACCACCTTATCCTGCTGGCCAAGAACCTTCACGGCTACAAGAACCTGATCAAGATTGTGTCCCATGCATGGACCGAGGGCATGTATTACCACCCCCGCACCGATCACAGTGAGCTGGAGAAATACCATGAGGGCATCATCTGCTGCTCGGCATGCCTGGGCGGCGAGGTGCCTCAACTCATCATGAGCGGCCAAATCAACAAGGCTCGCGAGACGGTCAAGTGGTTCAAGGACGTCTTCGGGGATGATTATTACCTGGAGCTGCAGCGCCACAAGGCAACTGTCGCTCGCGCCAATCATGAGACCTACGAGCGCCAGGTGGAGGTGAACAAAGTCCTGATACAGTTCGCCCGCGAATTGGACATCAAGCTCATCTGCACCAATGACTCACACTTCGTCAACGAGGAGGACGCCGATGCCCACGAGCGCCTCATCTGCCTCTCTACCGGCAAAAAACTCACCGACGACAACATCATGCTCTACAGCAAGCAGGAGTGGTTCAAGAGCACAGCCGAGATGAACGAGGTGTTTGCCGATGTACCCGAGGCGCTCCAGAACACCAACGAGATTCTCGACAAGGTCGAAATCTACAGCATCGACCATGGGCCCATCTTGCCCGATTTCCCCTTGCCCGATGGCTTTGATAACGAGGACGACTACTTGCGCTATCTGGTCTATGAGGGTGCCAAGGAACGCTGGCCGAACATTACCGAAGAGCAACGCGAACGATTGGAATTTGAGCTCGACACCATCAAGAACATGGGATTCCCGGGTTACTTCCTCATCGTGCAGGACTATATCAAGATGGCTCCCAAACTGGGATGTTCTGTCGGCCCCGGCCGCGGTTCAGCGGCAGGATCGGCAGTGGCCTATTGCCTGGGCATCACCAAGATTGACCCGTTGAAGTATGACTTGCTTTTTGAGCGTTTCCTGAATCCCGACCGCATCTCGCTGCCTGATATTGACACCGACTTTGACGACGATGGCCGAGCCGCCGTGCTCAACTACGTCACCGAGAAATACGGAGCCGAGAAGGTGGCCCACATCGTGACCTACGGCACCATGGCCGCCAAGAGCGCCATTAAGGACGTCGCCCGCGTCGAAGATCTGCCGCTGGCCGAGAGCAACCGCCTCGCCAAATTCATCCCCTCCTCGCCGAACGACATGCCCGAGGAAAAACCGGGCAAGAAATACAAAATTACGGTGGAGAACTGCTTGAAATGCTTCCCCGACCTGCGTCAGGAACTCGATAGCGAGGACCCGAAGGTGGCCGAGACCATCCGTTTTGCTGAGAAGCTGGAAGGCAGCATCCGCAGCACGGGTGTCCATGCCTGCGGCGTAATCATCGGTCGTGACGACATTACCGACTGGGTGCCCGTGAGCACCGCCACCGACAGCGATGGCGAGAAAATCATCGTCACGCAGTATGAGGGCGGCGTCATCGAGAGCACCGGCCTGATCAAGATGGACTTCCTGGGACTGAAGAACCTGTCCATCATCAAGGAAGCGTTAGCCAACATCAAACTCAACCATGGGGTGGACATCGATATCGAGAATATCCCCATCGATGACCCTAAGACCTACGAGCTTTATTGTAAGGGCATGACAGCGGGTACGTTCCAGTTTGAGTCGGCGGGCATGCAGAAGTATCTCATCGAGTTGCATCCCACCTGCTTTGAGGACTTAATCGCCATGAACGCCCTCTATCGTCCCGGCCCCATGGATTACATCCCGCAGTTCATCAACCGCAAGCAGGGTAGGGAAGCCATCAAGTATGACATTCCCTGCATGGAAAAATACCTCAAGGAGACTTACGGTATCACGGTCTATCAGGAGCAGGTCATGCTGCTGTCAAGGCAACTGGCAGGCTTTACCCGCGGCCAGAGCGACACCCTGCGCAAAGCGATGGGTAAGAAGCAGATCGAGAAGATGAACGAGCTCGAGACGTTGTTCTATGAGGGAGGTGAAAAGAACGGGCATGACAAGAAAGTGCTCAACAAGATTTGGGAAGACTGGAAGAAGTTTGCTTCCTACGCCTTTAACAAGTCACATGCCACATGCTACAGCTGGGTAGCTTATCAGACCGCCTATCTCAAGGCCAATTACCCCAGCGAATACATGGCTGCCGTGCTGAGCAGCAACCTCAATGATGTGGATAAACTGTCCAAATACATGGACGAGTGCCGTGCCATGGGCATCGAGGTGCTGGGGCCGCACATCAACGAGAGTTACAAGAACTTCAGCGCAACCAAGGACGGACGCATCCGCTTCGGCCTCGCCGGCATCAAGGGCGTCGGTGTGAGCTGCGTCGAGTCAATCGTCGAGGAGCGCGACAAGAACGGCCCCTTCAAGGATATCTTTGACTTTGTCCAGCGCATCAATCAGGGTGCCTGCAACCGCAAGGCGCTCGAGTCGATGGCCACGGCAGGTGCATTCGACGACTTCAAGGAAATCAAGCGCGAGGACTTTTTCGAGACGAATAACCGTGGCGAGGTGTTCAGCGACATACTTATGCGCTTTGGCCAACGATATCAGCAAAGCCAGCAAGAGATGCAGAACTCGCTGTTTGGGGCATTCGGGGCCATCGAGGTGGCAACGCCGCCCATTCCCAACGCTGAACCGTGGTCACAGTTGGAACGACTCAATCGCGAACGGGACCTGGTGGGAATGTACCTGTCGGCCCATCCCCTTGACCCTTATTACATCGAGGTGAATTACGGTTGCGACACGCCGTTGGCCGAGGTCAAGAACCGCGACGACCAGATCGACAAAGAGCTGACAATGGGTGGACTGGTTGTTGATTTCCAGACTCGCATGGGCAAGAAAGGACAGTTTGGCATCCTCAAGATTGAGGATTACACCGGCTCGTTTGAATTCATGCTTTTTGGTAATAAATTTGTCGATTACCAGAAATATGGCGTTACCGGATTTGCCATCGTCGTGAGAGGAGCCTACGAGAAAGGATATAACGACAATGTGCGGTTTAACGTCCACTCTATCGATTTGCTCGAGAACATGAAGGGCAAAATGCTCAAGAACCTGGTCATCTCGTTAAGTGATGACGACTTGAACAAAGTGGATTTCCTGAAACCATATCTGGGTGCCCAAGACGACAACCGTTGCGACCTGTACTTCCGCATGAAGGACCATCAAAGCGGTAATTATGTCATGTTGCGAGCCAAGCGACCCATCGCTGTCAACAAGAAGTTGATGGAGACAATGAAAGAAGCTGGCATCAGATATAAGGTCAACGCCAGAATTTAGAGATTTTGGCACAATTATTGCTGTGTAAATTAATCATAATTCATAATTTACTACTTTATACTTAATACAAACAAATATGGCTACTGTAATTAACGACGCTAACTACAAGGAATTACTGGAATCGGGCAAGCCCGTGGTAATTGATTTCTGGGCTCCGTGGTGTGGTCCCTGCCGCAGCATCGCTCCTATCATCGAAGGTCTTGCTACCGATTATGAAGGACGCGTAATCATCGGCAAGTACAATGTTGATGAAGACACCGACCTGGGTGCGGAATATGGCATCCGCAATATCCCCACGCTGCTGTTCTTCAAGGATGGCAAGATGGTCGAGAAGCATGTGGGCACCATCACCCACGATATGCTCGCCGCCAAGATTGACGCCCTGTTGTAAGAGCCACCGCATGAAAAACCACAAGCGTCAGGCTTCACTTCCATGAGGTCTGTAGCTTGTGGTATATATCCTCGATCTACAAACGTTTCACCCCGCCTAGTATATATATTATCATGAAGAGTATCAGAATCTGTTTGCTGGCATTTTGCTGCCTGCTGTTCTCAATCGACGCCGTTGCACAGAAGCTCCCTGACAGCTACAATTTCAAACGTGGCTATGAGGCATTTGAAAACGACGATTATGAAGAGGCGTTCAACTACTTGAGCAAGGAACTGAAGGAGAACCCTAAAAACGGCTATGCCCACGTCATGACAGCCCTCATTTATTTTGATAATGAGGATTATGGTCACGCGTTGACAGCGGCCGAACAGGCGATCAAGTATCTGCCTAAAAAAGACAATGATTATAACAACGCGGCCTACATTGCCAAGGCTGCCGTTGAACTGGTTCTTGAAGACACCACCAAAGCCATTTCGACACTATCAACGGCAATCAAGAACTTTCCCAAGAATTCGGTTCTGTATCGGAAACGCGGTCAAATCTATTACGAGACAAAGCAATATGACTTGTCGGATGCCGATTACCAGAAGGTGATCAGCCTGGATCCTGGTGAGACCGCTGGATATATGGGCGTGGGACGTAACGCCAATGCTCAACAGCGCTGGGATGACGCCATCAAGCAGTTTGATTATGTTACCAAGCTGCAAAGCAGTTATCAGCCCGTTTATGCTTACCGTGCCGAGTCTTATATTGGACTGAAAAAATGGGATGAAGCGACCGACGACATCGTGACGGCACTCAAGGACTCTTATGACGAAGATGCGGTTCATCTGGCCACAGCCCTTGACGAGCCTGCATTCTCTATGCTGATTTCCAAATTCAAGGTACAGGCAGTGAAGAATCCTAATGAAGGAATGTGGCATACCATCATTGGACTGATGTACGAGAGCAAGAATCAGTATGACAAGGCGATTGAGGCCTACAACACGGCCAATTCCAAGGACATGAACGAGGCGCTCTACTTCCGCATTGCACATTGTTATTATGATAAAGGCAACACGAAGCAAGCGCTCAACAGCATCAATCAGGCCCTCAATATGGATTCTACCGACCTCGATGACCTGGCTTTCAAAGCCGAGATCCTGGAAGAAATGGGTAATCATCAGGAGGCTATAGCCCTGATGGACAAAGTGATTGCCGAAGTGCCTGAGTATGATATCGGTTATTACCAGCGTGCATGCTACAAGAAAGCCGACGGCGACACCGTTGGCGCGCTTGAGGACCTGTCAATGGCTATTGTGCTGGATCCCAAGACTTCCTGGTACTACTATACCCGTGGAGAGATCTATCGCAAACAGGGCCGACAGGACCTTGCAGAGCCGGATTATAGAAAAGTGGTCGAGCTTGAGGCCAACCCAGAGTATTTCCAGTGCATACCTTATGCCTATTTAGCCCTGGGGGAGAACGAAAAAGCCATTGCAACCGTTGACTCCATGATCGCTAGTGACAGTACCGATCTCAGTGCCTACTATAACGCAGCTTGCCTGTACTCGCGCATGGGCAACAAGGATCAAGCCCTCAAGTACTTGAGAAAAACGCTCGAACTGGGATACAGGCAATTTGGCCATATCGGCCGGGACTCTGATTTGGACAACATTCGTGAGTGTGATGAATTCAAGGAGCTCATCCGTGAATTTGAGAACAAGGCTGAAGACGAACCCACGGTTATGGGCAATAAGGATCATGAGAAGATGCTTACCGTGAGTGAAGTGCCGTTTACCAAGGAAGACGGTGTCTTCAAGGTCAAGTGCAAGATCAATGATCTGCCCCTCCATTTCATCTTTGACACGGGGGCCAGCGACGTGACCCTGTCGATGGTCGAGGCGACCTTTATGGTCAAGAATGGCTACCTGAGCGATAGTGACATCATTGGCAGTCAGCGTTATATGGACGCTAACGGCAACGTGACGGTGGGAACGGTCATTAACCTCAAGACTGTGGAATTCGGCGATTTGACGCTGAACAACGTCCGCGCATCGGTTGTCCGCAACCAGAAGGCACCCTTGCTGCTGGGTCAGAGCGTGCTGGGCCGTCTGGGTAAGGTTGAAATCGACAATTCAAAGCAGGTGCTCAAGATCACCCACTGATATCGGATTTACAGTTAATTCAGAATATAATGGCAGAGCCTGTGGTTTTCAATATTCCACAGGCTCTGACTGTTTCTAAATAAATGAGTCAAACCTCTGATAGCCTGTAGAGACGCAAAATTTTGCGTCTCTACAGATTAGATCATTGAGCACTAACTCACGTTAATCATCAAGTTTTGAAATGACCTTGTTGAGTTGCTCACCCAAGCCGATGGTATAGCCCTGGGTGCAGAACACCACGCGGTTGAACGTGTCGGCCATGATAAAAATGGGCAGTTGCGTGTCGCTCTGCAACTTCATCTCACTGACAATCTGTCGGCGGATACTGCCATCGGCATCAATACCGTAGATGATGTTGCGCGGCAGGGTACCGAAATTCTCTTGACTGTACTTCAACGCCTCAGCCTCATTCTCAAACAATAAGATCATCGGACGGCCCCACTTGTTAAGGGCGTCGCTCATCTTGGAGATGTCACGCATGGCATGGTTCGTAGGCTCTTGACCCACACCCAGCAAGCCAACGACAAAGTAGCCGCGACCTGTCTGAGAAAGGATGCTGACCTCATCACTGCTGACGGGTTTCAGATTTCCGTCAAGCAGTCGGAACTTGGACTCGGAGTTGAAGTTGCCGATAATAGCCACGATGTCGTCGCTTTGGCGCATGGTTAGGTTGATGGTGGTGATTTCGCCGGGTTTGACAGTGAAAATACGGTTGGCTACCAGCACCTTGCCGCTGGCGGCACGCGTACCGCTGGTGAGCATATAGGTTCCTGCATCAAGTGTGGTACCGTTCTGGAACGTGTTACTCCACGATGAGCCTTCCTCCAAGCCCGAATCTCCCTCGTCATAGTTCAACAACTGGGTTGAGCCGTCGTCGAGAATCCTGGAAATCGAGAAATGGTGGTAATACTTCGGGTCGTCAAGGGCTGGGGTAGGGGTGTAGCGCAATTTCAGGGTGCCGGTTTGGGCATTGGTCTGTTCAATAGCCTCAAAATTCACGTCCTGCCAATCACCGTCGGTGCGGAACTGTACTTTGCCGGTCACGGGGTCCATGCGTGATTCTATGTCAAGCGAACGGGCCAAATCGACAAAGAAGATGTCCCTGCCGCGGCCGTCGGCGACACGGGAACGCCAAACGCCCATCGGCGTTTGGGCAATGTGTAGAGCGTTTTCCTCGGGTTGGATCTCGATATTGTCTCTTACCCAGGCGACAAGCTTTGTGGGATCTGACTTAAATGAGGCTGCAACCTCGGGATTGAATGCGTCCTGCAACTCAACCTTGAACGGCGAGGTAATCATCTCATACTCCACTCGTTGAGCAAGCTGATTGCTTCGGGCGATGAAAGCATCCTCGAGGATGGGTCCGGTCACATCGCGCATATCCTTGTCGTTAAGTCCCTGGAGCACACCCAGGACCCGTTCCATATTGTCGCGATGGCCGTTAATGAAATCTATGATCGTTTTCCAGTTTCCACGCGACTTGACCAGGTATTCGGCAGCTTCGGGACAAATCTCTTGAGCTTTCTCGATACTGATAAATGTTGCCTCGTAGGCCTTGCGGATAGAGTCCTCACGGGCAAAACGGGCCTTATTCATCGCGGCCATCTCGGGGCTCACCTTGGGCATAACGGCTCGCTCTACGGGCGGCACGATGTCAAATGTCTCGTAGGTCGGTCCGCTCTTGAGCGTATTGCTGCGGGTGAGCATGATCTCCACATTCTTGTCCTTCCCGAAGGTGACCTTTCGGTAGCCATACCATCCGTCCTTGCTGGCCCAGACGAGCATGTCTCCCTTGCCGGCGGTGAGTGAGGTTTGGCCTTTTTTGTCGGTATACTTGGTGGCTGCGGGATAGAATTCGCCGTAATTATAGATGCGGAATTCCACTTTTGCCCCTTTGACGGGGGCGCCGGCCTTATCGAGAACCTGCACCTGGGTCGATGCGGTGGCGGCATAGTTGCCAATGAGGTTAATCTCGGTGAAATTGCGGGTGCGCAGCATCACCTCCTCGGGACCCTTGTAGTCACCGAAGGCTCGTGTATGCATCAACAGCGCCCTGGAGGCGGGTGCGTTAAACCACCCCAGGTCCAATACGGCCTCGGGCTCGCAGGCGCCCATGAAATGCCACTTGCCGTCGGCCCACGCTTCGACCCATGCATGGTTGTCATCGGTGTGGGCCCAGCGGGGCGTATAGACCTGTCGAGCGGGAATGCCGATGGAGCGCAAGGCGGCAACGGTAAATGTCGATTCCTCGCCACAGCGACCGATGGCGGTGTTCATGCAGGCCAAGGGTGACAAGGTGCGGGCATCGCTCGGCTGGTAGGTCACGTGCTCATGGCACCAGTGGTTGACCTCGAGTATGGCCTCCTCCATGCTCATGCCCTGGACGCGCTCCTTGAGTTCCCTGAAGAATACGGGACGGGACATGTCTAGAGCCTCGTTGTTGACGCGCAACGGGAGCACGAAATGGTTGAACAGCAGGTCGGGGACCTTCTTGCCCCAAGGCATCTGATCACGGGCCTCAAGCGTGGCGCGCACGTTCTCGAGATGGAATTGAAGCGTGTAATCTGTTACGTCGGCAAGCGGCATATAGGCATAGAGGAACTGCAGGGCCTCCATTTCCTGTTTATTCACTTGCAGCCCGCTCAAGTCGGGATTTCTCAATTCCTCGACAGTGGCTGCGTTGCTGCCTACCGTAACGGCCATTAAGGCCAACAAAACCAATACTTTCTTCATCATCATAACCTAATGTCTAAGATATTTCTCCGCCAGTATACAACTGGTAGTATTTGCCGCGTTGGGCGAGTAGCTCATCATGTGTTCCGCTTTCAATGATGCGGCCTTTCTCCAGAACGATGATACAGTCGCTGTTGCGCACGGTCGAGAGGCGGTGGGCAATGACAAACGTCGTGCGTCCCTTCATTAGCGAGTCCATACCGCGTTGCACAAGCGTTTCGGTGCGGGTATCGATGCTGCTGGTTGCCTCGTCGAGGATGAGCACGGGAGGATCGGCAACGGCGGCTCGAGCAATGGCAAGAAGCTGCCGCTCGCCCTGGCTGAGGTTTCCGCCGTCGGCGTTCAGGATTGTCTGGTATCCATCACTCAGACGACGGATGAAACTGTCGGCGTTGACCAGTTTGGCAGCCTCGATGCATTCCTGGTCAGTGGCCTCAAGCCTACCGTAGCGTATGTTATCCAGTACCGACCCGGTGAACAGGTGGGTCTCTTGCAATACCATTCCCAGGCCGTGACGCAGGTCCCGCTTGCTGATGTCGTTGATGTTAATCCCGTCGAACAAGACCTTTCCGTCCTGAATGTCATAGAATCGGTTGATCAGATTGGTAATGGTGGTCTTGCCCGCTCCGGTACCGCCCACAAAGGCTATCTTCTGGTTGGGCATGGCATCAATGTCGATGTCAAAGAGTACCTGTTTTCCCTCATTATAGCCGAAGTCCACCTGGTTGAACTTGACACCTCCATTGACTTTGACATAGCGCAGTTTACCGTTCTCCAGCGGGATTTTCCAAGCCCAGATATCGGTATGGTGGTTGCACGGGTGCAACAGGCCGTCCTCACCGCGCTGGGCATTGATGAGCTTGATGCTGCCCTCGTCGGTCTCGGGTTTCTCGTCCAGAATCTTGAAAATGCGGTCGGCACCAACCGATGCGTTGAGCACACTGTTGATTTCCTGGCTGATGCTGGCGATTGGGCGCGCAAAACTCTTGTTAAGCGTCAAGAAGGCCACCAGCGTACCCAGCGTCATGCCGGTGTGGCCGTTGAGGATAAGCCATGCTCCCAGAACGCCCATGAGGACATAGCTCAGATGTCCCAAGTTGCCGTTGACCGGCATGACAATGTTGCCGATGCGGTTGGCATCGTAGGTGTTGCTACGCAATTCCTCGTTAATGACCTCAAACTGTTCGATGGCTTTCTGCTCGTGGCAGAAGACTTTGACGACCTTCTGGCCCGTCATCATCTCCTCGATGAAACTGTTGACCTCGGCCAACTTCTGCTGCTGAACGCGGAAGTGTTTTCGGGATCGTTTCCCAAGATAAGTGGTCGACCATGCCATGATCAAGGCCATGACGATAGACAGAATGGTCATCGGCACACTCATCACGATCATGCTCGCAAAAGTGATACCCAGTGTGATTAACGAATTGAAAGCCTGAGGCAGACTGTTGGAAATCATCTGTCGCAGGGTGTCCACATCATTGGTGTAGGCCGACATCACGGTGCCGTGGGCATGGGTGTCAAAGTACTTGATGGGAAGGGTCTCCATGTGTTCAAACATTCCCTTGCGCAACTTGAGCATGGTTCCCTGCGTCACATTGATCATCAAGCGGCTGTGCAGGTAGGAACACAAGGCGCCGAAGGCCAGCACGATGCCGAGTTTGACGAGCGTTTCAGCCAGAGGCCCGTAGTCGGGATGCGCTTGGCCAATCATCGGGGTGATGAAGTCATCAATGAGTGTCCGGGTGAATAGGGTAGAGGCTAGGGTAGTGCAAGCGGTCACCACGATACATACCGCAACGGCAAGGAATGAGAACTTGTAGTGCTTCATCACTATCTTGAAAAGCCGCCACAGGGTGCCGCGCTTGTCGACGCCTGTGGTGTCGACGATAGTATGGCGATTGTTGGGTGCTCCTGGCATTCTCATGATTGGGCCTCCTTTCTTTCTTTAAGGGGTTTGTCAAAGTCGCCTCCGGCCTGCTCTTGGATGGCACAGATTTCCTGATATATCCTACAGGTCTTCAACAGGTTAGCATGTGAATCAAAACCAGCTGTTTTGCCATCGTCGAGGACGAGGATACGGTCACAATCCTTGATGCTGCTGATGCGCTGCGAGATGATGATTTTGGTCATTTCGGGCAGATTGTCGCGCAATGCGGCTCTGATGCGTGCGTCGGTCGTGTTGTCACAGGCGCTCGTGCTATCGTCAAGCACGATGATTTTGGGCTTCTTCAACAGGGCTCGGGCAATACACAGGCGCTGTTTCTGGCCGCCGGAAACATTGGTGCCGCCTTGCTCGATACGGGTCATATAACCATCGGGCATCTCCATGATAAACTCGTCGGCACATGCCACCCGGCAGGCCTCTCGGCATTGCTCTAGCGTGGCGTTCTCGTCGCCCCAACGCAGGTTGTCGAGGATGGTCCCGGTAAATAACACGTTCTTCTGTAATACGACTGCCACATTGTCGCGCAGCACTTCAAGGTCATAGGTATTGACGTTGTTTCCGCCGATGAGGACCTCCCCCTTGGAGGCGTCATACAGACGGCTCACCATATTAATTAATGAGGACTTGCCGCTACCCGTACCGCCTATCACGCCAATGGATTCTCCGCTGGCGATGTGCAGGTCAATATCACTCAGGGCATACTCGCCGCTTCCTCCCTTGTAGGCAAAATGAACGTGGTTGAAATCTATTGAACCATCCGGGATTTCGGTCAGGGCATTTTCCGGATTGACGATATCGGGAATTTCGTTAATTACCTGAGCGACACGCTGTCCGCTAGCAAGACTTTGAGTAATGGTTACAAAAATCATACTCAGCATCATCAGTGACATCAGGATTGACATCACATAGGTGAACAGCGAGGTCAGCTGGCCCGTAGTCAGGTTGCCGGCAATGACGAACTGGGCTCCGAACCAGGAGATGGCAATGATACAGCCATAGACCACCATGTTCATCAACGGACGGTTAAGCGCCATCAGACTCTCGGCCTTGACATTCAGGTCATAAAGGCGTTTGGCGGCACTCCAGAATTTAGCGTTCTCATGATCCTCGCGCACGAATGCTTTGACCACTCGGATTCCCGAGACATTCTCCTGGACAACGCCGTTGAGGACGTCATACTGCTTGAACACAAGAGCGAACATCTTAGATACTTTGCTGATAATCAGTGCCAATATAACTCCCAGCACAATACTTGCAACAATAAAGATTAGGCTCAGATCCGGGCTAATGACAAAGCACATCACGATGCTGGACAAGAGGTTGAACGGGGCACGAACCGATGTTCGGATAATCTGCTGGAAAGCGTTCTGCAGGTTGGTCACGTCTGTCGTCATGCGGGTGACGAGGCCCGAAGTGCTGTACTTGTCAATGTCGCTGAAGGCAAACCGCTGGATATTCTTGTACATGGCATCACGCAGGTTGCAAGCAAAGCCCGACGAAGCGTAGGAAGCGTATCGTCCGGCCATGATGGCAGCCATCATGCTCAAGAAAGCCATGATAATCATGATGACACCATACTTAATCACACTGGGCATGTGGCCAGCATTGATGCCATAGTCGATGAGTTTGGCGGTTACAAATGGGATGAGCACATCAAGTACAACCTCGAGCATGATGAAAACGGGCGTCAGTAGCGCTGCCGTCTTATACTGCTTGACTTGTTGTAGTAGTGTTTTTATCATCTTGAATAATTTGGTTGATTAGAAAGCTACAAAGTTACAAAAATATCTTTTTATTATAAATAATGTGTACTAAAAGTAAGTATTATTTGGTGATACCCGAATGAGTCAACATTATTGCCACTAAAATATAAATATTTAGTTCAATTAATATAATATAAATCTTTAATTTACAATAAATTAAAGATATAATTTATAGGTAATCATATTATAAAAATTACGGTTTTTTGTAGGGTCGTGATATTCCTCAGTAACAATCTGAACAAATTAGCCGATATTTATCTAAACAATCACTTTAAAACAAAATAATTAGTCATTTGATTAATAGAATAATGGAAATTCAAATCAAATTCATGTAGTCATGTTGATAATTTCATCCATTCAGGAAATCTGTACACTTGTAGAGACGCAAAATTTTGCGTCTCCAAGCGACAAGATTGGTAAAGCCTAACGATGGGAGACGCAAAATTTTGCGTCTCTACAGAACTCAGATAATTGGAATGCGGATGCCTCAGACATTTCAGATATTTCAGTTGTTATAATGAGGATGGTATGGCACAGATGTCCGTTTTTTTTGAGAACTTAACTCGATGAGAATCCGTTTTTTCAAGTAAACTTTATTCCTATTGAAATAATGAAATGAGAAGGAATAATAACTAAACAAAATCACATAGAATCAACGTACTGATTTACAAATGAATACCCTATTTACACCCATTAATTAAAATAAATATTTGTATTATGTAAAATAAACATTCGGAGAATTAGTAAATGTACCACCCCATTCAAGAGAGGACAAAAATCCGAGGCGTATAGGCCAGATTCGAACCAAATAAAGTTCTAATAACAGTCTAATGGAAGTAAACAGGTCTAATAAAGCAGCGAAGATTTAAACCGATGAGAAAGATGAATTATGAATTATTTCTTCTTTCTCTTGGTTTTTGTGGACTTATAGAGAGCGCGTCTCAGGCGGTCAGCAATTTCTTTTTCCTCGTCTGCCAAATCGTCAAATCCTATTCTTTCGTAGATGGCTTGAAGGCGGTCGTGTGGTTCCGGGCGTTTCTTATCGGCTTTAGCTGCTTTCTTGTAGGACTTGATGGCTTCTGGAATATCACGGTTCACCTCCGTCAGTTCGCCCATGGTGATCAAGGCCATGTAGTTGTTCTTATCGAGTTCAAGCGCACGGTTTAATTCCTGTTCAGCTCCATCTGGCTGATCAATCGTCATCAACAGCCGTGCTTTCCCGATCATCGCTTCAATGCAATCCGGCATGATGCGAAGCGCCTTGTTGTAGTTTGCCAGGGCCGACTTTATGGCGATGTCATCCAGGCGTTTGCCGTAGTGCGCACTACCCTCTCCCACTACCCCACTTTCGTCAAGATTCAGAGCCTGGTCACCCATCGAGGCATATTCAAGTGCCAGAGATTGAAGGGTTTTCTTTTGACTGTCAATGACTTCCTTCAATCGTTCAATACTGCGAGCTTGTTTCTTGAAAACATTTAATTTTCTGACAATCAAACGCTTGACGGCCTCGTTTTGAATATTATCTTTAATCTTCATGGCCTCGGTGAAGCATCTGACACAGTCGTCAAATTCCTGATGGTCAAATGCGTGGACCGCCCTACGGTAGAGCTGGTTAGCACGCTCTTGTTCCATCGCTTCATTCAGAATCTGACGGTTGTTGAACTGACGGCTGAAATCCACAACGGCCATATTGACGATGATATCCCTCTCGCTCAGCGGTTTAAGCAATGTTATTCCCTCTAGTGAGGTGCATCGCGAGAGTGCGACATAGGTCTGGCCGCCAGTGAATGCGCCACCCACAAAGTCAAGCACCACATGATTGAAGGTCAGGCCTTGGCTCTTGTGTACGGTGAGGGCCCAAGCAGGTTTGATGGGAATCTGCATGAATGTTCCCAGCACCTTCTCCTCGACCTTCTTTTCTTTCTCATTATAGGTGTATTGCATGTTTTCCCACACTTCGGGCAAAACATCCAGCTCTACTCCATTCTCTAGTGTCACATAGACTTCATTGTCGCTGAGCCGGGTCACTTTTCCGATTGTTCCGTTATACCAACGCCCCTCCTTATCGTTGCGGATAAAAATGACTTGAGCGCCCTCCTTGAGTGTTAGCCTCAAAGCCGTCGGCAGGTTATTCTCGGGGAAATCGCCCTCAATCTTGCCTTGATAGACAAATTCGGGCGTTTTCAAGGAATTCATGTGCTCGTCGTTGATGGAATCTACCGTATCGCGCCGGGTTGCCAGTGTGACGGCAAATTGATCGTTAACTTCCTGATAATCGGGGTTGCAACGTTGGTTCAGAAGGGCAATGTCGCTCACCGTGGCGCGGTTGACTCGCACGCGGTCCAGCAAAGAAATGAAATCGCTGTCACTCTGGCGATAAATCTTCTTCAGCTCGACGGCTACCAGGTTGATCTGTTGAAAAGCCCGTGCATTGAAGAAAAAGAAGTTCTTGTAGTAGCGTCTGAGGATTTCACGGATATCGTGGGTAACTACCGGCTCCAGCTGGAAGATGTCGCCAACCAGCAGCAACTGCTTGCCGCCAAAGGGTTCCCTCATATTGCCAGAGTATACCCTTAATATCCTGTCCACAAAGTCGATAACATCGGCCCTGACCATCGAAATCTCATCAATGATGATGAGTTCCAGCTCGCGGATGAGTTTGACTTTCTCCTTGGTGTAACGCAACATCTTGCGCAACCGGGTGATATTGGAGATGTCGGGATCATCAGGCAAGAGCGGTTTGAAAGGAATCTTAAAGAACGAGTGCATCGTCTGTCCACCCACATTGACAGCGGCAATACCTGTGGGTGCCAGCACCACGAGTTTCTTCTTGGTGTTGGCACGTATGTATTTCAGGAATGTGCTTTTTCCGGTCCCTGCTTTTCCTGTGAGGAAAATTGAGCGGTTGGTCTTGCGGAGCACGCTCCAAGCGTCTTGAAATTCAGGATTATCAAGGTCGATATGTTTCAGGTCGTCGGCCATTGCTCCCCCCCTACTCTTTCATGAAAGGTTTAGTCCAGCTTGAGCACGGCGAGGAAGGCCTTTTGAGGCACTTGTACGGTACCGATTTGTTTCATGCGTTTCTTACCGGCCTTCTGTTTCTCGAGCAGTTTGCGCTTACGGCTGACGTCACCACCATAACACTTGGCGGTCACATCCTTGCGCACCTGCTTGATGGTCTCGCGCGCGATAATCTTGGCACCGATAGCCGCCTGGATGGCGATATCGTATTGTTGGCGGGGAATCAGTTCCTTCAGCTTCTCGCACATGCGTCGTCCCAGGGGTACGGCGTTGTCCACATGGGTCAGCGTGCTCAGGGCATCAACCGGTTGTCCGTTGAGCAGGATATCGAGCTTGATGAGTTTGGACTCACGATAGCCGTTGATATAGTAGTCAAACGAGGCATATCCCTTGCTGATGCTCTTCAACTTGTCATAGAAGTCGATGACGATTTCGCCCAGCGGGATGTCGAAGGTCAGTTCCAGACGATTGCCCGAGATGTATTCCTGCTTGGCCAATTCACCGCGTTTGGAGAGGCACAGCGTGATAATCGGTCCCATGAACTCGCTCTGGGTGATGATCGAGGCACGGATGTAGGGTTCCTCGATTTTCTCGATAATCGCGATGTCGGGCAAGCCTGCGGGGTTGTGCACCTCGGTCATGCCGCCCTTTTTGTCATACACCTTATAAGATACGTTGGGAACGGTGGTGATGACCTCCATATTGAACTCTCGGCTCAAACGCTCCTGCACGATTTCCATGTGCAACAAGCCCAGGAAACCGCAACGGAAGCCAAAGCCCAGCGCTACCGACGACTCGGGAGTGAAGGTCAACGCGGCATCATTGAGCTGCAATTTCTCAAGCGAGGCGCGCAGGTTCTCAAAATCCTCGGGGTCAATAGGATAAACGCCAGCAAACACCATCGGCTTCACTTCCTGGAAACCCTCGATGGCGCTGTCACACGGCTGTTGCACATGGGTAATGGTGTCACCCACGCGCACCTCGGTCGAATTCTTGATACCCGAGATGATATATCCCACGTTTCCGGCCGAGAGACGGTCGCACGGCTGCTGCCTGAGCTTGAGCACGCCCAGTTCATCGACATTGTATTCCTTCTGGGTATTGACGAACTTCACAAAGTCCCCCTTGGCAATCGAGCCGTTCAATATCTTGAAATAGACGATAATGCCACGGAAAGAATTGAATACCGAGTCAAAAATCAACGCCTGCAACGGGGCGTCGGGATTGCCCTCGGGTGCGGGAATGCGGTCGACAATGGCATCGAGGATGGCAGGGACGCCTTCTCCCGTGCGAGCACTGCAACGGATAATCTCGCTGGGGTCACAGCCGAGCAATTCCACAATCTCGTCTTCCACCTCGTCGGGGTGGGCGCTGTCCATGTCAATCTTGTTGATAACCGGGATGATTTCCAGGCCGTTGTCAATCGCCATATAGAGGTTAGAGATGGTCTGGGCCTGAACACCCTGAGTGGCATCCACCACCAACAGGGCACCCTCGCAGGCGGCAATCGAACGAGACACCTCGTAGGAGAAGTCCACGTGACCCGGAGTGTCAATCAGGTTGAGGGTGAACTTCGTGCCGTCTTTCATATAATCCATCTGTATGGCGTGGCTCTTGATGGTGATGCCACGCTCGCGCTCCAGCTCCATGTCATCGAGCACCTGGGCCTGCATGTCCTTGCCGGCAACAGTGTTGGTGTACTCGAGCAGTCGGTCGGCCAACGTGCTCTTGCCGTGGTCAATGTGAGCCACGATACAGAAGTTGCGTATTGTCTTCATTATTATATTTTTTGTCCTTTTCTTGTTTTAGGCTGCAAAAATAGTCATTTTTTTTCAGAGACTGGTTTTTTGCTTTCGTGTTTTTAGCATTAATTCCCGCTCCCACTTGTTTTATCGAAAAAATGCAGTACCTTTGCGGTAGATGAAGCCAAATAAGACGCATGGCCCGATGGTGGTGCTTGCGGCATTTGCCGTGAGTATCGTTTTGTTGTGCGCCTGCAGTGATCGACGCCAGATGAGCAATCGCGTGATTGTCCAGAACGAGATTTTCACTCTGACGGGTGACAGCATCATCGAGGATACCGTTATCGCTTATTCCCCCGACCCCAGCCGCATCGTGTCAAACGTCACGGTCGCTCGTCTGGACAGCCTGTATGGCGACTTGGGTAACACCCCCTTGCACTTCGTCCACGGCAAGTCCTGGCGGGCCCGCAGCAAGCGCCCCTTCATGATGCCCGAATATGACAGTGGCCAGCCCCTGATCGATGCGTTGTACCTGATGTCGACCGATTATATCGCCGACGCTGTTGACAAATCGGGCCGTTTCAACCCTTCCAATAATAATTACAGCCGTCTTTACTGCTCCATTTTCCTGTCGCTGGCGGCACTCAAGCCTCACCAGTCGATGGCGACCTTGCGTTCGATTGTGGATCGCGACAGTATCATCATGCAACGCGAGGGTCAGTGGCCCGTCGTGAGCGACCATATCGGCTGGGCTACAGCAGCTTGGGAGGTCTATAAGGTGACAGGCGACCGCAACTGGCTGGCCTATAGCCGCTGTGTCATCGAGAAAACCCTGAGCATCAACTCGGCGGTGCTTCTGGACCATGAGACAGGGCTGATTCACGGTGCGGGTTACACATCATCCAAGCCGCTGGGCGTTCGCCGCATGACCTGGATGAGCTATAATGACCTGTTTGCCTGCATGTCTCTGGGCAATAACATCTTGACGGGCAACGCCTATGCCATCCTGGCCGAGATGTGCGACGAGTTGGGCATCGAGAACAGTTATGAAAAAGACGCCCAACGCCTCAAGGATGCCATCAACCAGTACCTGTGGAATGAGAACAAAGGCTTTTACAGCTCGTTCCTGTACGGCATGGCCTATCCCCGCCAGGCACCGTTAACCGACAACACGTCCCAGGCGATGTGCGTCCTGTGGGGCATTGCCGATGACAACCGTGCCGAGAACCTCATCGCACAAACCCCCATCACCTACTTCGGGGTGAATGTATCCTATCCTGCCGCCAGTGCCATCGAGCCCTATTTCACCAATTCCTCATGGGCGACGACCCAGGCGATGTGGAACCTGGCAGCCGCCTATGTGCGTAATGAGAATGCGCTGCGCTATGGCTTGGGGGCCTTGTACCGTACTCAGGCCTTATACCAGTCACGAGGCATCCATATCGATGGAGTGGCCATCGACAACTTGGGCACCTGCGCGTCAAACGCCGCTATGATATTGCGCGTCATGGCGGGTATGCATTTCTCCCCCGAGGGCATCGAGTTTGCGCCGATGGTTCCCGAGTGCATGCCTGGCAAGAAGACCCTCAGCGGCTTGCACTACCGTCAGGCCGTGCTCGACGTGACGATTCATGGCACCGGCAATGATGTGGAGTCCATCACCGACAACGGCAACCCTCTTGAGGGGCCTTTTATCCCGGGTAATATTCAAGGGCATCACCACATCGTCATCATGCTCAAGGAGGGAAGCCACTCGTCAGGCCGCGTGACCATCCACCCCAGCGAGGCCATGCTACCCCCTACCCCTGTTGTCACCTGGAGCGGCGATAGCGGGCACATCGTGGACTTTGTTCCCGGCACGCCCTATCGTCTGTCGGTGAACGGGCACTTGGACGCGTTGAACGATTCGGTGTTCGGCTTGCCTGATGCCGACTCGTTCACTGAATTCTCGGTCGAGATTGCCGGCAAATTTGTCAACGGCTTCATGTCCAGGCCGCTGTTCCATTTCGGTCTCACGCCCCAGGTCGCTTTCATCCCCGATGCCGAGCTCGACACCGCCACGGTCACCGTCAGCGTCGCCGAGGGTGGCGACTACCTTATCGACGTGGGCTACCGTCCCACGGGAACCCTTGACGTGCGGCGCGTGAGTGCCAATGGCCACACGATGGGTACGCTGGTCATGGCGGGGTCTAACGTGGTGGAGCAAAACGGTCTGGCCTACAGTAATATGGTCAATGCCAAACTGCTCAAGGGGTCCAACACCATCACATTGACCATCATCAGGCTCCCCAAGGCCTTCACCTCCTGTGAACCGGTTCACCTGAGGGTAATCAAACGGAATTAGGCAATGAATCATAAGATATGAAAATACCTTATCACAATAATTATAAAACCAACCGAAAATGAAGAAATTAATCCTTATTGCAGCAATCGCGGCGGCCACGCTGACCGCCCAGGCCGACGAAGGTCGCCTGCTGCGTTTCCCCGGCACCAACGGGCGCGAGGTCGCGTTCAGCTATGCCGGTGACATCTACACTGTTCCCATCACGGGCGGCACGGCACGCCGATTGACGTCCCACAATGGCTACGAGGCCTTTGCCCGGTTCAGCCCCGATGGCCAAACCATCGCCTTCACGGGCCAGTATGACGGCAATACCGAGGTTTATCTGATGCCGTCGGTGGGTGGCGAGCCCCGCCGCATCACCTTCACGGCCAGCAATCCCCGTGACGATTGGGGCGACCGCATGGGCCCCAACAACATCACGATGACCTGGACCCCCGACGGCCGTGGCGTGATCTACCGCAACCGCATCAGCGACAGCTTTGACGGCAAGCTGTGGTGTGCCCCTGTTGACGGCGGCATGTCCCAGCAGTTGCCCTTGCCCGAGGGCGGTTTCTGCTGCTATAATGCCGATGGCACCAAGTTGGCCTATAACCGCGTTTTCCGCGAATTCCGCACGTGGAAATACTACAAGGGCGGTATGGCCGACGACATCTGGATCTATGACACCCAGGCCCAGACGGTGACCAACATCACCGACAACATCGCCCAGGACATTGACCCGATGTGGATTGGCGACGAGATTTACTTCATGAGCGACCGTGACAACCGCATGAATATCTTCGTCTATAACACGGCAACCCGCACGACCCAAAAGGTGACCGATTTCACCGAGTATGACGTGAAGTTTGCCAGCTGTGGTGGCGGCAAAATCGTGTTTGAGAACGGAGGTTATCTCTACGTCCTCGATCCCGCGACCAAGCGCAGCGAGAAAATCACCGTCTATCTCAATAGCGAGAACAGCTTTGCCCGCGAGGAGCAACGCAAGGTCAAGGAAAACCTGACCGATGCCAGCATCGCCCCCGACGGCAACCGCATCGTCATCAGCGCCCGCGGCGAGGTGTTTGACGTGCCCGCCAAGCGTGGCGTGACCCGCAATATCACCCACACACCCGGTGTCCATGAGCGTGATGCCGCCTGGAGCCCCGACGGCAAGAACATCGCCTACATCAGCGACCAGACCGGCGAGACCGAGATTTGGATTCGCCCCGTGGACAGCGACAAGGCCAAGCAGTTGACCTTTGACAACGACACCTACATCCGCGGCTTTGAGTGGAGTCCCGACGGCAGCCAGATTGTCTATACCGACCGCAAGAACCGCATGGTCCTGCTCAACGTCAATGGCAAGGCGACCAACAAGCAGATCCTGATGACCGACGAGATGGGCGAAATCCCCACCCCGTCGTTCTCGCCCGACGGCAAGTGGCTCACCTACTACCGCCAAGGCGCCAACGAGTTTAACGTCGTCTATCTGTACAACATCGCCGAGCGCAAGGAATACCCCGTGACCGACCGCTGGTATGAGAGCAACGCTCCCGTGTTCAGCAGCGACGGCAAATACCTGATTTTCGCCTCGGCACGCGACTTCAATCCCATCTACAGCAGCATCGAGTGGAACTTTGCCTACCGTGAGATGGAGGGCATCTACCTCGTCATGCTCGCCAAGGACACCCCCTCGCCCTTCCTGCCCAAGGACGACCAGGTGATGGCCGGCGGTGATGAAAAGTCCAAGGAGCAGCCCAAAGACGCCCCCAAGGACAAGAAAGGCAAGGGCAAAGCCCAGGCCGACCCCAACGCCATCCGCATTGACATCGACGGCATCGGTGACCGCATCGTCAAGGTGCCCATCGGCACGGGCAGCTATGGCAGCTTCGTGTGTGATGGCAGCCATCTGTGGTATAGCGGCCGCGGCAGCGTACGCGTGTATGACTTCGCCGAGCAGAAGGACGAACTCGTTGCCGACCGCGCCTTCATGATGCCCGCCGCCGACATGAAGACCGCCCTGTTCTATAAGGGCGAAGACCTCTATGTGGCACCCCTCGCTCCCCGCAAGGCCGACCTGAGCGAGCCCGTGAACCTCGACGACATGATCGCCACGGTCAACTATGACCAGGAGTGGAACCAAATCTTTAACGAGGCCTGGCGCGCCTATCGTGACGGCTTCTACCTCGAGAACATGCACGGCGTGGACTGGCAGGCGATGCACGACAAGTATGCCGCCCTGCTGCCCTATGTCAAGAACCGCCTGGACTTGACCTACGTCATCGGCGGCATGATTGGCGAGTTGGCCGTGGGTCACGCCTATGTTGACGGTGGTGACCACATCCAGGCCGACGAGCACCACATCGGTATGCTTGGCGCCGAGCTGGAACAGGTGGCCGACGGTTACAAGATTACCCGAATCCTCGCCGGTGCCCCCGACCGCGAGGAGCTGCGTTCGCCCCTGCTCGAGCCCGGCATGAATGTCAAGGTGGGTGACGTGATCACCGCCGTTGACGGCGTGAGCGCCCAGGGCGTGAACAACTTCTATAGCCTGCTGCGTGACAAGGCCGGTGTGATGACCGAGCTGACCCTGAACGGTAACCGCAAGGTCGTTGTCAAGCCCATCCGCGACGAGTATCCCCTGTATCACCACGAGTGGGTACAGCACAATATCGACTACGTGAGCGAGAAGACCGGTGGCCGTGTGGGTTACATCTATATCCCCGACATGGGTCCCGAGGGACTGCGTGAATTCTCGCGCTACTTCTTCGCCCAGACCGACAAGGAGGCCCTCATCGTTGATGACCGCGGCAACGGCGGCGGTAACATCTCGCCCATGGTCATCGAGCGACTGCTGCGCCAACCCTACCGCCTGACGATGTTCCGCGGCAGCAACTACAACGGCACCACGCCCGAGCGCACGCTCTACGGTCCCAAGGTGCTGCTGGTCAACAAGTACAGCGCCAGCGACGGTGACCTCTTCCCCTGGAGTTTCAAGGAGAACAAGATAGGTCCCGTCATCGGCACCCGCTCGTGGGGCGGCATCGTCGGCATCAGCGGCTCGCTGCCCTATATGGACGGTACCGACATCCGCGTGCCCTTCTTCACCAACTACGACACCCGCGGCAACTGGATTGTCGAGAATCACGGTGTAGACCCCGACATTCTCATCGACAACGACCCCATCATGGAGCACCGCGGCATCGACCAGCAGCTGGACAAGGCCATCGAGGTCATCCTCGACCTGCTCAAGGACCGCCAGCCCTTGCCCAAGACTCCCGCTCCCCGCACCCTGCGCGACCTGGGCGTGAAGTGATGCTCGCGTTGCTCGCAGTTTAGAGTTTAGAGCATAGAGTTTAGAGAGGCATCCGCATTCCCAACGAGTGCGGATGCCTTCGTCGATAGGCTGCAAGGAAAAGGCCCTGTAGAGACGCAAAATTTTGCGTCTCGCGTCAGGCGACACAATAGGCCAACCTGTTAGACAATACCATCTTCCAGCCCTTGAGACGCAAGATTTTGCGTCTCTACAGAATAGCGTTTTTGGAGAATCTTTTCCACGGTTTCCACTTTTTCCACCCTGTCCACATGGGGTGTGGGTTTTCCACTGTGGGGTGGAAATTTTGTGGAATGACACGTATATGGTGGAATGGGTGGAAAATGTGGAAAGACGCGTATATAGTGGAAAGGGTGGAAAAAGTGGAAAATGGTGGAAAACCAATAATAACAGGTGATTTAATGGGAAAAATTGGTGTTTTGCAAACTTTTTTGAGAAAAAATTTTGATTTCGGGGGTTTCACGTTGTAACTTTGCAGCGGAAAGTCCCGGTCGTTGGCCTATGCTGATGACTCGCGACTCGCCAATTTATTCACTTATATTAATTTTTTAATTTTTATAACTCCATGGAAAACATGAATAACGCTTCGGCGATTCTTGAGGAGATTCGTCGTCAAGCAGAGCTCTCGCCCGAGGAGAGAGAAAATGAAGAGTACAACGAGTACATTAAGCCTTATCGCATTGAACGCAGTGTTGAGTATCCCGAACCTGACTACCTCATCGAGATTGGCGGTGTGCCCACGATGCCCAAGGGTAACCTGGTGGCCGTGAGCGCCAAGTGGAAGAACGGAAAGACTTTCTTCTGCGACATCTTGACTGCCATCTTCTTGGGTAGTGACCATTTTGCCAATTGCCGCAGCCTACAGGAGACCGGGCGTGCGTTGTTTTTTGACACCGAGCAGTCGGACAACGACACCAAACGTGTCCAGAAGACCATCGACGAGATGACTCCCCCGAGCCGTCACGACGACTTTATGGTGGCATGCTTGCAGCCAGCGCCCATCGATAGCGAGTCGGGGGCTTCCCGCTATGATATCATCTGCCGTTCCGTCACGCACGAGAAACCTGACCTGGTTGTCATCGACGGCATTGCCGACCTGATCTACAACTACAACGACGTGATCGAGAGCCAAGACATCGTCAGCCGATTGGCGCAGCTGGCCAATAACTACAAATGCTGCATCGTCGTGGTCATGCACCAGAACAAGAGCAGCATGGACAAGAACATGAAGGGCCACTTGGGCACCATGCTTTATCAGAAGTGCAGCGACGTGTTCACCGTCGAGAAGCACGACAGCGTGTTTGAGGTGAAACACCCCGTCAGCCGCCACCGCAACTGCGGCGACATCTGCTTCAAGCTCGATGGCAATGCCATACCCATGGACGCCGCAGCCGACCGCCAGCTGCAGCTGGAACAGAAGGCACACGAAGACAAGGCCAAGCTGCATGAGAAGCTGGCTCCCTGTTTTGAAGGTTTCACCATGCCCATCAGGAGTGGTGATGTGCCCAACCTGATACAGACCAAGCTGGGCGTTGGAAAGAGCAGAGCCTATCAGCTGTTCAACAGCGCAAAGGAACAAGGGGTGTTGACGAGCAGCGACGGCAATTATTTTTCTCTCCAATCTTTATAATCACACCTCATTCAGCCTGTGTGTCATAATAATGTCGTTAAATATTAATCGTCCTTAAGGCCGAGAAATCAAATAAATATATAAAAATTAAATAATTTAGTATTTTTATTTAATATTATTATTTTTATATTAATATTATTTTGATTTCTCACGCACAGTACGATTCAATTTGTAACAAATGAATTATGACACACCCTCATGACAAAGCCTCCGCTTGGAAAAAGTAGAGGCTTTGTTTTATTATATGTTTTACAGCATGTTACAAAAAGAGAATGTGCAAGAATTATGATACCCCTCTACAGATTACCAATTATTTTGGGGTATATTTTCATGGCTTTCCACATTTTCCACCCTGTTTACATGGGCGCGGGTTTTTCCACGGTTTTCCACATTTTCCACCCTGTTCACATGGGCGTGCGTTTTCCACTGTTTTCCACATTTTCCACCCTGTTCACATGGGCGCAGGGGTTTCCACCGTTTTCCACTTTTTCCACCTTGTCCACATGTGTGTGTGTGGGGTTTCCACTGTGGGGTGGAAAATTTGTGGAAAGACACGTATATGGTGGAAAAGGTGGAAAGGGTGGAAAAGGTGAAAAAACGAAAACAAAGGGCGTTAACTCTAAAAATATGTTTTCCGTCGCTTGCCGTGTAGGAAAAATGCAGTATCTTCGCAGTTTGTAACAAAAAAGTATGAGAGAAACGAGACGAAATATTGCTGTGCTGGGCAGTACGGGGTCGATTGGACGGCAGACGCTCGACATCATTGCCGAATATCCCGGGCTGTTCAACGCCTGGCTGCTTGTGGCTCGCAGCAGCGCCGACTTGCTGATACAGCAGGCCCGGCAGTTCCGCCCGCACATGGTCATCATCGCCGATGAAAATTACTACGAGTATGTGCGTGATGCGCTGAGCGATACCGACATTGAGGTGGCTACCGGCAGTGCCGCCATCGCCCAGGCCGTGACTGCGCCCGAAATCGACACCGTGGTCACCGCGATGGTGGGCTACAGCGGCCTGGAATCCACTATCGCTGCCATCAAGGCGGGCAAACGCATCGCCCTGGCCAACAAAGAGACGCTGGTTGTGGCGGGCGAACTGATAACGGCCTTGCTCGAGAATAGCGACAGCGTGCTCTACCCCGTTGACAGTGAGCATGGCGCCTTCTACCAGTGCCTGGTGGGAGAACGCATGCAGGATGTCGAGAAACTGTGGCTCACGGCCTCGGGTGGCCCCTTCCGCAAGCTGCCCAAGGAGCAGCTGGTCACCGTCACCGCTGCCGACGCGCTCAAGCATCCCAACTGGTCGATGGGCGCCAAAATCACCATCGACTCGGCCACGATGATGAACAAGGGCTTTGAGATGATCGAGGCACGGTGGCTGTTTGGCATCGAGCCACGCGGCATCGAGATTGTGGTCCATCCCCAGTCGATTATCCACTCGATGGTGGCCTTCAAGGACGGCTCGGTGAAAGCCCAGCTGGGCCTACCCGACATGCGCCTGCCCATCCGTTATGCCCTGGGTCTGCCCGACGGACGCCTGGCAAGCGATTGCCGCAAGATGACCATCGAGGACATGGCCTCGTTGACCTTTGAAAGGCCCGACTTTGACAAATTCCCGCTGTTAACGACGGCCTACTCGGCGGCTCACACGGGCGGCACGGCACCCTGTGTGATGAATGCCGCCAACGAGATTGCTGTGGGCGCCTTCCTGAAGGACAAAATACGATTTACCGACATCTATGATATTATCGAGAAGACAATGGCAAGCATCGCGCCGATAGAGCATCCCACCTACGAAGACTACGTGGCCTGCAATGCCGAGGCGCGCCAACTCGCCGCAAGTTTAATTTAAAAACACGAATAGACAGTTAGAAGAAACAACTGAAAACCGTATATGAGTACTACATTTTGGATAAAAGCTCTTGAGTTGATATTGGCACTGGGTATCCTGGTGATGATTCACGAGTTTGGACATTACTTCTTTTCACGCATCTTTGGTGTATGGGTGGAAAAATTTTATCTCTTCTTTAATCCCTGGCTCACGCTTGTCAAGTGGAAACCCGGCAAATATGTCAAATGGCTTTCACACGGCAACGAGATGGCCGTGATGGGTGACAGCAACCCCAACGAGAACAAGCGGTCGTGGCGCGCCACCGAGTATGGCATAGGCTGGCTGCCGCTGGGCGGTTACTGCTCGATTGCAGGCATGATTGACGAGTCGATGAACACCGAGGCCATGAAGGAGCCTGCCAAGCCTTGGGAATTCCGCAGCAAGCCCGCATGGCAGCGACTGCTCATCATGCTGGGCGGCGTGCTGTTCAACTTCCTGCTGGCCATCGTCATCTATGCCGGCATCGTTTACGCCGTTGGCGAGCAATTCATCAAGTTCACCGATGCGACCGACGGTATGGAGTTCTGTGACAGTGCCCACAAGGTGGGATTCCAGGATGGCGATATCCCCTTGACCGCCGACGGCAAGGTGCTCGAGTACATGAACAGCGATGACATGCAGACGATGCTGACGGCCAAGCAGGTGACCGTGTTGCGCAACGGCAAGGAGACCACCATCGCCCTGCCCGAGAACTTCATCTTCATGGCCAACGAGGATGCCAAGAAGGGCCAACCCTTCATGAACTATCGGATGCCCGTCGTCGTGGACCAGGTTCAGCCCCGCATGGGAGCCGAGAAGGCGGGCATGCGCAAGGGCGACCGCATGGTTGCCGTGAATGGCGTCCCCACGCCCTCGTTCACCCTGTTCGCCACACAGATGCAGAAGTACAAGAACCGTTCGGCCACCATCCAATATGAACGCGACGGCAAACTGCTGACGGCTACCGATGTGCCCATCGACGGCAATGGCCTGCTGGGCATCCTGCGTGCCGACCCCACCAAGATTTACAAGACCACGACAATTCGCTACAACCTGCTCCAGTCCATCCCCCGTGGCATCGAACTGGGCTGGACCAAGATGGTGAATTATGTCAAGCAGCTCAAATTTATATTCACGCCTGAGGGCGCTCAGAGCCTGGGCGGCTTCGGCACCATCGGCAGCATTTTCCCCGACACGTGGAACTGGTTGGGATTCTGGGAAATCACGGCATTTATCTCGGTCATCCTGGCTGTGATGAACGTGTTGCCCATCCCCGCCCTTGACGGTGGTCACGTGCTGTTCCTGCTCTTTGAGATAATCACCGGCCGCCAGCCGAGTCTCAAGTTTATGGAGAGGGCGCAGATGATAGGCATGATTCTGCTGATTGCCCTGCTGCTGTTTGCTAACGGAAACGACATCTATCGGTTCTTCTTTAAATAGGCTTTAACAACTAAAAACTAGGGACTAGGGACTAAAAACTAAGGACTAAAAACTAAAGAAATGACCTATAAAACCGTAACTCTCAAGCGCGGCAAGGAGGAATCCCTCCAGCGGCTCCACCCCTGGGTCTTCTCGGGGGCCATCGCCGCGGCCGACGATACCATCGAGGAGGGCGACCTGGTGACAGTTTACGCCCATGACGGCACGCTCATCGGTAACGGCCATAGCCAAATCGGCAGTATCGCCGTGAGGATGCTCACCTTTGACGACACGGCCATCGACGAGGCCTTCTACGAGAAACGCCTTGGTGATGCCTACACGATGAGGCAGGCCCTGGGCCTCCAGCGCGAGGACAACAACGCTTACCGCCTCGTGCATGGCGAGGGCGACTTCCTGCCCGGCCTTGTGGTCGACGTCTATGGCCCCACGGCTGTAATGCAGGCCCATTCGCCCGGTATGCACTTTGCCCGCAACATCATCGCACGGGCTTTGACCCAGCTGCCCGGCATCCGCAACGTCTATTACAAGAGCGAGACCACCCTGCCCTACAAGGCCCATCTCGATCCCGTGAACGATTACATCATTGGCGGCATGGAGACCGACGAGGCCCTGGAGAACGGCCTGCGGTTCCATGTCGACTGGCTCAAGGGGCAGAAGACCGGTTTCTTTGTCGACCAGCGCGAGAACCGCCGCCTGCTGGAGCATTACAGCCGCGGACGACGAGTGCTGAACATGTTCTGCTACACGGGCGGATTCTCGGTCTATGCCCTCAGGGGCGGTGCCCAGGTGGTTCACTCGGTGGACAGTTCGGCCAAGGCCGTTCGCCTCACCGACGACAATGTGGCCCTGAATTTCGCTCCCGAGGATGGCCGTCACCGTTCCTTTGCCGAGGATGCCTTCAAATTCCTTGACAACATGGAGAAGGACGCCTATGACCTGATTATCCTCGACCCGCCCGCGTTTGCCAAGCACAAGAGCGCCCTGCGCAATGCCCTCGTGGGTTATCGCCGCCTGAATGCCAAGGCGCTGGAGAGAATCGCTCCCGGCAGCATCCTGTTCACCTTCTCCTGCTCCCAGGCCGTGAACAAGGAGCAGTTCCGTCTGGCGGTGTTCAGCGCTGCCGCCCAGACGCGCCGCAAGGTGCGCATCCTGCACCAGCTCACCCAGCCCGCCGACCATCCCATCAGCATCTACCACCCCGAGGGCGAGTACCTCAAGGGCCTGGTACTGTATGTGGAATGAAGTCCACAGGTCGCGGGAATAGCGTGACCAAACGGACGAAACGGACGAAACGGACGAAACGAACGAAACGGAATAATAATTTAACCATTAAAATATCAATAACAAAATGAAGAAATTTTTCATCCTTTTTGCCGCCGTGGCTTTGATGGCCATGACCGCATGTAACGAGAAAGCCGCCAAGGAAGGCCAGGCTGACGCCAAGGCTCCCGCCACCGAGAAGACCGACAGCGCCACCGCCAAGGGGCCCAAGGTTGCCGTTGAGCACGCCCAGCCCACCGATGACGGTAAGGACCACGTTGTCGCCGAATTTAATACCAAGGAGTATCAGGTGCGCCTCGAGAATCTGGCCGACGGCACCTATCGCGTGACCATGTGGAAAGCCGGACAGGACAAGAGCGGCACGCCCGAACGTATCGCCGAGAGCAAGAAGTGTGTCATGAGTGACAACGGATATCTCTTGCAGACCAACGACGGGACCAACTACATCATCAATGCCAAAGCTGGTGCCGAGACCCTCACCATCATGAACGAGAAGGGCATCATCTACAACAGTATCAAATAATTGGACAACGATGAAGAGTTTCAAAACCGTTTTTATTTGGACCTTGATGATTATGGCGCTTGCCTCGTGCTCCAAGGTTGAGCGCAACGAGAAGAAGTTCCTCAAGGCCATGCAGAGCGACGACTATCAGACCGTTACCGACGGTTACAAGGAGTTTACCGACTGGATGCAGCGCGACAAATCCACCATGAACTATGATTTCCCGCTCTTGCAGGAGAACCTGAACATGAAAATCGCCACCAGCCAGGATGGCCACCTGCGTTGCTACAGCTGGCCCACCAGCACCAGCAACGGCCTTAAAGTGTATGCCAACCTGTCACAATGGACCGCAGGCGATAATTTCATCGGCTTTAACGGCCCCATCGACCAACTGCTTGCCGGCCGCAAGGGCGACCTCCAGCACAAGCACATGATGGGCCACAGCATCGACTCGATTATCAACATCCAGTTAGGACCGCGCACCTACTATGTCATCATTCAATCCTACAAGAATACCGAGGGCCGCTACAGGGCCTATGCTTCGGTGACCCATATCGACGGCGTCGTGCTCAGGCTCCTGCCGTTCTTCTTTGACGGTACCGAGGTTGCCGGTAACTACGAGTTCATCAGCGGTGGCAACGTCAAGACGAGCGACCTGTTCAAGTGGGATCCCCAGACAAAACGCTTCTATGCCTACCAGACCGATGACAATTACAAAATCATCCCTGGCAAATACACGGCGTATCAACTCGGTGCGGATCGATTCACACGCCTTCCTGACGAGTGATGTTCTCCACATCCCGTTTTCTAATGAATTTCAACAACTCTCATAAACATTAAACCTATCAATATGAAAAAGGCAATTCTTGCCGTCATCGCCATGACGGCACTGTCAACAACCGCAATGGGACAAAACACTAATTTTGACTATTCCGTGGACCGTTTCGCCGACATCGAGGTGCTGCGCTATCAGGTGCCCGGATTTGAGGACCTCTCCCTCAAGCAGAAGGAGCTGGTTTATTACCTCACCGAGGCTGCCCTCAACGGCCGCGACATCCTCTTTGACCAGAACTGCAAGTACAACCTGATGGTGCGCCAGACCCTCGAGGACATCTACCGCAACTACACGGGCGACAAGCAGGACAAGGACTATCTGGCGTTTGTCAAGTACCTGAAGCAGGTGTGGTTTGGCAACGGCATCCATCACCACTACTCGATGGACAAGTTCACCCCCGAGTTCAGCAAGAATTTCTTTGACCAGCAGTTTGCCAAGCTCCCCGGTGCCAAGCAGCGCGCCGACGAGAAGAAACTGCTCGACCGCATCATCTTTGACCCCGCATTCATGGCCAAGCGCGTCAACCAGGCCGATGGCGAGGACCTGATTCTCACTTCGGCATGCAACATGTATGAGGGCGTGACCCAGCAGGAGGTCGAGGATTTCTACAACAACCTCAAGGACACCACCGACCTCACCCCCATCTCCTGGGGCTTGAACTGCAAGGTGGTCAAGAAGAACGGCAAGATTGTCGAGGAGCCTTACAAGGTGGGCGGACTCTACTCCCAGGCCATCGAGAAAATCGTCTATTGGCTCCAAAAGGCCGCTACCGTGGCCGAGAGTCCCGCACAGAAGGCCTATATCGACGAACTGGTGAAATTCTACCAGACCGGCTCGTTGAAGACCTTTGACGACTACAGCATCATGTGGGCCGAGGACACCCAGGACCAGGTGGACTTCATCAACGGCTTTATCGAGAGCTACGGCGACCCCCTGGGCATGACGGGTTCTTGGGAAGGTATGGTGAACTTCCGCAACGAGGCAGCCTCCCACCGCACTAGGATCATCAGCGAGAATGCCCAGTACTTCGAGAGCAACTCGCCTGTTGACAACCGCTTCAAGAAGAAAGAGGTGAAGGGCGTCAGCGCAAAGGTCATCACCGCAGCCGTCCTGGCAGGTGACAGCTACCCCTCCACACCCATCGGCATCAACCTGCCCAACAGCAACTGGATTCGCGCCGCACACGGTTCCAAGTCGGTAACCATCGAGAATATCACCGACGCCTACAACCAGGTGGCTGCCGGTAACGGCTTTAACGATGAGTTCGCATGGAGTCAGACCGAGATTGACCTGATGAAGAATTATCTCGCCCTGGCCGACAACCTCCACACCGACCTGCACGAGTGCCTGGGCCACGCTTCGGGACAACTGCTCCCCGGTGTTGACCCCGACGCCCTCAAGGCCTATGGCTCAACCCTCGAGGAGGGACGTGCCGACCTGTTCGCACTCTATTATCTGGCCGACCCCAAGCTGGTGGAACTCGGCATCATGCCCAACATGGAAGCCTACAAGGCCGAATACTACAAGTATATCATGAACGGACTGATGACCCAGCTCACCCGCATCGAGCCGGGCAAGGACATCGAGGAGGCCCACATGCGCAACCGCAAGTTCATCAGCGAGTGGTGCTATCAGCATGGCAAGAAGGACAACGTCATCGAGTATGTGAAGCGCGATGGCAAGACCTTTGTTCGCGTGAACAATTACGAGAAGCTGCGCGAGCTGTTCGCCGAGTTGCTGGGCGAGGTGCAGCGCATCAAGAGCGAGGGTGACTTCGAGGCTGGACGCCTGCTCGTCGAGACCTACGGCGTGAAGGTTGACCCCGAGATCCACAAGGAAGTGCTCGCCCGCTACGAGGGCCTGAACATTGCCCCCTACAAGGGCTTTGTCAATCCCATCTACACCCCCGTCTATGACAAGAACGGTCGCATCACCGACGTGAAGGTCAGCTACACCGAGGGCTACATCGACCAGATGCTGCGCTACGGCCAGGACTACTCTCCCCTGACCAAGTAATCGCCGTTTAAGGAAAAATCCCAACAACAACGAGGAGGCTGCCAATCCAAAATGGCTCGCCTCCTCGTTTCATATCAAAAAAACCATTAGGACATCCGATTGCTGTAGCCTGTAGGGCCTCGCCTTGGCGTGGCCGCCCCCAGCCATGTAGAGACGCAAAATTTTGCGTTTCCAATCGGTAGAATTATAACTAATAATTGCGGAATTGCCGTTTTTTCATTACTTTTGCGACAAAGTATAATCAAAAAAATACAGATAGAATGAAAAAAGTGATTTTTAGCCTATTGGTAACGATTGTCGCTGTCACTGCCGCTGCCCAGCCATTGCGGGCCGATTACAGGGTCGTCCCCTTGCCCGACAGGATTGACGGCATCAAGGACCGCGACTTCATGCTCGACGGCAGCTGCCTGATTGATTATCCCCTAGGGAATCGTGACATGGAACGCAATGCCGCGATGCTCAGCGGCTATATCGAGGACTTGACGGGACTGCACCTGAGCACCCGCCCCACCAGCCGCATCTACCGCGACGGCTGCATTTCCCTGTTGCTGGACCCGAAGGTGGACAGCGATGAGGGTTACCGCATCACCGTTACCGCCAGGGGTGTGGAAATCGCCGGCAAGACGCCCGCAGGGGTGTTCTACGGCATCCAGACGCTACGCAAGTCGATTCCCGCTGGACAGAACGGAATGAACGGAATGAACGGAATGAACAAACAGGACGGAATGGACGGAAAAGTGTTGCTTCCCGCCGCACAGGTGTCGGCATCGCCCCGCTTTGGCTATCGTGGCATGCACCTGGACTGTGTGAGGCATTTCTTCGGCGAGGAAACTGTGAAACGTTATCTCGACATCATGGCTCTGCACGGCATGAACCGCCTGCACTGGCACTTGACCGATGACCAGGGCTGGCGCATAGAAATCCAGAAATATCCCCGCCTGACCGAGGTAGGTGGCTGGCGCAACGGCACCACGCTGGGCCACAATTCGCCCGTGAACGACGGCATCCGCCACGGCGGCTACTTCACTCAGGCCGAAATCCGCGACATCGTGCGCTATGCCGCCGACCGCTATATCACCATCATCCCCGAGATTGACATGCCCGGCCACATGGTGGCTGCCATGACCGCCTATCCCGAACTGGGTTGTACGGGAGGACCCTACGAGGTGTGGACACTGTGGGGTGTGACCGACGATATCCTGTGTATCGGCAAGGACCAGACCCTGCAGTTTGTCAAGGACGTGCTCGACGAGGTGATGGCACTGTTCCCGGGCCAGTACATCCACATCGGCGGTGACGAGTCGCCCCGCATGCGGTGGCAGCAGTGCCCCCTGTGCCAGCAACGCATCAGGGAACTGGGCCTGGTGGCCAAGGGCAAGCAGAGTGCCGAGGCCTTGTTGCAGGGATGGTTCACGACCCAGGTGCAAAACTACCTCACGGCCCACGGTAGGCGCATCATCGGTTGGGACGAGCTGCTGGACTGTGACGTGGATGCAACGGCCACCATCATGTCGTGGAGAGGAGCAGAACCCGGTGCCCAAGGCGCCAAACTGGGACATGACGTGATCATGACGCCCGTGGGACCCCTGTATTTTGATTATTACCAGACCGACAAGACGTGGAACGAACCCATGGCATTCGGCGGCTGTAACACGCTCAAGAAGGTCTATGACTTTGAACCGGTAGCCGCCGACCTGCCCGCCGACGTACGCCACCACATCCTGGGCGCCCAAGCCAACGTGTGGACCGAATACATCACCTGTGAGCCCCAAATTCAATACCAGGTGTTGCCCCGCATGGCCGCCCTTGCCGAGGTCCAGTGGCTTCAGCCCACGGAAAAGGATTACCAGGACTTCATGGCCAGGCTCCCGCAGCTGGTGGACATCTACAAGCACTACGGCTGGACTTACCGCGCCCGCAGCCTCACCGACAACGAGGTATAACTACCCTCCCCCCAAAAAAACCATCTAGAATATCTAGAGCCTCTAGTCAATCTAGACCCTCTACTCAATAACCAAATCATTGTTTCACTTTTAAATCTTATCAAACAGAAATGAAAAAAATTCTTCTACTACTGATGATGGCGATCGGCATCGTCGGCACGGTGCAGGCCATCACTGCCGACGATGTGCGCATCTACATCAATCCCGGACATGGAGGCTGGGGACCGAACGACCGTCCCATGGCCACCATCCCCTATCCGGCGCTTTCCTCTACCAATAGGCCCGACACGTGCGGCTTCTACGAGAGCAACACCAATCTGTGGAAAGGCTTTGAAATGCGTGATGCCCTCAAGCGCATGGGCGTCAAGGACGAGAACATCACCATGTCAAGAACCTCTAACGGTCCCTTCCCCTATGACGGCAACACCTATGGGGCCATCAGCAAGCATCCCAGCGTCATCGCGGCCGAGGCCGAGGAGGGTGACTATGACATGTTCGTGTCAATCCACTCCAACGCCGACACCGATGGTTCCCAGAGCAATTATCCGCTGTATATCTACCGCGGTACCAACGCCAGCGAATCGGTTTCAGGCAGCAAGGCCATGTGCCAGAAAAGCTGGCCACAGCACTGGATGGACGAGCTCGACCCTATCTACAGCCGATACCGGACCTTCTCCAAGAACGATCCCTACATCGTGGGAGACGTCGATTTTTATAATGGTGGCTCAAACACGACAAACTCCTCGTCAGGAATAACCTATTACGGCTACTTGGGCGCCCTCAAGCATGGAGTGCCCGGCTTCCTGGTCGAGGGCTATTTCCACACCTATCAGCCTGCCCGCCATCGGGCCTTGAATCAGGACTATTGCCGTCAGGAAGGCGTGCGCCTGGCTCGCGGGGCTGCCGACTATTTCGGCATCAACGGCGAGACGACGGGCTATATCATGGGTAGTGTGAAGGATGCGGTTAACAGCCTGGAACACAGCCTCTACACCTATAACGGCAACTCGACCGACTCACACGCTCCCATCAATGGGGCGACGGTCAGGCTCTACAAGGGTGGCTCGTTAATCGCTACCTATCGCACCGACAACAATTACAACGGCATCTTTGTCTTCAACGGTTTGGTTCCTGGCAATGACTATACGATAAACGTCAGCGTCAACGGCTATGAGGCTTTGACGGGACAGGGCAACTACACCGTCAGCGCCAACGAAACCACCTATATGACGCTCTATCTGACCAGTGACGGATCAGGAACCGACAACCTGCCACGAGGCATCTTTGCTTACAACCTGAACAGGACCACCGACGATAGCGGAAATTATGTGTTCTCCTTCAACTGCAATACCGAGGCCACCGAAGCCAGCCTAATATTTAGCGACAGCATTTCGGGCCAAGAGGTGGGCCGAATCGCGTTGAACGGAATCGTCAGTGGCGGCAACACCGTGACGGTGGCGCCCGAGGACCTGCCTGGAGGAAATGGACAGATACTCTCCTGGGCGGTAAATGTTGTGGGTGAACCCATCACCGCTATCCAACGGGTCAATGCGGTAAACGCGACCTATACCCGCGCCACCGTGGCCATCGACCGCAGCCCCGAGAGCGCCCACTTCGGCGCCATCTACGTGGGAGAACGGGCGGCATCCAACGACACCCGCAATGGCCTCTACGTCTGTGATGTGAACGGTAGGCCCCTCAACTCGACGGTTTATCGGGGCGGACAGACTTTGAGCAACTGTCTGCGAATCTGTGTTGACGGCGAGGGCAAGGTGTATATCCCCGACTGGGCTGATGCGTCGTCGGGCATCTATGTTGCCGACCCGGATAACCTGAGCGGCACGTTCACACCTTTCTTTGTGGGCACGCGCAACACTTCCACGGGCCTGATTACCAACAATGGCGAGAATGTGGGCAGTTCGGTGCCCAGCGTTTGGGTTCACGGCACTGGAGCCGATACCAGGCTATTTGCCTATCTTGAGGATATCGCAGGCCCGTCGGGCAACAAGAACGGCATCGGTGTCTATCAGATTGGCCAAAGCGACGGCTCGTTGCTCTCCACATGGGACCATGCTCCGAGCGATTATCTGGATATAGGCGCCTTTGAAACCGGAACTAACGGAAACATCATTGCCGACCCCGCAGGACGTGGATTGTGGGTAGTGCAGAATCGTGCCAAGGGGCAAAACACGTCGGCAGTGCCGGCTATCGTATTTACCGATTACAGTGGCAACGTCCTCTATAACTCGGGTATAAGCCTGACTACATTGAACGGCTGCATCCAGGCGGGATTTGCCATCAACAATGCCAACGACCTGATGGTCATTAATGATGGCGACGGCGTGCTGCAGTTCTATAGCATAACCTGGAACGGCTCGACCCCGACGTTGACCTCGACAGGAACCACTTTCACCGCCGATGCCCGCACGAACGGTAACGCAATCCAGCAGATGGCATTCGACTGGGGCGGAAACCTCGTTTGTGCCGGCAAGAACATCGGCATCTACTCCATCCCCACCGACAACAACCAGAGCACCACGCCCGCCCGTTCGGCCCTGAGCGTCGTCAAGAAGGCCATCGAAGTGGACACCTCGGTGGTAAAGGGCATTTTTGCTTATGCGCTCAACAGTGTCGAGAGCAGTGACGGCGGTTATACCTTCACGTTCAACAGCAACAGCACGGCCCGCGAGGGTGCCATCGTGTTCCTTGACAAAACGACGGGAACCGAGGTAGGCCGCGTGGCCCTGGACAACATCGTTGAGGGTGAAAACAGCATCACGCTGACCAAGGACCAGATTCCCGGCGACGCTGGCCAGGAAATAAACTGGGCCGTGAACCTCGTGGGTGATGCGATTACCCGAATCACGCGTCTTAACGGCCACTACGCCGATTACACTCGCGCCATGGTGGCTATCGACCGCAGCCCCGAGAGCAGCCACTTCGGCACCATCTACGTGGGCGAACGTGTGGAATCTGCTAGCCCCGCTAACGGCCTGTATGCCTGTGATATCAACGGCAGACCCAATAACACGACGGTCTATAGCGGCGGTATCACCTGGGCTAATAATATGCGCATCGCAGTTGACGGCGAGGGCAAAATCTATATCCCTGAATGGGGTGACGCCACTTCGGGAATCTATATTGCCGATCCCGATAACCTGGATGGACAGTTCTCACAGTTCTTTGTGGGCACTCGCGACGGCAACGGCCTTATCTCCAACAACGGCGTCGCTGTGGGCGGCTCGGTGCCTGGTGTTTGGATTCAAGGCACGGGAGCCGATACCCGTCTGTATGCCTTCCTCGAGGATGTGGCAGGCCCGTCAGGCAACAAGAAGGGCGTGGGCATCTACAACATCGGACAGAGCGACGGCTCGTTGCTCACCACATGGGACACCGCCCCGAGCAACTATCTTGACATCGGATCTCTCATGATTAACGGTAATGGCAACATTATCGCCGATGACGGCGGACGCGGCACTTGGGTGATGCAGTATCGCTACAAGGGACAGAATTCGGCTGCAGTGCCCTCACTGGTGTTTGTTGACAATGGCGGCAATGTGGTCTTTAACAGCGGCAGCGACCTGGCAACGCTCAGCGGCTCGCTCATGTCGGGATTTGCCATCAACAACGAGGGTAACCTGATGGTTATCAACGATGGTGACGGCGTGCTCCAGTTCTATGATATCTCGTGGAACGGCTCTACACCCACCTTGACCTCCAACGGGACGACATTTGTCGCTGATGCCCGTTCTGGGGCCAACGCGATTTACCAGATGGCCTTTGACTGGGGCGGAAATCTTGTGTGTGCCGGCGGCAACATCGGCATCTACTCCATCCCCACCGATAATAACCAGAGCACAACGCCCGCCAGGTCTTCGCTCGTCGTCACCAAGGGTGCCACATTCCAGATTGGCGATGTGAACTGCGACGGTAATGTCAATGTGACCGATGTGACGACTTTGATCAGTTACATGCTCGGTAATAATCCTCAGCCCTTCAGCATGGAGGCCGCCAACGTCAATGGCGACAACGATATCAACGTTACTGATGTCACCCTGCTCATCGGCTCACTGCTGAACTCCAATTAAGCCGATTATTTATCTCATTTATTGAAACGGAATTATGAAGAAAACGATAATAGCAATTTCAATTCTTTGGGCTATCGGTGCCCAGGGCCAAATCATGCATGTGACCTCGGTAGAGCCCCTAGACATCAGTCGCAACGACGGTTCGGTAACCCAAGCTGTCGCCATCAGCCCGCAAGGTGATTACCTGTTGCTCTCAACCGATACCAAGCATGGACTCGTCAAGTGGGACTTTGCAACGCATACGGCAACAACCGTGACCAACGACGAGGGCGCGGGTGCCGATGTACGCATCAGCGACGACGGGCGGCAAATCGTCTATGACCAGGTGTCCTATAAGGACCGTCGCCGCCAGCATGCCGTCAAGTCTATTGATTTGCTGAACGGCAAGCAGCAGACGCTTGTCAAGGCCACACGCAAGCAGCAGGGCTTCGATGTGGATCATGGAATGGTCATCACCGTGACCGACGGTCAAGTGAAGAAGCACACCCTCATCAAGGGTGCGAATCAGTCTGTCTCGCGTCCCGCGTTGACCAGGCATCACTTGAAACTCTTTATCACGCGTGACAACCAGACCACGATGCTGGCGCCTAACGGTGAGAACGAGCGTTACATTTGGGCTTCGCTTTCACCCGACGGATCGAGGGTGCTCTACTATGTGAGCGGCCGTGGCACGTTTGTCTGTGATACCGATGGCAATAATGTCATCCCGATGGGCGATCTCACGGCTCCCAAGTGGTGGGACAACAGCACCATCGTCGGCATGAGCGAGACCGATAACGAGTATACGGTCATCGCCTCGTCGATTGTAGCCCGCACCCTGGACGGACAGCAACAGGTGCTCACGGGCAGTGACGTCATCGCCACCTATCCCCTGCCCTCGCCCGAGTCCGGCAAGATAGCCTTCTCTACCCCCGACGGTAAGATTTACCTCATCACGGTAGAGGATTAGTTCTCTTGATTTACACTAACAACAAGGGCGGGAACTCAGAATCATCCGGTTCCCGCCCTTGTTATATTGTGATAAATGCTGTTTTATCGGCTAGCCTCCTGTTTGGAGAAAGAAGGGAAGCAGGCTCTCAACATAAATGATCAGGATGCCCATAACATATCCGGCCAAGGCCAGCAGCGAGATGCGCTTGAAGTACCAGAAGAACGGTATCTTCTCGATGCCCATGGCAACTACACCAGCGGCCGAACCGATGATGAGGAGCGAGCCACCCACGCCGGCGCAGAAGGTCAGCAGGTGCCAGAACAAGCCGTCCTCGACAAATGTCAACAGATAAGGATCGGTGGTCCCGGCGGGTGCCATACTTTCAAACATCTTGATACAAGCCGATACCAGAGGCACGTTATCCACGATGGACGAGAGAACACCGATAATCGAGGTCATCATCACGGGTTCGTGGATATTGGTGTTCATTTCGTCGGCCAGGGTATTGAGGACGCCAACCTCGGACAGTGCCGACACGGCCATCAGGATACCCAGGAAGAACAGAATCGTGGGCATGTCGATGGTGTGCAGGGCCGAAGATACGCGGCCACCCATCTTGGAGTCGATCTTGAAGCGCTTCACCCAAATCTCGGTGATACCCCAAATCACGCCCAATGACAGCATGATGCCCATGAACGGGGGAAGGCCCGTAACGGTCTTGAACACAGGCACGAACAACAGACCCGCAATACCGATGATGAGCATCGCCTTGCTCAAGTGGGGATGACGGTCATGAAGATCGGGGTTCTTGTCCGACATGCGGGTGATCTTCTGCATCTTGCCCTCCTTGATATAGAATTGAGCGATAAACACCGGTACCACCATAGCAACGATACTGGGGATGAGCAGGTTGATGAGCAGACCAACAGACGACACCTTCTCGTCCATCCACAGCATGATGGTCGTCACGTCACCAATCGGTGAGAACGCGCCACCGGCATTGGCGGCGATAACGATGAGTCCGGCAAAGAGCCAACGCTCCTTCTGGTCACTGAGCAAACGCCTGAGCATCATCACCATGATGATGGTCGTGGTCATATTATCCAGCACGGCCGACATGATAAACGACAGCGTGCACATGATCCACAACAGGTGACGCTTGCTGCGGGCGTTGATGTTCTCGGTAATGAATGAGAAACCGCCGTAACGGTCGATAATCTCCACAATGGTCATTGCTCCAATGAGGAAGACCACAATCTCACACGCATCTCCCAACTGGTTGACAATCGCCCCGTGGATGTGAGGATCATTGCCCCATAGCGCATAGATTGACCACAGAACAGCACATGTGATCAATGCAAATGTGGCTTTGTTGATGTGAAGGGGATGTTCCAATGTGATCAGCACATAGCCGAGCACAAAGATGGCAATCATTGCTGTAACCATTGCAGAATCTTATGATTTAGGAATTGTACAGACGCTTGCTATAACGTCTCTACTGACAACTGCTTGAAATTAAAGCCAATTACTGAATTAACGGAGCCTGTCGGCGTCACGCAGTTTTTTCTTGTCGTTGGACATCGACTTGTGCGCCAGCATCAGGAAGACGATGGACAGCACAGGCAAAATCAAATACCACTGCGGAGTGATGACAATACCCTCCCTGCGGCTTTCAAGAACAGCCACAATGCAAATGGCAACAATCATCGCGATGCCGATAAGAATATCCACGAAGCATACGGTCATCTGACGCTGCAGGTTCTTGTACAGGAAGATGTCCATCAAGGCAATAAGGGATATCAGAATAATCAGCATGAGCATCAAGGGGTCAACATGAGTGACGCCCACTTTGCCTGCCTCAAGTGCTCCATAAACAAACTGACGGCCGCCAAGTTCAAAAGTCAAAGCGGGAAAAAACGCAAACACCACCATCAGAATGATGGCAATGAGCAAGTAAACAGATTGAATGCGTTGAATTACCATAATAAAGTTGTCTTTATTGTTTCTCTTAATAATTTTGCGGCAAAATTACGGAAATATTTCTATAATCAACAATAATCCACAAGAAATTTCGTGTTTCACGGCAATTATTACTAAATTTGCATAAGATTTGCAAGGTCCAGTTCTACTAACGCCCATTAATGACATTAAAATAAATGACAATTCAAGAAATTGATAATATCCACAGCTTGGCGACACGGTGCATTGACAATGCCGAAGTGAATGATGCCTTTGGCCATATCACCACCCTTGTGGAGGAAACTGGACGCACCAGCTTGAATGACGAGTTGGAGAGGCTGCGCATGTCCTACACGTTCATGCTTAAGTACCTGGAACAAGGCGTGATGGACCCCCAGCGCGACCAAATCATGTCGGACATCTGCCAGTCTTTATATACGCTTAACGACCGCACCTACATCAGTCTCAAGGAACCGCTCAGTCCCGAAGTCTTCTATGCCAGGCGCCGTGAGCTAGGCAACACCTCGCTTGTCGGTCTCGTCGAGGAGTATCGTGAAGCGTTGAAAGAACTGCACCTTGTCGAGTCAGCATCGTCAGAAAAAAGCGATAATCATGCCATTATGTCACGTCTCAGACAGGTGGAAGCCCTCGAGACGAAATTATTTAACCGCGTATGGTCGGCTTTTCCGCTGTCGACCGAGGATGCTAGCAGCCTCAAGCTGTGCATCAGCGGCGACATCCTTCCGGTTCACACCCGTTGCTTGATCGTGGCGGCCCTGCTGCTGGGACTGATGATGTTCTATGACGAGGGCAAGTTGCTCATCCTGCTCGAGGCCTATGTCCAGAGCGACGAGCCGCAGGTCCAGTTGCGCGCTTTGACTTGCGCCATGTTGGCGATGCTGGCCCATGGTAAACGTGCCGCCTCGTCCAAGGGCGTCAACTCGCGCATCGCTACCTTGGCCGACGTTCCCGAGTTTGCCCAGGATGTGTGGAGCATACAGGTGCAACTGGCTCGTTCCCGCAATACCGAGAACATCAAGCAGCGCGTGCGTGACGACCTGATTCCCAACATCATGAAGATGCGGCCCGACATCATCGACAAACTCAAGGACAAGGATTCCCAAGTCATCGACCTGAGTGACATCGAGGCCAACCCCGACTGGCAGCAGTGGCTGGACCAGAGCGGTATCACAAGGCGCATCGAGGAGTTTAACGCCATGCAGCTCGAGGGCAGCGATGTGTTCATCGCCACCTTTGCCCACCTGAAGACTTTCCCGTTCTTTAAGACGCTGAGTAACTGGTTCTTGCCCTTCCATTCGGTCCATTCGACGATTATTGAAAGCCTCGGCGCTGCCCGAATCGGCCTGGCCGACGTGGTGCAGCACGCTCCATATCTGTGCAACAGTGACAAATACTCCTTCTGCCTCTCACTCGGCGCCCTACCCGACTCGCAGCGCAGCATGATGTCAGCCCAGCTCGAGGAGCAGAATGCCGCGCTCAACGAGGCCCGACAGTCCGAGTTGCCCGACAGCACGAAGCAGCGCGTGGCTATTGTCAACGCATTCGTCCAGGACCTGTATCGCTTTTTCAAGCTATTTTCCCGCCGTCGCGAGTTCATCGCCATCATGGATCATGCGGGTCTTGACATGACCGATTGCATTCCGGTAACCCGCGTGTCGCGGGACGCCCATGTGCTGGAACTGTTGGGAACGTTGTATTTCAAAAACGCGTTCTACGACGATGCCATCAAGTGTTTTACGCGGCTCGAGGGCATGGAGGATGCCACCGATGACCACATTTACCAGAAAATCGGTTTTGCCTACCAGAATGCAGGCAAGGCACGTAAGGCGCTGGACTACTTCAAGCGCTACGAACTCTTGCATGAAGATGAGGAATGGAACATGAGGCATATGGCCGCCTGCTACCGCCAACTCGGCGAGCACGACAAGGCGCTGGACTATTACCGGCGAGTCGAGGCCATGCGTCCCGACAACGTGTCACTGACACTCACCATTGGCCACATCCTGCTTGAAGACGGCCACACCAGCGAGGCGCTCCAGCAGTACTTCAAGGCCGACCTCATGGAGGGAGCTAAACACCGGGCTTGGCGTCCCATCGCTTGGTGTTCGTTCCTGCTCAATGACTATGACAGGGCCATCGACTACTATGACCGAATCGCCCGTGACGACACGCCGTCGCCCCAGGACCTGTTGAACCGCGGGCACACTCTCTTGTGCCAAGGCAAGACACAGGAGGCCATACAAACCTATCGTCAATCGCTCAAACTCATGAACGGCGATACCGCTAAGTTCCGCCACGCCTTCAAGGTCGACGCGGTAGAGTTGCGCCTTCACGGTGTGTCGACGGTCGATCAGGCCTTGATACCCGATGTCGTGTGTGACCTTCGACATAAACAATAGTATAAAATGCTAGCATCAAGATGATAGACCACAATACAGTACAGCAGATTCTCGACACGGCCGACATCGTGGACGTGGTGAGCGACTTCGTGAGTCTCAAGAGAAGGGGCGCCAACTGGATCGGCTTGTGTCCGTTCCACAACGACCGCAGGCCTTCGTTCTACGTCTCGCGCGCTAAGGGCATCTGCAAGTGCTTTGCCTGCGGCGAGGGCGGCAGCGCGGTCAATTTCATCATGAAACACGAGCAACTCAGCTATCCTGAGGCTTTGCGCTACCTGGCCCGTAAATACCACATCGAAATCGAGGAAAAAGAACTCACCGATGAGGAAAAACAGGCCCAGACCCAGCGCGAGGCGATGCTCATGCTCAACGAGTGGGCTTGCAGTTATTTTGAGCGCCAGCTCCATGAGACACAAGCCGGGCAGGAAATCGGTCTCAGTTATTTCAAGGAACGTGGTTTCAACGATGCGACGATCAAGGAGTTCCGCCTCGGCTACTCCAGCGAGGGCTACAACGACTTCTATCAGGCGGCGATAGCCCAGGGATTTAACCCGCAGCTACTGTTTGACGTGGGCTTGTGCATTCCCGATGACCGTGGCGGCCACGACCGTTTCAGGGGACGCGTGATGTTTCCCATCATGAACATCGCCGGAAAGGTCATCGCCTTCGGTGGGCGCACGCTCAAGAAGGACAAGGATATCGCCAAATATGTCAACTCCCCCGAGTCGGCGGTATACCTCAAGCGCAACGTCATTTACGGCCTGTATCAGGCCAAACGCGAAATCAGCAAACTGGATAAATGCTTCATCGTCGAGGGTTATGCCGATGTGATCTCGATGCATCAGGCAGGATTCAAGAACGTGATCGCCTCGTCGGGTACCGCTTTGACCGAGGGGCATATCCACGCCATTCGTCGCTTTACCAGCAATGTCACCGAGATGTTTGACGGTGATGCCGCCGGTATCAAGGCGGCCATCCGCGGCGTTGATATGTTATTGAGGGAAGGCATCAGCATCAAAGTGTTGCCATTGCCCCCCGAAGACGACCCCGACACCTTTGTCCGTGCCCACAGCCATACCGAGGTCGAGGAATATATCAATGACCACGAGGTTGATTTCATCAATTTCAAGTCGGATATCGTCCTGAAAGACGCTAAAAACGACCCGATTAAGCGTTCTGCCGCCATCACCGACGTGGTCAAGTCCATCGCGCTGATTCCTGACGAAATCGCCCGAATGGTCTATGCTAAGGAGTGCAGCAATCTGTTTGCCTTTGACGAGCAGACCATCCTGCGGCAGATCAAATATTACCGTGGCAAATACAAGGAACAGTGGCACAAGGAGCGCGAACAGCAAAAGGCTCGCGAACAGCGCATGGGCCAAGCCGCTGATGATGACGAAACACCGCCACCGCCCATGATAGACGAGGCCCCAGCCGATACCGTCGCCCCGCAACCTGTCAGCACACCATCTAACACTGCCGCCACCAGTGGTATAGCCTTACAGGAGCGCGAAGTCATCAGGCTGATTGTCAACTACGGAATGTGTTACTTGACCGACACCCAATATGATGACGGCACAGTTCGCCATTCAACAGTTCTGGAACACATCAGTAATGAATTGGAACTCGATGAAATGAGTTTCTCGGTTCCGCTGTACCGCCGTATCTTTGAAATCTCAAAGCAGCAGATTAATCCTTACTATCAGGACTATGCACGCTTTAACGAGGCGCTCAATGAACGGGTAGCCCAGTTTGTTACCGAGGAAACCGAGCGCCAGAACCAGTCAGAACCCGTTGCCCTGGACAGCGCAGCACTCATCAACGCGCAAGAACGCATCAGGAAAAACGTTGAAGCCCAGGCGAGCCTCATGATCAAGAACGAGCAACAGCAATTCAGCAGCAATTATCTGATGAAAGTGTTGTGCTCTATCGATGATGATGAGGTGAGACAACTGGCTTGTGACTTGGCCGCAGATAATCTGCCTCAGCTCAGCCGAATACACACACAATTTGCAGTGATACTTGAAGAACAGGACAGGCTGCTGACGCTTGTTCCCGTGCGTCTGTACAACTGGAAAAATGCGATTCTCGTGCAACGCATCAACGAGGTTAAATCACGCATAGCCCAGGCCCAGGCCGATGAGTTACCGCAACTCATGGAACACCTGCAGCAGTTATACGATGTGCGCCACAAACTAGCCGCCTACATCGGTGACCGGGTCGTCAATCCCCAGTAAGCCTTTATTGCCGTTGGAAACATGAAATCTATTTGCCGCTGGAATGCTAATTTTTCAGCCGCTTTTCATGTTTTTTTGAACAAATATTAGTATTTTTGCCTCATATTTTGTGCTTTATGCACCCAAAATAATAGACCATTACTTTAAGTTACGATAAATAATCTATTGATATATGGACTTTAAGCAGATACTGACGTTGGCGGTAATCACCTTATCCGCCTTTATCGGACAGGCGCAAAACAACCTGCCAAAAACCACAGTTGCCGGACATGAGTTCTACTATTATGAGACTCGTGCGGGCGAAAGTATCTATGACATCGCCGCCAAACTTGGCGTCACCAAGGACGATATCATCAAGAACAACCCCGATGCCGCCGACGGCATCGACCCGGGCATGAGACTCTATTTCCCCGTTGACGGCAAGACGGTAGCCGCACCCCAAGCCACTGTCGCACAAACAATTCATGTTGTCGAGCAGGGCGAGACGCTCTATGGCCTTGCCAAGCGTTATCGTGTCACCGTCGATGAACTGATTGCTGCTAACCCCGGCTCGGATAATGGCATTAAGATTGGCCAGAAACTGGTGATTCCGACCAAACCAGCCGAAGCCGCTGTTGCATCCGGAGCCAGCCAGCAAGTCCATGATGCCTTCTCCCACAGCACGGTCACCACGACAGCCACACAGCCCCAGGGCAGCGAACCGGTTTATTACACCCTGGCCGCCGGTGAGGATATCTACACGGTCGCCAAGCAATATAACGCCAGCATCGAGAGCCTGATTGTCACCAATCCCGGCATCACTCCCAGCGGTTATGTTCCTGGAACACAAATCAAGGTCGTCCCCAATACGGCCCTGCCCTTCCAGTATGAGCGAATTGCACGACGCAACTACAAATACGAGGTACAGCGCGGTGACACCTATGCTTCGATTGCAGCAAGCAACGGCATTACCGAGGAAGAACTCAAGGCAGCCAACCCCGACTTGAAAAAGGTGAAAAAGGGCAAAACCATCGTCCTGCCCAAGCCTTATACCGAGCAGGTGCAGGGCGAGATGGCAACCATCCCCGTCGAGGAGTTGAGAGCCTATTACGAGCCCCGCATCAACGACTTGTATGGCAACCTTGTCGCTAAGCGTCTTGATAACGAGGTGAATGTGGCATTGATTCTCCCCTTCCAACTGCACAAGTCCGCACCGCCCAAGCAAGCCTATCTCTACACCGACTTTTACAAGGGATTCCTGCTGGCGATGGACAGCGCGCGCAATGTGACCGACAAGCATTTCAACATCAAGGTGTATGACACCCGCCACAACCTTAATGCCACCGATAGCATCCTGTCCCTGCCCGAACTTAGGGGGATGAACATGATCATCGCACCCAGCGAGCCGCAGCAACTGGCCAGGATCAACGCTTTCGGCAAGGCCAACGGCGTCCCGGTAATGAACTGCTTCACCACCAAGAACGAGGACTATCTCGACAACCCCTACGTCTATCAGGTGAACACTCCCACCAACGAGTTGATGCAACGCGTGATGGCGTGGTTTGACGAACAGTTCAACGGCTATAACGTCATCTATCTGGATGCGGCTGGCGATAACGACAAGGAAATGTTTGAGCTCATTCGCAATCACATCAGCGACAAGAAGTACCCCACGTCATCCATCAAGGTTAATGGGGACCTCACCTATAATGACATTTCCAACCACATGAATCCCGGTTCAAAATACGTCTTCATTCCCACCAATGGAGACAAGAATTTGATCAAGAAATACATCAAGGCGCTCAAGGAGGTCAAGAGCGAACGCTTCGACTGCGACCTGTCGCTGATTGCCTATCCCGAGTATGTGCTTTATCTCAAGGACTATCAGACCGACCTCCAGGATGTGGATACCCACATGTTCACCCGCTTCTTTAACGCCAAGGGATTCCGCACCCGGGACCTGGAGTCAGCCTACAAGACGAACTTTGGCGGCGAGCCCTTACAGGCGGTGCCCAACATGGCCATCTACGGCTTCGACACGGGTATGTACCTCCTCAAGTCGCTCGGTGTCGGTGGCGTGATTGACGGTGAGACTCCGTTGTATCGCGGCATCCAGACCAGCTTCAGCTGGAACCGTAGCGAGCCCTGGCGCGGCTACACCAATCAGGCCATCGAGGTCGTTCACTTCTCCCCCGATCACCAAATCACGGTGCATGTGAAATGAGGCATCTGTTTCTCATCCTGTTGATGACTCTGGCCGCATTGTCGACGCCAGCCCAGACCCACTACAAGGGAAAAATTTCGGTTGGCGGCAAGGCGGGGGCCACTTTCTCACGTGTGAACTTCAACCCCACTGTCGAGCAGATGATGTTGCCCGGCATGACGGCAGGTGTGATGTTCCGCTACGTCGAGGAGAATCACTTCGGCCTGGTCGCCGAACTCAACCTTGCCCAACGGGGATGGAAAGAGAAATTTGACGACTCGCAATACCGTTACAATCACCGCTTCACCTATCTTGAGCTGCCCGTGATGACCCATATCTTCTTTGGCAACAAACGGGTAAAAGGCTTTTTCAACCTGGGTCCCGAGATCAACGTGATGATTGCTCACGGAGTTTCTTCCAATTTTGAGTACGGCAGTACTGAAATGATGGACTATTTCGCCCAGAATACGCGTCACGTCGAGCAGTTGGACATGTCCATCGACAGCAAGTTGGATTATGGCATCTTCGCCGGAGCCGGCATGGAAATCAACCTGAACACAAAGAATTCCTTGTTGCTCGAGGGACGGTTCTACTATGGACTGACCGATGTGTTCCCCAATCACAAGACCGATGTGTTCTCCAGCTCCAACTCCATGTCCATCATGGTGACCCTGGGCTACTTCTACCGCTTGAAATAAAAAACCGACAGGCCCGTTTCAGGGCACACACATAAAGCCGCAGTCGCACACTGCGGCCTTTTTTTGGTGCAGAAGTGCCAAAATCGGGGTTTTAATAATAATTATTGGTTTTTATTTTATAATGTGGGGAATTTGCTTTACTTTTGTGGGTACTTTAGCAAGACATGATGAAATACCTTAGTCTGCCTGACAACGCGACGCATATCCTCCCTTTCTATCTGGCAATGGAGGAGTATGCTGCTCGCATCATTGGAGAGGATGACATCTTCTTCATGTGGCAAGTTGACCCAACGGTGATTTTTGGACGCAATCAGCTCATTGACAACGAGGTGAATGTGGCATATTGCCAGGAGAACGGCATCGCTTTCTATCGACGCCGCAGTGGCGGCGGCTGTGTGTATGCCGACCGTGACAATATCATGTTCAGCTACATCACCCGCAGCGATGAGGTGCAGACGACCTTCAGCACTTATACGAGCGCTGTTGCCGAGATGCTGCGCGGCTTGGGACTTAACGCCACCGCCAGCGACCGCAACGACGTGCTCATCGACGGGCGCAAGGTGAGCGGCAACGCCTTTTACCACATCCCCGGGCGCAGCATTGTCCACGGCACGATGCTCTACGGCACCAACATGGAGCACATGCTCAATGCCATCACCCCGTCGCGCGAGAAGCTCACCAGCAAGGGCGTGGAGTCGGTTCGCAGCCACATCACGATGCTCGGCGAGCACCTGACCATGGATATCGAGGCCTTCAAGCAATATGTGCGTGAAACGTTGTGTGACGGGGAAATCAAGCTCAACGGGGACGATGTGGCCGAGATTGAGCTGATCACCAAGTCCTATCTGGAGCCTTCGTTCCTGTGGGGCAACAATCCGCGCAGCGAGGTCACCCGCGGCGGCCGCATTGAGGGCGTTGGCAGCCTGTATCTCAACATCGAGTTGCGGCACAACGTGATTCATGACCTGCACTTGACGGGCGATTTCCTGCCCGTCTGCGAGGATGCCCGCATGGCCTTGCTAGAGCACCTTAAAGGCTCAAAACTCACTGCCGAAGACTTGCAAGCGGCCATCGACGGCTGTGATGAAACCGTGACTGAAGAAATCAAAGTTACCTGTCTGCATGACAGGCACGTGGCGCAAGGCGCTCTCATGTCCCCCTTTGCTGGTTACGACATGCCCATCCAGTATGTAGATATCACCACCGAGCACAACGCTGTTCGTCAAAAGGTGGGTGTTTTTGACGTGTCGCACATGGGCGAGGTAGAAATCACCGGCCCCGATGCCGCCAAATTCACCAACTACATCTTCACCAATGACATCAACGCCATCAAGGCCGGTCAGATCCTGTACGGCATGATGCTGTATCCCGACGGTGGCACTGTTGATGACCTGCTGGTATACCGTGTTGACGACAACGACTACTTCCTGGTCATCAATGCAGCCAACATCGACAAGGATGTGGCTTGGATCATGGAGCAGGCCAAGAACTTCGACGTGAAGGTTGACCACCAGAGCGAGCTCTACGGCCAAATCGCCGTTCAAGGCCCCGAGGCCGAGAAGACCATGGCCGCTGTGCTGAATATCGACACCACAGACCTGACGTTCTACACATTCAAGAAAATGGAATATGACGGCAAGACCATCATCGTGAGCCGCACCGGTTATACCGGCGAGGACGGTTTCGAGGTGTATGCCGATCCCGCTATCATCTGCAAGATGTGGGACATGCTCATGGACGCTGGCGTACAGCCCTGCGGTCTGGGCTGCCGCGACACCCTGCGCTTTGAGGCCGGTCTGCCCCTGTATGGCGACGAGCTGACTCCCGAGATCTCGCCTATCGCTGCCACTTTCGGCATGTTTGTGAAGCTCGACAAGGAAGGCGGCTTCATCGGTCGTGATGCCTGCGCCCAGCAGAAGGCCGAAGGCACCCCCAAGAAGCTTGTGGGTCTGGAACTTGAAGGCAAAGCTATCCCCCGCCACGGCTACGAGGTTCTCGACGGCGAGAACGTTGTGGGTTACATCACCACTGGCTACCACAGCATCACGCTGGACAAGAGTGTAGCCTTCGCCCTGGTTGACCGTGCCGTTGGTGCCCTGGGCAACACGTTGAACGTGCGCATCCGCAAGAAAGTGTTCCCCGCCACCGTGGTCAAAAAACGCTTCTATACCCCCAATTACAAGAAGTAAAAGAGCTATTAGCTAATAGCAATTAGCCTTTAGCTGATTGATTCAAGACAATTTATTAAGAAACAAAATATTAACTAATTAATTATTTATAACAAAATGAGTAAGATTATCGAAGGACTCTATTACAGCGAGTCACATGAGTATGTAAAGGTAGAAGGCGACTTCGGTTTCATTGGTATCACCGACTATGCTCAGCACGAGCTGGGTAACGTGGTTTACGTTGACATGCCCGAGGTTGACGATGAGGTAACCGCAGGTGAGGACTTTGGCGCCGTTGAGAGCGTGAAGGCCGCCAGCGACCTGATGTCACCCGTTAGCGGTACCGTTGTCGAGGTAAACGAAGCCCTTGAGGACGAGCCCGGCCTGATCAACAAGGATGCCTTTGAGAACTGGATCATCAAGGTGGAACTCAGCGACAAGAGCGAGCTCGACAACCTGATGGATGCAGCTGCCTACAAGGCCATGATCGGCGAATAATTAAAGAATTGAATAAAAGGCAATAAAGTCCTTAAGGACCTTAACAACCTTAAGGACTTTTGAAACTTTTTAAAAAACAAAAACCGTCTATTAATCAATGAGTTATAAATTTTTTCCGCACACCGACGATGAGTTGCAGGCCATGCTCAAGACGGCTGGCGTCAAGTCGCTGGACGACCTCTATCAGGACGTGCCTCAGGAGCTGCAACTCAAGAAGGAGTATGAGCTTCCCGAGTCGATGAGCGAGATTGAAGTGCGCCGCTTCTTTGACGAGCTGGGCATGGGCAACATCACCATGCGCACCTTCCTGGGTGCCGGTTACTATGACCACTACAGCCCCGCCGTCGTTCAAGATATCCTGAAGCGCAGCGAGTTCCTTACCGCCTACACTCCCTATCAGGCCGAGATTTCGCAGGGTACCCTGCAGTACATCTTTGAGTACCAGAGCATGATGGCCGAGCTGACTGGCATGGAAGTGTCGAATGCTTCGATGTATGACGGCACGACCGCCACGGCCGAGGCCATGATGATGGCTGTCTCCAATGCCAAGAAGCGCAACCGCGTGCTGGTGAGCGAGACCGTCAGCCCCTATGTGCTGCGCGTGCTCAAGACCTATGCCAAGTACCAGCGCATCCAGCTTGATATGATTCCCGCCAACGGTGGCGTAATGGACCATGAGGCTCTCAAGGCCGAGCTCGAGAAGGACGATGTGGCTGGCGTTATCGTTGCCACGCCCAACTTCTACGGTATCCTTGAGGACTACAGCGGTGTCGCCGACATGTGCCACGAGCACAAGGCGCTCCTCATCATGCACTGCGTCGCTACCGCACTGAGCGTTGTCAAGACTCCCGCCGAGTGGGGTGCCGACATCGCCGTGGGTGATGGCCAGAGCCTGGGTATCCCCCTGAACTATGGCGGTCCCTATGTGGGCTTCCTGTGCACGACCAAGAAGTTGATCCGCAAGATGCCAGGCCGCATCGTTGGTGCCACCAAGGATGCTGACGGCAAGCGCGCCTTTGTCCTCACCCTGCAGGCTCGCGAGCAGCACATCCGCCGCGAGAAGGCCACCAGCAACATCTGCTCCAACCAGAGCCTGATGGCGCTGTATGTGACCATTTACATGGGTCTGATGGGTGCCAAGGGTCTGAAGGAGGTGAACTCCATCAGCTACAGCAATGCCCACTACCTGGCCGAGAGCCTGGTGAAGACCGGCCTGTTTGAGATGGCTTATCCCGACAAACCCTTCCTGAACGAGTTTGCCGTGAAGACCAAGCTCAACATCGACGACTTGCAGGAGTACTGCAACGAGGAGTTCCTGCAGTGTGGTCTCAAGATCGCCGACGACATGTTGCTCATCGCCGTTACCGAGACCTACAGCCGCGAGGATTGTGATGACCTTGTTGACGCATGTGTAACCTTTAACGAAGAAAAGGAGGGCAAGTAATTATGAATAACACTCACTTTTTACGGTAAACTCATATTTGAGTTGTCACAGAATGGCCGTCAGGGTTATTCCCTGCCCGAGAACAGGTGTGCCGAGTACAAGATGAGCGATCTCCCCAAGGGCCTGATGCGCGAAAACGCACCGCTGCTGCCCGAGGTTGACGAGTTGAGCGTCGTACGTCACTACACCAACATGAGTAACAACAACTTCGGTGTGGACACGGGTTTCTATCCCCTGGGTTCCTGCACCATGAAGTACAATCCCAAGATCAACGAGGAAATCGCTGCCCACCGCGAGTTCACGGGCCTGCACCCGCTGCAGAATCCCGAGACCGCCCAGGGCGCACTGGCCGTTTACTACTTCCTGCAGACCAGCCTGGCCGAGATTTCGGGCCTGAAGGAGTTCACCCTGAACCCCTATGCCGGTGCTCACGGTGAGTTGACGGGCTTGATGATCATGCGTGGCTACCACATGGAGCGTGGCGACATGAAGCGCACCAAGGTGATTATCCCCGACAGCGCCCACGGCACTAACCCCGCCAGCTCAGCCGTCTGCGGCATGGATGTGGTTGTGGTGAAGAGCCGTCCCGACGGCACCGTCGACGTGGACGACCTGCGTCCCCTGCTCGACGACACCGTTGCAGGTATGATGATGACCAACCCCAACACGCTGGGTATCTTTGAGCAGAACATCGGCGTTATCGCCAAGGCTGTTCATGACTGCGGCGGTCTGATGTACTACGACGGCGCTAACCTGAACCCCGGGCAAGGTGCGTCCCGGTGACATCGGCTTCGACATCATGCACATCAACCTGCACAAGACCTTCTCGACGCCTCACGGCGGTGGCGGTCCCGGCAGTGGTCCCGTCGGCGTGCGTGAGGGTCTGGAGCACCTGCTCCCCAATCCCCGCGTCGTGAAAGTTGAGGAGGACGACTACGACTACTTCAAGGTAGAGTGCAGCGACAAGTCCATCGGCAGCATCAGCGGTCACCTGGGCAACTTCAGCGTGATGATGCGCGCCCTGGCCTATATCCTGACCCTGGGCCGCGACCAGCTCAAGTGGGTCGGCCCGCTGGCTACGCTCAACGCCAACTACATCAAGGAGTCGTTGAAGGATGTATATGAGCTGCCCATCGGCGGCGTGTGCAAGCACGAGTTCGTCTATGACGGTTTGAAGGACAAGTCCACCGGCGTTACCACCCTCGACGTGGCCAAGCGTCTGCTGGATTACGGCTTCCATGCTCCCACCATCTACTTCCCCTTGCTGTTCCACGAGGCCCTCATGGTAGAGCCCACCGAGAACGAGAGCAAGCAGACCCTCGACGAGTTCATCCGCATCATGCGTGTGATCGCTCAGGAAGCCAAGGATGATCCCGAGATGGTGAAGACCGCTCCGCACAACACGCCCGTGCGTCGCCTCGACGACACCCAGGCTGCCCTGCATCCCATCGTAACTTGGCGCGAGCTCGTTGCCGACAACCAGTAAAACGACACTACGACCGAAATTGCTCACGCTAAGTCGCTAAGACGCTAAGTCTTTAATTATATTGATTCTTAGCGACTTTGCGCCTTAGCGTGAGGCTTTGTTAAACTCAATTTGTAATCCATTCAATCAAGAAGTATGTTTGACATTATCATAATTGGTGCCGGTCCTGGCGGTTACGAGACCGCTGCCGATGCCGCTGCTCACGGCCTGACCGTCGCTATCGTCGAGCGTGACCAGATGGGTGGCACGTGCCTGAACCGCGGTTGTATCCCCACCAAGGCCCTCTGCCGCAACGCTGAGGTCATCAACCTCATGCGCGAAGCCGAGGTGTGGGGTGTGAAAACCGGCGAGATGGCTTTTGACTATGCTCCCGTGTTTGAACGCAAGGAGGCTGTAGTCAAGCAGTTGCGCGAGGGTGTGGAGATGCTCATGGGCGCTCCCGGCATCACTGCCATCAAGGGTGAGGCCGTCCTCAAGGATGCCAACACCGTCGTTGTCAACGGTGAGGAATACAGTGCCAAGAACATCATCATCGCTACGGGTTCTGCTCCGCGCGGCCTGCCCATCGAGGGTGCCGACCTGGCAATGACCAGCGACGATATCCTGGCGATGGAAACCCTGCCCAAGAGCCTGTGCATCGTGGGTGGTGGCGTCATCGGCATGGAGTTTGCCGCCGTCTTCAGCACATTTGGCGTTGAGGTGACCGTCATCGAGTACTGCAAGGAAATCCTGCCGCCGTTTGACAAGGATGTGGCCAAGCGCCTGAAAACCGTCCTGAGCAAGCGCGGCATCAAGATCATCACCAGCGCTGCCGTCAATGGCATCAGCCAGGATGAAAACGGATTTACCGTATCTTATGAACTCAAGGGCAAGCCCCAGAGCGTGACAGCCGAGAAGGTGCTCATGTCCGTTGGTCGCCAACCGGTTCTTCCCCAGGGCCTTGACGCCGTGGGCGTTACTGTGGGCCGCCGCGGCATCGAGGTGGACGACAACATGATGACCAACGCGCCCGGCGTTTATGCCATCGGTGACGTGAATGGTCGCATGATGCTCGCCCACGCTGCCAGCGCACAGGGCCTGCGTGCCTTGCACGCCATCATGGGCAAGGCCGACGACATCAAGCTCGACATCGTGCCCAGCGCCGTGTTCACCGTGCCCGAGTTGGCCATGGTGGGCCTCACCGAGGAGCAGTGCGCCGAGAAGGGCCTTGACGTGACAGTGAAGAAGGCTTTCTTCCGCAGCAACGGCAAGGCGGTCGCCATGAACGAGACCGACGGTCTGCTCAAGATGATCGTCGATAACGCCACGCGCCAGATTGTGGGTTGCCACATCTGCGGTGCCCATGCAGCCGACCTCATCCAGGAAGTTGTCACCGCAATGAATGCCGGTGCCACCGTCGACCTGCTCACCAGCAGCATCCACGGCCACCCCACCCTGAGCGAGGTGACGCTGACCGCCGCCCGCCAGTTCTAACTACACTTTTACAAGCCGAAGGCTTGCAATACACCAACACGCCACCTGCGGATGCCATGCTGCGGGTGGCGTGTTGTAGTAATATGGGCTTTGAGACCCAAAGAAAAGAGGACTAGTTGTTCAGGATATAATTAATCAAGGCGACAATATCAGAGATGTTGACATTGCCATCACCGTTAAAGTCTGCACTTTCCACATTAATTACACTGGGATCATCATTTAATACGCTACTGATGAGCGCGGTGACATCGGTGATGTTGATCTCGTTGTCATGGTTCACGTCACCATCGTGGTAAGGAATGTAAACCATTTCGGTGGTGACCTCGCTCCACGCTCCCTTGTCATCACCTACAATCCATGAGAGTGTGTGTTCACCAGCAGCTAACTCAATCACATCCACACTTATCACGCCGTTGTTGCCCTCCAATGGAGCCGTCACAGCATGCTGGATATCACCGTCAAAGCAGTACATGCAACGCACGATGGTTGCCTCACTCGGAGCGGCAGGCTTGAGGAAAAACCTGGTAACGCTAGAGCTCCATTTCCCGTCGCTATCCTGAACACGAATTGCAAACGAGTGAAGGCCCGCCTTGAGGGACGAGATATCGATAGACACGGGGCCTTCGGCTAATGATTGGCTGGCGGCAATGTTGCCGTCGAGCCAACATTTGCGCTGGACGATACTTTTCTGTGCCGTTGCCGCAAATGCTGTTATCGCAATGGCGACGAGTATAAGACTTCTAAAAATATTCATAATCTTCATGTTTTAGCAATGAATATTTATCTTACCTCAGCATCATAGTTAATGTTAAGGATTGAACCACTCTCCACATTGAGTTGCAAGTCCTTTACAACGGGCGTGCTGGGATACTTGATCCAGCCAAGACCACCTGACGGGCCGATGGGCGTGCCATCGGTGCCCACCCACACATTGGGCTGCTGCAACTGGTAGGTGCGCTCAACCGAATAGTCCGCATTCTCTCCATCGGCCATAGATGCAGTTGGTCATCAATGAGCCATTAGCCGTGTATGTTCCTGAACCAGTGAAAATGCAGTTGGTGTATGTATTGGCATTGTTAGTTGCATTTGCACTTCCACCAAATCTATCACGCACAAGGCAATGGTCGATGTAGATAGAGTTTGGGGATGCATAATTACCGACCCATGAAATACTCGAGTTGGATATATGCAAATTGGTGGCTAAGTAATTTGCACTTGAACCTTTTGTAATTGCATCACCTATATAGCATTGATTGATTTGGGAGTCCGTGATTGCAAAAGTAGTAATTTTGCCAGTCACATAACAGCGGCTGATTATCGTATTAGTCATACCATACACACTCTCAATGTCTCCTTGTACATATAAGCCTTCCAATATAGCATCGTTTATACTTTCAAGCACCAACCTGCCATTAATTAATGTTTTATCTGTCCCTGTAGTTTCGTCCATCTCAAATCCTGCACCATAAATTGATAGACTCTTTGATAATCGATTTGTTGGTGCATTAAAAGTACCTGCTGACAGGGTAATCACGTCACCTGTAGCAGCGGCATTGTATGCCAACTGAAACGCATTGACACCAGTGTACACGGTTGCTTGGTTGCCATGCTGCAAGATGGCCGTCGGTTCATCGTTCTGGGCCTGTGCCATCAAAGCAGCACAGAAAACTAAGAATAAAAGAATCGTCTTTTTCATAAATCCTTTGGTTTTATTATGGTTAATAAAGTAAATAACAAAGCTAGCGGCACGTCATGCCATCAAGAATCATCAATTCTATCTCTTTTAACTCCCAAAGATAAAGAAAAAATCGTCATACCGCCACCAAACAAAGGGGAAAAACACCATCGCCTTGGATTTTTACCAATTCCTGTGGTTTTTTACAAGCCGGTGGTTTGCAATACAATGACACGCAACCCGAGGACAAAACCGAGACGCTACCCGGGATGAAACTGATGCGGGTGGCGTGTCGGTGTATTGCGGGCCTCTGGCCCGTAACTTGATTGTCACGACTCCATGGCTGCTATCGAGGCTGCCAGGTCGTTCAATTGATTACACTGCTCACGGGTAATCACGCGGCGGTCGTTGTGATGAGACCATGGAGCGACAAGCAACAGTCGCCCTTGAGCACAGGCATCGAACTGGATGCCACCGGGCTTCCACATGGAAGAAAAGCCGTTCTCGAGCAACACTATCGTCTTCATGCCTGCGTCAAAGGCTGTTCTCATCACTGCCTTCTCGCCAGGACTGATGCAGGGCGACACAAGCACTGCACCTCGTGCTGCTTGGGACATGTAACGATTGACTTCCTTCCTGATATCATCCTCACTCAGCGAGCGTGAACATTTCACGGCTATCTTAATAGGATAATCCAGCAGAAAGCGGTTTCCTGCAATAGACACCACACGGTCGCCAATAGAAACCTCTTGCTGCACCCTGAAAAATTCAGGTCGATGGCGTTTTATCCATAATCGTTGTGGATTGTCATGCAAGTAGCGCACCATCGTCACCAATTGACCTTTTCCATATAAAATGCGGTCGTGATAACCTTCTTCCCACAAGGGATAGCCCAACATTTCACGAGACACCTGATTACAACCATACTTGAAGCCATTGATAACGCGCCCTAAATGCTGGGGCATCGGCTCCTTCACGAACATGACACCATGCATGTGGTCAGGCATGAGTTGCACAGCCATGAGTCGAATCTGAGGGTAATGATCACGAATTTCCCTCCAGCAATCCAATATCCGGCGGCCCAATTCGCTTGGATGAACCCAAGCCTGGGGATGTTTGTCATCATGAGCACAAAGCTCTCCCAAGACGGGTTTACGGTCCTCGACAACAAGGGTTATCATATAGATGCAACGACTACGGTAGTCGTGACCTGCCTTGCGCCGTTTCATGGACCAGTTGGGTTGAAGATCAGGGTGCTTCTCGAACCACTGCCTGCGTTGCTCATTGCGGTTATCTTCCATATCACAAAGGTAGTTTAAATCTTCATTATACCCAAGTGACGCGGGATTTTTTTACAAGCCGGTGGCTTGCAATACAATGACACGCAACCCGAGAATGAAGCATTGTGGCAACCCTAAAAGGAAAAACTGACACGCAACCCGAGGAAGAAGCATCGACGCTAACCGAGGAGAGCCTTTTATTGCGACAGAAAAAAGCGGAAAAAGATGAGAGAATAAAGCGAGAAGTGTTTTTTTTTGTAACTTTGCAAAAAAGTGAGGGACGATGGAATATAAACTGCATAGCGAATATGAGCCCACTGGCGACCAGCCGCAGGCGATTGCCGAGCTGGCCGATGGCGTCAACGACGGCGTCCCCTACCAGACGCTGCTGGGCGTGACAGGGTCGGGTAAGACGTTCACGATGGCCAACGTCATCGCGCGCACGGGCCGCCCCACCCTGGTCTTGTCACACAACAAGACGCTTGCTGCGCAGTTGTATGCCGAGTTCAAGAGTTTCTTTCCCGAAAACGCGGTGCACTATTTTGTGTCCTACTACGACTACTACCAGCCCGAGGCCTACATCCCCTCGACCGACAAGTATATCGAGAAGGACCTGGCCATCAACGATGAGATTGAGCGCCTGAGGCTTGCCACGGTGACGGCTTTGTTGTCGGGCCGCAGGGATATCGTGGTGGTGTCGAGCGTGTCATGCCTCTACGGCATGGGCAACCCCGAAGATATCACCGCCAACGCCATCGAACTCAAGGTGGGCGACCAGATCGGGCGTGACGAACTGCTGCATCGCCTGGTAGATGCCCTGTACTCGCGCAGCGATACCGAGTTGAGGATGGGCACCTTCCGCGTCAAGGGCGACACGGTCGACGTGTTCTTGAGCGACGAGGACATCATGCTGCGCATCATCTTCTGGGGCAACGAGATAGAACGCATCCAGGTGCTGGACAGCGAGACACAGATGCCCACCGAGGACGTGGAGGGCTTCAAGATTTTCCCGGCCAACATCTTCGTCACCACCAAAGAGCGCATGCGCGCCGCCATGGGACAGATTGACCTTGACCGCGAGAATCAGGTGGCCGCTTTCGCCCGCGAGAACCGTTTCGCCGAGGCCAAGCGACTGAACGAGCGCGTGACCTATGACATGGAGATGATGCGCGAGGTGGGCTACTGCTCTGGCATTGAGAACTATAGCCGCTACTTTGACGGACGCCGACCGGGAATGAGGCCTTTCTGCCTGCTGGACTACTTCCCCGACGATTTCCTCACCATCATCGACGAGAGCCACGTTACCGTGCCGCAAATACGCGCCATGTACGGCGGTGACCAGTCGCGCAAGACCAACCTGGTGCACTACGGTTTCCGTCTAGAGGCCGCGCTCGATAACCGTCCCTTGCGTTTCGAGGAATTTGAGGACCTGACGCATCAGACCATCTATGTGAGCGCCACGCCTGCCGATTACGAGCTGAACAAGAGCGAAGGCATCATCACCGAGCAACTCATCCGCCCGACGGGACTGCTTGACCCCCAAATCATCGTGCGTCCCTCACAGGGACAGGTCGATGATCTGGTCGAGGAGATACAGCTGCGCATCGAGCGTGGCGAACGCACCCTGGTCACCACCCTGACCAAGCGCATGGCCGAGGAATTGAGCGACTACCTCAAGCGGCTGGATATCCGCACGGCCTATATGCACAGCGATGTCGAGACGATGGAGCGCATCGAAATCATCGACAACCTGCGTGCCGGCGCCATCGACGTGCTCGTGGGCGTGAACCTGCTGCGCGAGGGACTTGACCTGCCCGAGGTGTCGCTGGTTGCCATCCTCGACGCCGACAAGGAGGGTTTCCTGCGCAGCCGCCGCTCATTGACCCAGACTGCCGGCCGCGCCGCACGCAACCTGAACGGCACCGTCATCATGTATGCCGACAACATCACCGACTCGATGCGGCAGACCATCGACGAGACGGAGCGACGCCGCACGCTGCAGCTCAAATACAACGAGGAAAACGGCATCACCCCCACGGCCATCATCAAGGCCCGCACGGCCATCATCGGCCAGGACACCGACATGCGTCACCCGACGGTTCCCAGCCGCCACAACCAGTCGCCGATGCCCGCCGCCGCACCTGCCATGCGCTATACCCAGGAATTTGACTCAAGCGCCGGTGTCGCCGCCGATCCCGTTGTCGCCTACATGAGCGGCAAGGACATGCAGGCCGCCATCGACCGCCTGAAGACGCAGATGATCGAGGCCGCCAAGCGCATGGACTTCCTCGAGGCCGCCCAGTACCGCGACGAGATCCTCAAACTCGAAGAAATGCTCAAAGAAAAAGACTAGAAAATCTGTAGAGACGCAAAATCTTGCGTCTCAATACAATAGATAAATAACCCAAGGCACAAGGCGTCTTGACAATAAAAAAAGAGTGAAGAAGGACCAACGACATACCGACCACCGCATCAAGGGACAATGGCTGCCCACCACCCGCAAGGAGATGGACCATCTGGGTTGGGAGCAGGCAGATGTGATCTTGTTCACGGGCGATGCCTACATTGACCATCCGTCGATGGGCACCGCTGTCATCGGGCGTGTGCTCGAAGCTCATGGCTACAAGGTCGCTATCGTGCCTCAGCCCAACTGGCGCGACGACCTGCGCGACTTCAAGAAACTGGGTCGTCCTCGCTTGTTCTTTGGCGTGTCGGCTGGCGCGATGGACTCGATGGTGAACCATTACACCGCCGCGCGACGTAAACGCAGCGACGATGCCTACACGCCCGACGGACGCGCCGGCGCCCGTCCCGACTACCCCACCATCGTCTATAGCGAGATACTGAAGCGCCTCTTCCCTGATGTGCCCGTGGTGGCCGGCGGCATCGAGGTGTCGTTGCGGCGCTTGGCGCACTACGACTACTGGCAGGACAAGATCAGGCCTTCCATTCTTGTGGATTGCCCCGCCGATCTGCTGGTTTACGGCATGGGCGAACTGCCCAACATAGCCATCGCCGACGCCTTGAACGACGGCAAACACATCGAGGAACTGACCGACATCCCCCAGACGGTGGTGCGTCGCCCTCTTGACGAATTGCCAACAGGGAACACGGCTACCGACGTGGTGCTGCACTCCTATGAGGAATGCAAGAAAGATAAGAAGGCTCAGGCTGAGAATTTCAAGGTAATCGAGGTGGAGAGCAACCTGTGGCACGGTCACAACGTGTGGCAGGCTACCGGAGACATCGCCGTGAAGGTGAATCGCACCAACCCGCCGATGACCTCCGAGCAGATCGACGCCTCGTTCGACCTGCCATATACCCGTCTGCCCCACCCCCGCTACCAGGGCAAACGCATTCCGGCCTACGAGATGATACGCCACTCGGTGTGCATGCACCGTGGCTGTTTCGGCGGTTGCGCCTTCTGCACCATCAGCGCCCATCAGGGCAAGTTCATCGCCTCGCGCAGCAAGGAGTCCATCCTGCGGGAAGTGAAGCAAGTGGTTCAGATGGAGGACTTCAAGGGCTACATCAGCGACCTGGGCGGGCCCAGCGCCAACATGTACGGCATGCACGGCAAGGACCTTGAGCGTTGCCAGCGGTGTCAGCGGCCCTCGTGCCTGCATCCGCAGCCCTGCAGCAACCTGAATACCGACCACAGCCGGCTGCTCGACATCTATCATGCCGTTGACGCCTTGCCCCAAGTGAAGAAATCGTTCATCGGCAGCGGTGTGCGCTATGACCTGTCGATGCACCGCACGGGTGACCCTCGTGTTGACAAGGTGAATGCACAGTACAATGAGGAACTTATCCGTTTCCATGTCTCGGGCCGCTTGAAAGTCGCTCCCGAGCACACCAGCGACGACGTCCTCATGCTGATGCGCAAACCCTCGTTTGAGTTGTTCAGGCGCTTCAAGGCGCTGTTCGACCGCGTGAACGTGAAGTACAACCTGCGCCAGCAGCTCATCCCCTACTTCATCTCTTCGCATCCCGGCTGCCATGAGGCCGACATGGCCGAACTTGCCGCGATCACCAAGGAACTGGATTTCCGCCTGGAACAGGTGCAGGACTTCACGCCCACACCCATGACCGTCTCGACCGAGACCTACTACACCGGGTTCCACCCCTACACGCTCAAGCCTGTCTATTGCGCCCATACGCCGATTGAGAAACAGGCCCAGCGGCTGTTCTTCTTCTGGTATGACCGCAAGAACCGCGCCGCCATCACTGCGGCCCTGAAGCGCATCCATCGCAGCGACCTGTTGCGCAAACTTTACCCCCAACGATGAAACGCCTCTTGTCATTTATATTGCTCGCATTGTGCCTGATGGATGCCACGGCCGGTGACAAGTTCGTGAGACGCTCAACCGACGTGCTCTGTCTTGCACCCGACGCCACGGCCCTGTGTCTCGCCATCGCCAAACACGACAACGAGGGTCTCAAGCAACTGGGCTTGAGCACCGCAACCTGTCTAGCAGTGAATTACGGCCTGGAATTGTGCATCAAGAAAGACCGTCCCGACGGCACAGGCCATCACGCCTTCCCCAGCACCCACACGGCAGTCGCCGCAAACGGCACCACCTTCCTGTGGAAACGCTATGGCTGGCAGTGGGGCGTACCCGCAGCTGTCGTGTCGAGTTACGTCGCTTGGGGACGCGTGCACACCGACCGCCACGACTGGTGGGACGTCCTGGGCGGTGCCGCCATTGGCGTGGGCAGTGCCTTCATCTTCACCCGCCCCTTCATGAACGACGTCGACATCACCGTCACCCCCACCGCCCTCAACGACCACACCTACGGCCTCACCGCCACCCTCACCTTCTAGCCCCCGCCGCGACCAAGTCGCGCCACAGCCAACCGCCCCTCTGGTAGCGGCCGCGCTCCTCGTCCACCCAGTCGCTCACATAACTCGGTCGCTCACATAACTCGGTCGCCTATGCCACCACTCTGCGGTGGCCAATAAGAGCCCAGCGCAAGTAAGAGAAGGCCGAGCCGACAGAAAGGCGCCTGCCGAGAGCGGCTTGGCGAAGGGGCGACCTAGGTCGCCCCTTCGCCAAGCGGGTACACTGATTATTCTCAATAGAGCACTAAAGAACTAGTCGCAAACCAAGGTATGAAGCAGATGCAGTTGGAGTGTAATTGCTCCTGTATGAGACACGACCACGCCTTACATTAGTATCATTATAGCCGCTACCACGCATCACACGGTAATCGCCCGAAGAAGCGCCCGTTGGATTTGTCTGGGCTGCGCTACTATAAGACCCGTACCAATCCTTACACCACTCATACACGTTACCTGACATATCATAGAGGCCCAATTCATTAGGGGACTTTGTGGCGACGGGATGAGTAGTGCTGCCTGCATTTGCGCCATACCAAGCCACAGTTTCATATGAGTTACTACCAGCATACTTGTATCCCTGACTGTAATTGCCTCCACGTGCAGCAAATTCCCATTCAGCTTCAGTCGGCATTCGAAAAGTCTTTCCAGTTAGTTGATTCAGTTTAGATATAAACGTAAGACAATTGCTCCATGTCACTTGTTCAACAGGCCGTTGCAAATCACCAGTAAATCTGCTTGGGTTACTTCCCATGACAGCTTTCCAGAGAGCTTGAGTTACTTCGGTTTGACCTATGCTGAAACTCGAAAGAGTAACTTGGTGAGCAGGCATTTCTGAAGTATAAGCGTCACTTCCCTGTTCAGCAGTTGCCCCCATAGTAAACGTTCCTCCAGTTACTTTAATCATCTTGAAAGTCACACCCTTGACGGTAAACACCTCTTCTTCGGGTGCGGCAGGTTCCAAGATGCGTACAGGACGCACGGGATGGCCGTGGCTGCGGTAATCGATGAATGGGCTGTACCATTGTCCTTCAGCGTAATCCATATGGTAAGCGCGGTCTTGCATTCCGGAGTCGAGCACACGCGACCAACCAGTGCAGTCATAGCCAATGTTGTAGTGCAAAGTGCTATAGCCGCCCGCAGCGGGCAAGAACAGAAACTTCCCGTTCACTCCTGTTATTAAGCAACCATTTACACCGTTCAGAGTAGTCCATTGAGAAGAACAATTGTCAATTAGTTCTTGTATCTGCTCCTGCGATGGCATTCGCCATGATGAGCCCCAGTTGACATAAGCCGCATCATCCTCTAATAACAACTCCATCCTGTTATCTATCGTGCCATAACTGCTGTTGGTGCAATACTTGGTCATCGTGGAAGAACTGCCGTTGCACCACTTGTAGGTGCTCCAGCTGTAGGTCGTCTTTGGTTCGGTTTCGCCCCAGGCGAAGTAGGCACCGTAATCCGTTGGGCTATTGGCACCGACGTTGCAAGTTGCCCACAGCGTGCCGCTGGGCAGACCCAGGTCAACGTACACGTGCTCTCCAGAGGCAGGGACAAGCATTCCCATTGTAGTAGTTGACATGTCCTTACCTGCCTCTTGGGCAGTTGCTGTTACAGTGAGTATCACATCTGTGTTTCCCCGTGGATAGACACATGGATTTTCACGAACTACACCATTAATGTACAAAATGACAGTCCCTTCTCCTGTCGCCGTAATAATCATATTATCATCTTGAATATCATAAGTGATTACTGGTTCTGCAGTGACAGTAGGTGTACGTACGGGGCGGATTGTATGGCCCATCATTCGATAGCCAGCATAAAAGGGTATATTATCCGAAACGAAATGAATGTATAGGGCTGTGTTTGATCTGGGGCCGTTGATAGTTGATGTCCAATATCGACCGTTAGAGCCCGCATTGTATAATGAAGCATAATAGCGATAGCCTGCAGCGGGCAAGAACATTGTATTACCATTGGGACCAGTAACCTGATATCCGTTAACACCATTCCTCGTCGTCCACAACCAAGAACAACTGTTCACTAGTTCTTGCCTTTGTTCATCATTAGGAATACACCAAGATGTACCCCAGTTGACATATGCAGCATCATCCTCTAGCTTTAACTCTGTGAGGTTATCGACCGTTCCATAATCACTGCTGCCACAATATTTCGTAAATGTGCTATCTCTGCCATTACACCACTTGTAGGTGCTCCAGTTGTAGGTCGACTTCGGTTCGGTTTCGCCCCAGGCGAAGTAGTCGCCATATTCTTCGGGACTGTTGGCGCCGACGTTGCAGGTTGCCCACAGCGTGCCGCTGGGCAGGCCCAGGTCGACGTACTCGTGCTCTGTCGGGGTTTCGCAGGGCCAGAATTCGTTGAATTTCAGCCAGAAGACGTGGAAGATGCAGATGTCGCGCCAGTCAACAGCGCCATCGTTGTCCAAGTCCCCGTCGCCACCTTGTATTGCGCCGTTTAAAGCGCCGTCTATTATTGCAGTGAAATCTGCTATGTTAATTTCACCATCCTGATTGATGTCGTATTTTCGAACAGGATAATCATAATATTGAACATCGGCTAGAGCATCGAAATCCTCAAACGGGTACCCATTCCAAGACGTCATCAAGTCGTTATAGAGAATCTCAATCAGCGCATTGTTGTCACTTGACAGAATATCATTACCTAACTCAAATGTGATGCTGCCGTTAGCATTGACATCGGCAGTGTAGGTACTCTGTGGAGTCTTATTCTGATAGACTATCCTGTACAACTCTCCGTAGTCGTTCTCGTCGATGACGCCATCGCAGTTGACATCACCACGTTGCGGGGTGATCACCGTAACGACAACAGATTCGATGTCACCAGTGATGAGGTCAGTAACGATGACGGTCGAAACGCCCGTCGTCACGGCATGGATATGCAGACTGCCGGATTCAATGGTGGCCAACACGCTTGTGCCTTCAACCGCCACACTGAAGCTGCCGCTGCCGTTCGAGATCGTATAATAGTGATCTGAATTCACAAAGGTCGTCAACTCGCTAACAGGCAACGAGAACGGCGTTATGGACGACGTTGCGACATAGACAGGACGGACGGTGAAGCCGTGGCAGCGATAGCTAGTTGATTGGCCCAAATAACCGGGGACAAAGTACATCCCATAGGAGCTGTTGTTGTTGTTCATGCATGACCAATAATAGCCTTCTGCGTCTGAATAATAAAGTGAGTTTCCAGAACGATAACCAGCGGCAGGCATGAACAACATCTTCCCATTGGGGCCTATAAATAATATACCCTTCACGCCATTAATCGTTGTATAGATCCAAGAGCAATTGGTTCTCAATTCGTCAAGTTGTTCCTTGCTTGGCATTCTCCACGATGAACCCAAGTTCACATAAGCGGCATCATCCTCAAGGTCAAGCTGCGTCTTGTTGTCCACCGTTCCATAGGAGCTACTAGAACAATACTTTGTCAAGTTATTAGAGTTTCCGTTACACCACTTGTAAGTACTCCAGTCATAAACATCCTTGGGTTCGGTCTCACCCCAAGCGAAATAGTCGCCATAATCCTCGGGGTTGCTGGCTCCGACGTTCTTTGTTCCCCACAGCGTGCCGCTAGGCAACCCCAGGTCAACGTAATCCTGATCCTCGGGCGTATATTCCACTGTGACGATAATGTTGAGAACGGCGGTGGCGCCGGTGGCAGCATCGGTGACATAAATCATCGTGGTACCGGGATTGGTACCCGTAACGGTAAGCGTATTTCCACTGATAACTGCATTGACACGGTCGGTGCCGCCTGTCACGGTATAGCTGCCGTTGCCGTTGATGATATTGACAGTTGCGCTCTCACCCACCTCGACCGTCACGACGGTCTCGCTGAGGCGTAACTTCAGACTATTGTCCACGTCTAGTGCAAGACGGAGACCCGGTAATTGTTCACACCAATACCACCCGTCATAGCTATTATGTGCGAAATAATCTTGATTTTTAGCAGACCTAAATGTCACATACCATCCACCGTATCTACCCTCATCATCATGATCGAAGGAGGTCATTTTTTTCTGTCCTCCAAACGCAGTGATGCCCCAATCACGAAGGACACGGGTGTTACTTTGGGCAGGTCCCATCGGATTAGTTTGCGCCGCGCTACTGTACGGGCCATAGTAATCCTGACACCATTCACTCACATTGCCTGACATGTCGTAGATTCCCAACTCGTTGGATGCCTTTGTTGCAACTGGATGAGTCGTTTGATCATTATAGTACCATGCCACATCACCTAAGGTATTGCTTCCCGAGAACTTGTAGCCCTGGCTTAGATTTCCACCTTTGGCTGCAAATTCCCATTCTGCTTCAGTGGGCATGCGGAACTGTTTGCCTGTCAACTGGTTTAGCCTTAAGATGAACGATTGGCAATCCGTCCATGATACTCTCTCAACCGGACGGCTTAGATCACCATCATAGTAGCTTGGATTATCACCCATCACGGCTACCCAAAGAGCTTGAGTAACCTCTGTTTCACCTATCTTGTAATCAGAGAGGGTCACTTGGTGCTCGGGACTCTGGTTTGCAAAAAAGTCACTTATGTAATCATTGTCGCCCATGGTGAATGTGCCGCCATCGACAGGGATCATCTTGAACCTGACACCGTTAACCTCAAATTCGTCCTCATCGAGGCCTGGACCATCGGTCACGATGACGGTGAGGATGGCAGTGGCGCCGGTGGCAGTGTCGGTGACGTAGACGGCGGTCGTGCCGGCGGCGGTGCCCGTCACTGTGAGGGTGTTGCCGCTGATGGCGGTGGAAACGTAGTCAGTACCGCCAGCCACGGTGTAATTACCGCCGCCATTGATGATGTTAACCGTCGCGCTCTCGCCCACGCCTACCGTCACGACGGTCTCGCTGAGACGGAACTTCGGACTATTGTCCACGTCAAGGGCAAGACGGAGGCCGTTATTCTCGCTAGCGTAATTCTGGATGACGCCTACACGACGGAAGACACGACAGAAGAATGGTTCGGCTTCCCATGCACCGCCACGAATAATGCGATAAGTGTTTCCAGACCATGTTGTTGGTCCCGTGGGATTGGTCTGTGCAGCCGATGAATATGCTCCGAGCCAGTCGAGACACCATTCCCACACGTTACCGCTCATGTCGTAGATGCCCAGTTCGTTGGGACTCTTGGTCTTGACGGGATGCTTCACGTTATTGGAGTTTCCGACATACCATGCCACACCGTCGATGACATTGCTGCCAGCGTACTTGTAGCCATGGTTATATCTACCACCGCGGGCGGCAAACTCCCACTCGGCCTCGGTGGGCAGGCGGAACTGTTTGCCCGTCAGCTCATTCAACCTGCTGATGAATTGCTGGCAGTCATCCCAGGTGACACATTCGACAGGCAGTTGCACACTACCCGTCTGATCACTCGGATTGGAGCCCATGACGGCTTGCCAGAGCTCTTGGGTCACCTCGGTCTGGCCGATCTTGTAAGTCGAGAGGGTTACCTGGTGTTGCGGCACCTCGTAATATGTGACGTCGGGGTCGCTGTCACTTGCGCCCATCATAAACGAGCCTCCATCAACGGTGATCATCTTGAAAGTGACACCATTGACCTCAAACTCTTCCTCGCTGGGCGGCGTTTCGGCCTGGGTGACGACAACGGTCAGGGGCCGTACCGAGCCAGAGGCCAGATCGGTCACGGCGAGTACCGTGGTGCCCACCTGCAAGCCTGTCACGGTGAGCTGGTTGCCATTAAGCGACCAGGTGACGTATCCTGAGCCGCCCGTGACGGTGTAGCTGCCACCACCATTAATCAGGTCGACGGTGTGCTGACTGCCCACATTGACGCGGATAACGCTCTCCGAGAGGCTAAAACTGTAGTTCGTCCTGAAGTCCATCGCCAGTCGCAGGCCCGTATAGCGGTTGCCTGATGTGGGCGAGTTATAGCTGCGTGACGACACGCGGCAGTATCGCTCGGTTGTCGAGTAATAGCCGCCACGACGTATGCGTTGAGATCCGGATGACGGTCCAATGGGATTGATCTGTGCATCAGCGCCATAGGTACCATACCAATCCTGGCACCACTCGGCCACGTTACCGCTCATGTCATAAAGCGTGAGCTCGTTGCAGTTTTTACCCTTTATAGCGTGGGTAGTGCCACTGCTGTTGGTGCTGTACCAGCCCACATTGGCGAGGGTATCGCTGCCGGCGAACTTGTATCCACGGCTCCTGACACCGCCACGGGCGGCATACTCCCACTCGGCCTCGGTGGGCAGACGGAAGGAATAGCCGGTCATTGCGCTCAGTCGGGCGATAAACAGCTGGCAATCCTCCCAAGTAACGCTCTCAACCGGATAAGTGTAGTAGTTGTTATCATCGCCGAAGTAGCTGGGATTGCTACCCATCACATATTCCCACAACCGCTGGGTCACCTCGCTGTCACAGATGTAATAGTCGTCGAGGGTCACCTCGTGGGTGGGACTCTCATTAGATTGTGCATCGCTGCCCTGCTCGCTGGTCGCGCCCATGGTGAAGGAGCCGCCGCGGACATGAACCATCCTGATTCGGATATTGGGCAACGGATCAATAGGTATCCAGTCGAGGTCGGTGACAACGACGGTGAGATAAGCCTTCTGGCCAGTAGCGTTGTCGGTGACGGCAATCGTAGTGGTGCCGGCCTCAAGTCCGGTCACTATCAGCCTCTCGCCTTCAACCTGGCAGGACACGATGTTACCGCCGCCGGTGACGGTGTAGCTGCCGTTACCGTTGAGGATATTGACCGTCCTGTGCTCATACTGCTCCATCCTGATGACCGACTCGGAGAGTCCGAACCAGCTCGGGTTCTCGATGTCACGCACAAGGCGCAAACCATTGAGCGACACCGATGCTGTAGGCAACCAGCCCACACGGTAGGACGTGCGGCACAACCTTGCCGACGACGAGTAGCCACCGCCGCGGCGAATGCGCATCGTGCCGTTCTCGGGGCCTGTGGGTGACGTTTGCGAGGCATCGCTGTAGTTGCCAAACCAATCCTGACACCATTCAAAGACGTTACCGCTCATGTCGTAGATCCCCAGTTCGTTAGGCGCCTTGGTGCCCACGATATGGGTCGTGTTGTCGGAATTGCCGCTGTACCAGGCCACCTCGCCGATGTCGTTGCTGCCGGCATACTTGTAACCATTGCTCTTGACACCACCGCGAGCGGCATATTCCCACTCGGCCTCGGTGGGCAGGCGGTAATTCTTGCCTGTCTTTTCGTTGAGGCGGGCGATGAATTCCTGGCACTGCGCCCAGGTCACGCCCTCGACGGGAAGATCCAGGTCACCGGTGAAGGTGCTCGGGTTGTTGCCCATGATCTTGCGCCACAGGCGCTGGGTCACCTCGATGTTGGACATCATGAAGCTGTGCACGGTCACCGTGTGAGTCGGGCTCTCGTTGGAGTAGGCGTCGGTGCCTTGCTCGCTGGTAGCGCCCATGGTGAATGAGCCACCCTTGACAAATACCATCTTGGCGTTAATGTAGTCGTCGGGCTCATCAGGCAGATCGGGCTCCACGGGGATATACGGATCCCTGACGATGGCCGTGAAGGTCTTGGAATCCTGGAGGACGTTATCATAGACCGTGACGGTCGTGCGGCCCTTCTTCAAGCCCGTAACGGTAATCTGGTCGCCGTTCACGCTTGTGCTGACGATGGTTCCGTTGGCCGCGGTGACTGTGTAGTCTCCACTGCCGTTGTACACCTTGACGGTGCGCGAGTTGCCCACGGTCATCGACACCACGCTGCGTGACAAGCCGAACCAATAGTCGTAGTTCAGCTCGAGGGCGATGCGCACGCCGGGCAAGGTCTCAAGACCCTCGTCGGTGGAACGTGCCGAGACGCGGCACTTTGTCGCGTTGCTGTTCCATCGGCCACCGCGCACGACGTGATAATCGGCCGAATCGGGTCCAACGGGCTCATAGGCCGGTTGATCACTGTAGGGACCGTACCAATCCTGGCACCACTCGTCGACGTTACCGCTCATGTCCGAGATTAGCTCATCGTTGCTCTGCTTGGTCTCGACGACATGGGTAGTACCGCCACTGTTGCCGCTGTACCAAGCCACATTGCCGATGGTGTTGCTGCCCGAATAGATGTATGGCATGTGACGCCATGCGCCACGGGCGGCATACTCCCACTCGGCCTCGGTGGGCAGGCGGAAGTTGACGTCGAAGTAATCGCTCAAGCGTGCGACGAACTCCTGAGCCTCGTCCCACGTGACGTTATCGACAGGCATTTTCACATTGCCCGTGTTGACACTGGGATTATAGCCCATGACGGCCTGCCACAGCTCCTGGGTGACCTCAGTCATTCCCAGACCGTAGGTGGGCAGCAGCACGCGATGAGCGGGTCGCTCGTTGTCGGCTGCGAATACCGACTGTTCGTTGGTCGCGCCCATGTCAAACGAGCCGCCCCACACATATTTTATCCAGAATGTGATCGTGTGATAGATAAAGGGTTTTTTCTTGGGTCGCACGACGACGGTGACCGTCGTGTAGTAACCCGAGACATTGTCCTTGATATTGATGCTCGTTGTACCCACTCTCAGTCCCGTAATGGTCATGTTATCGGCGTTCATTGAGTAGCTCACAACGCTACCGCCGCCGCTGGTCGTGTAATCACCCGAGCCGTTGAGGACGCTTATGGTCCTCACGTCGCCCACCTCCATATAGATGACGCGCTCCGATACCCTAAGCGCCCTGCTCGTGGGCGCATCCATCGCCAGACGCAAGCCGATGGTTGCCTCGGCATGATTCTGGGTGTTGTTGGCACGTTGAGTTACCAGGCAGCCGCTGGCCTCGCTGTTCCAGGCTCCGCCGCGCAGCACGCGCACGGTCAGTGCCGCCGAATCAAGCGACGCATCGGGTCCGACGGGATTATACTGAACCGCCGAGCCATAGGCTCCATAAACGTCATGGCACCACTCGGCCACGTTACCGCTCATGTCGTAGATTCCCAGTTCGTTGGGCAAGAGGTCCATCACCTTATGGGTCATCGTGGAACTGTTGCCGCTGTACCAGGCGACATTGCCCACGTTGTAACTGCCGGCATAGGGGTAACCGCGGGTGCGGCGACCTCCACGGGCGGCATATTCCCACTCGGCCTCGGTGGGCAGACGGAAACTGCGTCCCGTCATGGCGCTCAGGCGGCTGACGAATTCCTGACAGTCTTCCCAGGTCACCCGCTCGACGGGCTTGTCGCCGTCATGCCAGCGGCTGGGATTTCCGCCCATTACGCGTTGCCACAGGCGTTGTGTCACCTCGGTCTCGCCGATGTAATAGTTGGGCAAAATCACCTTGTGGGCCACATTCTCGCCCGAGGGGTCGTTACCCATGATGAATGTGCCGCCACGCACGTAGATCATGTTGAAGTTCAAGCTGTCCTCCTCTATCTTGATGACGCCGCCTGACGGCTGCTCGGACACGATGGCCGTCAAGTGGCAACGCTCGCCGGTGAGGGTGTCGGTGACTACAAAGGTCGCCGTGCCCTCCCTCAGGCCCGTAAGCCCGAGTTTCTCGCCGTCGCGCTCCAGGTTCACGATGCCGTTGTTCACTCCGGTAATCTCATATTCTCCCGTGCCGTGATAGATGTTGACATCAACATGATCGCCGACGTACATCCTCACCACGCGACGCGACAGATAGAAGCGGTGTGAGCCGGTGGCATCCATCGCCAGGCGCAGGCCCACGCCATTACGCACGGTCGACCACCACACGGGCTCCATCGACGACCGCGACGCCACGCGGCAATCGCGGGCCTCGCTGCTGTATTTGCCGCCGCGCAGCACGCGCTCGGTGCCCGTATCGGGGCCTATGGGATTGAATGAACCGCCCTGGATGTAGGGTCCGTACCAATCCTCGCACCACTCGGCCACGTTACCGCTCATGTCATAAACGCGCAACTCGTTCATCTGCTTGGTTTTGACCTGATGGCGCTCGTAATCATAATACGGGTTGTTGGTAGTCTGGGCATTGCCCATATACCATCCCACCCTGCTCAGGTTGTTGCTGCCGGCATATTTGTATCCGTTGCCGTAGTTCCCGCCGCGGGCAGCGAATTCCCATTCGGCCTCGGTGGGCAGGCGGAAGTTCAGGTCGTATTCCTCAAATATCTCGTTCAATCGGGCGCAGAACTCCTGACATTCCTCCCAGTCGACGCATTCCACGGGCTTCTGGGCATCCTCGCCGTGGTCGCTCCAGTCGTTGTACATCACAGCATCCCACAGCTCTTGGGTGACCTCGGTCTGACCGATGTAATAGTCGTTGAGGGCCACTCGGTGGACGGGACGCTCGGTGTCGTAGGGGTCGGCTCCCTGTTCGTCGGTAGCGCCCATGTCAAACGCTCCGTCGCGCACATACATCATCCACCACGAGATGCTCTTGTAAGTGAATTGGCGATACTCGACGTGTGTGGGATTGGTCACATACACCGTGAGCAAGCGACGCGCGCCGGTGACGTTATCTTTAATGTAGAAATGCGCCGTTCCCTCGGCCAAACCCGTGAGCACGATATTGTCTCCGTCGAGGGCAAAGTCCACGATGCCGTCATTGAAGTCGGTAATGGTGTAGTCGCCCGTTCCGTTGAGGATTTTCACGGTTTCGACCTCTCCTACCTCCATCCAGACGACCGAACGGCTCAAGTAGAGCCTGTAATTGTTGTCGAAGTCCAGTGCCAACCTGAGGCCGATGCTCTCCGATGCCGAATCGGGGTTAAACGAGCCGCGACTCGACACGCGGCAACCCGCGGCCGCGCTGTTGAAGGCACCGCCGCGCACGACGCGCTGGCTGCCCTCATCGGGGCCGATGGGGTCAAACTGGATTTCGTCACTGTAATTGGCATACCAGTCCTGGCACCACTCGAGCACGTTACCGCTCATGTCATAGATGCCTTTCTCGTTGGGCACCTTCTTGGCCACATAATGGGTCGTGTCGTTACTGTTGCTCTGATACCATCCCACAAGCGAGAGCGTGTTGCCGCCGGCATATCGGTAGCCACGGCTTCGACGGGCTCCGCGGGCTGCATATTCCCACTCGGCCTCGGTGGGCAGGCGGAACGGCAGTCCTGTGATTTTACTCAGTCTGGCGACGAACCGCTGGCTTTCCTCCCAGCTCACGCCGGCCATAGGATGCTTCATTTCGGGGTCAAACACGTGCGGCGTGTAGCCCATCACCGCATGCCACAAGGCGCGGGTGACCTCGGTCTCGCCGATGTAGTAGTCCGACAGGGCGATGCGGTGCACGGGCTGCTCGTTGTCGGCTGCTGCGGTACCCTGCTCGCCGGTTCCTCCCATCGCATAGATGCCCTGGGGGATGTAGATCATCTTGAAGTGGATGCCGTGGATGTCAAAATCACGGTCAAGATCACTCGTCGGCCGTGTAACGATGACCGTGAGCCACGTTAGTGCATGGGTACGCGTGTCGGTGACGATGACCGATGTCGTTCCAGCGATGGTGCCGGTCACGGTTAGCGTTTCGCCGTTGGTGTTGCACGAGATACCGGCACCCGTGGGGAGGCTCAAGGTATACTCGCCACTGCCATTGTAGATATCTACCGAGCGCTGATCGCCGACTTCCACCTTAATGACGGTCTTGGACAGGCCGAAACTGTGCGGGCCGGGATTGTCGATGGCCAGTCGCAGGCCACGGTAAGACTGTCGGCTGGTCGACGAAATCGGGTATCGTCTCGACACACGGCAATCCGAGTAGCTGCCGTGCCAGCTGCCGCCGCGACAAATGCGCGTCGAGGCGTTTACGGCACCCACGGGGTTGACGTGGGTCGTGTTGCTGTAGCTGTCGGTCAGGTTCTGGCACCACTCGAGCACGTTACCGCTCATGTCATACAGACCCAACTCGTTGGGCTGGCGGGTAGCGACGCTGTGGGTACCGTAGTCGCTGCTCGAGGAGCCCACGTTATAGGCGTTGGCGGCGTTCCAAGCCACCGTGTTCAGGGTGTTGCCGCCCGAGTAGGTGTAGCCGTGGGCCTTGCGTCCGCCGCGGGCCGCAAATTCCCAATCGGCCTCGGTGGGCAGGCGGAAATTCTTTCCAGTCAATTCATTCAGCCGGTAGATGAATTCCCAGCAGTCTTCCCAGTTCACTTGCTCGACGGGGCGCTGCAAGTTGCCTCCTGCTGTGAAGTAGCTGGGGTTGGTGCCCATCACCGCTTTCCACAGGGCCTGGGTCACCTCGGTCTCGCCCAGGCTATAGTCGGTCACGGTGACGTCGTGAATGGGCCGCTCGTTGCTTTGTGCGCCATTGGTCAGGCCCGGCGTCGCTCCCATGACAAAGAGGTCACCCTTGATGGGAATCATCTTGAACGACACGCCGCCCACGCTGACAGTCCACGGTTCAGCGGGCGCAGTTACGATGACGACAAATTTAGTGCGTGCTTGAGAGGTATTGTCGGTAACGGTGATTTCGGCGGTTCCCGCTCCAAGTGCCGTTACTGTAAGGTTCTCACCACTGACTTGGACGCTGGCGGCGCTGCTGCCTCCGTTATGGATGCTGTAGCTACCGTTACCGTTGAGGACGGCCACCGTTGCTTGTTCACCCTGCTCCAGGCGCACCGTCTTGTGCGACAGCGTGAACCAGTAGGGGTCGCGGGCATCCATCGCGATGCGCAGGCCCACGGTGGATGCGCAGGCCTGCGGGTCATGACTCTGGCGGCTCGACACGCGGCAGGCGTCGGCACCGTCGTTCCACGAGCCGCCGCGCACGACGCGAATCGTCCCCGTGAGCGGGCCTATCGGGTCATGCTGGGCATCTCCCAGATAGGGGCCGTACCAGTCCTGGCACCACTCCATCACGTTGCCGCTCATGTCGTGCAGGGTGACACGGTTCTCATCCTTGGTCATGATGTCATGAGTCGCGCCGCCGCTGTTGTCGCTATACCAGCCCACATCGTCGAGTACGTTACTACCCGAGTAGATGTGTCCGCGGCTCTTGTGTGCCCCGCGGGAGGCAAACTCCCACTCGGCCTCGGTGGGCAAGCGGAACTGTGCCCCCAACTTCTTGTTGAGACGATGAATGAACTCCTGGCACTCGTCCCAGGTGACCCACTCGACAGGCAGCCCGTAGCCCTTGAAGTGGCACGGGTTGTCGCCCATCACGGCATGCCACAGTTCCTGGCTGACCTCGGTGCGGCAGATGTAATAGGGCGAGAGCGTGACCTCATGAGGCGGATATTCGTCTTGGGCCGCAAACGGCTCCTGCTCGCTCGTCGCCCCCATGGTGAAGGTCGCTTCTCGCACGTAGCGCATCGTGAACGTCACACCGTTGACGGTATAGTCCTCGAGCAGGCTGGGCATGTTCAACAGCATGTTGATCAATGCGGTGACGTCGGTGATGTTGTACAGACCGTCGGCCGTCACGTCCATCGTTTCAAAGATGTTGTCGTTTAACAGGCCGTTGATCAGGATGGTGACGTCGGTGATGTCGATGTCGCCGTCGCGGTTCACGTCACCGTTCCACTCGGGCGGGAACGTCACGGCAGCGGCTGTCACGGGCGTTAATGCCAACAGAGGCAATAACACAATGAGTCCAAGCAATAGTTTTTTCATGTCTCAAGCGTTTTTATGGTAACGATATAGCAGTCAGCCCCACAATGCGATGAAAAGTCATTGTGCTTAACATTGCTAACGCCTGCTCACAGAGAGGAGGTTAACTAGTTAATGGGGACAACAGCTGTAGCGTTGCCTGGTTTTATAGCGTTATTTCAATTCACATCAGGGTTAATCTCCTTATGGTTCCAGCATGTTGATAATGACACATCACTGATAGCGCAAAATTACGAAATTATAACAAAACTGGCAAATTTTGCAACAATAAAAAACAGGAGGCGAAGAAAAATTCACCTCCTGTTTTTCGGTTACAGATGTTTTTGGGCCAGATCGCTTACTTGACGAGGAGTTTGCGTGTCGAGCCGTCGCTCATCTTGACGATGTTGATACCGGGTTGCAAGCCGTTGGTCTGACGTCCCGTGAGGTCGTAATAGGCCACGGGAACGGCATCACCGTCAACATTCACCTCGGTAACGGCGTCGCTGATCTGGAACTTGAAGTCGTTGGCGTTGTTCACCCACATGTCGCCAAAGCCACCGGTATAGTTGGTGATCGGTCGGCAGATGAAGGCGACAACCCTGAGGTTGTTCCAATTCCAGGCTGCGGGCACGGCAAAGCGGTACACGTTCTTGTAACGGCCGTCGGTGCGGTTCAGCGGCTCACCCTTGATGGAGCCGAGCGCCTGACGGAAGACGCCGTTGTGGGTAAACTGCGGCCTCCAGGTACCGCTGTCGAGCTGCGGGGCCACAAGGCTATCCTCGAGGATGTAAACCACGAGGCGTGAGTCCTCGCCCACCATGAAGTCGAAGTCGGGCGATACCTTGCCGTGGACGCTCACGGTAGCCATGCGGGTCTCGGTGTTGAACCAGCAGTCGGCATTCACCTCGGCAAAGGTGGGTCGCGTGTCGGAAATGTAGTCAAAGAAGTAGTCAAAATACTCGGCCACCTCCTGGTGGTACTGCTCATAGTAGCCGAGGCCGCCGACGATGTTCTCGTCGTCGCTCCAGCCGATGGTGCGGTCAAAGGCTCCCGAGGGATAGCTGATGGAGCCGCCAGTCATATAGGCCATGATCGAGTCGGCCTGATCGCTGCGGAAGGGGTCAACGCCCGTGCCCAGGTTGCCGTGGATGCCCACCCAGATGAGGTCGTCGCGCATCGACGTGAGCAGCGAGAGCATGTTGATGCCCAGCGGGCAATAGGTGCAATAGGTCGAGGTGAGCTGCTCGATGAGGTGCTTTTGACGCGGGAAGCTCATCCTGTAGGCCAGGAAGGTGGTCTCGAGCACGATGGGCTCTTCAAGCGGCTGACCGTCAACGGCTGCGAGCTCGACGGTGAGGGTATGCTCGCCCGAGCCGAGGCCGTCGGTGGGAACGGTGGTGTCGATGGTGCAATAACCGCCGTCAAACGGGGTCTCGTTGGTCACCGTGGCGACCTGCTCACCATCGAAGCAAACGTTGAGCGTGAGGCCACCGGCATCGATATCCTTGATACCACGGTTATTCACCTCAAGGGTGAAGGGCAGCGGCTGGCCGGCCTCGATGGTCGAGACGGTCTGCAGGCGCGATGCCCTCATGATATAGTCGGGATAGCTGTCCTTCTCGACGATGCACTGCACCGCGAGGTTACCGTCGTTGATAAAGCCGACTTCTTTCCAACGCGAGGTAGAGCCGGTCTTCTTCAACGTGTAGGTGTCGTAGGGCTGACCCACCTTGACGAGCGAGAGCGGATGGGCTCCGGTCACCTGCTTGTAGTTGAAGCCCACGAGCAGTTTCTGTCCCTCCTCGAGGTTGAGCTCATAGGGGTCGGGCAACTCAAAGGTGTTCCATCCGGCCTGGGACATCTCGCAGTTCCAATACACCTTTTCGCCGTAGCGGCCGGCGCTCAAGACGGGAATAAGAAATACCTGGGAGATTTCGGCGGACTCGGACAAACCCACACGGATGGCCACGACGTTGCCGCCCATGTACATCTCGAGCTCATCGGGGTCGAGCATCACGGCCAGGGCAAAGGTGCCCGAGGTGGACATCGCGTAGCCCGGCTGGGAAATGCTGTCGCTGGTGTAGTGGCCCATGATCTTCTGAACCGGTTGGGCCCCTGCCGCCATCGCAACCAAGCAGGCGGCCAAAAACGAGAGTAGTAGTGATTTTTTCATTTGATGTGGTTTTTGTTTTGTTGTATTGTTATTGTAGTTTTGTTCTTATAGTACAAACTACGAATTACACTCATTCAACAAATAAATAGATATATTCGTACAATTCGTGTAATTCGTAGTTTTTATCTGTTTTTATCTTTCTCAGCTGAGAATGATGTCGATAATCGTATTCACGTCGCTGATGCCGATCTCGCCGTCGTGGTTGACGTCATAGGCCGAGTCATAGTCGTTGCCCGACAGGATCATGGCGATGACCGCATTGACGTCGCTGATGCCGACCTCGCCGTCGCCGTCAACGTCACCCTCGATGGGATTAGGGCCGGGAGCGTCGCCCTTGACAAACACGAGCGTAATAGTGGGACCGTCGGCCTCATGCTCATACTGGGGCGGGAAACCATAACGGCTCAGGCGCTCGATTTGCAGCTCAACGATACAGGTGCCGTCACCCTCGGGAAACCATTCGCACTGGATGTCCTGGAGGTCACCGTCCAAGTGGCCCGGCGAGGTCTCATAGGTTCCAGTTTCGGTCTTGGAGTTGCAGGTGATAGGGAAACAGATTTGACACGTGCCGTTGTCGATGCGGCTGATGGTGTAATGCATCCTCAGATAGTCGTCAACGGTGGCGCCCATGTCCATGACATAGACTCCGGAGTAAATCACCTCGGCTCCGCTCATGTCATGGTCCACAACGTTACGCACAATGGTCGCACCATTCTCAAAGACGTTAAACTCCGAGTCGGCAAACGCGAAGACATCGTCGACCTCTTGAGCAAACAGCGGCATGATTGCCATGGCTATGGCAAAGATAGTAGTAAATGCTTTTTTCATATTCCTTGGTTAATAGGTTTTGATATGGTTAATTGGTCAATTTACGTTTGGCCACCTGCTTCACGCCGCTGTCGTCATACAGGAACGTGACAAGTGAGCAGTGCTCGAGAACCCATGCGGGGTCAAGCGGGATGTCGTAGCGGTTGATGGCCACCTGGCCGTGAGTCACATGCACCTCATCGCCCCACATATCGTTGACGCTGGCACGGAAGACATGCATGTGGTTATAGTGCTCGGTCGTGCTGCCGTCGGGCATCAACTGGAAACTGTCGATGCTGTCCTCGACAAGCCACACCTGCAGCCTGCCGCTGACGGGGAGCGAATCCAGACCGATGGTCTGCACCTCAACCTCGGCATGGCCGGTTTCAATGTCATATCCGGTGTTCATGATGAACGACACGGGAGCCTCGAAGCTGATTTCATAGTTCACGCCGGCGCCCCAGTCGGTAAACGAGAAGGGCAGGCCATCATAAATCCTGTCGACGAGTCCCACGGGCTGGGCCGACAGCCCCCAATGCGAGAAATACTGGTCGCCGACTTCGGTATACAGCGGCGAAGGCACCCCCTTCTGCTTGGAGAAGGGACCCGAATGGATGGCGACAGCGATCACGACACTGTCACCGTACTGCTCGACTAGACGTTCTATCTCCTCGGTGGCGCGAGGACAGTTCACACAATACTGACCCGTGAAATCCTCGATGAGCACGGCACGGCCCACCTCGGGCGGCTCGACATAGGTGAGGCGCTCGTCGAGCGACACCTTGTCACACGAGACGGCGAGAAGCACAGCCGACAACAATAGGATATAGTGAAACTTTTTCATTGCGATGACTAGAATGTGTAATTATAGGATAAGGTGAAACCACGGGTGGCAGGTACCCAGCGGCAAACACCGCCCGAACAGTTGTAGCCAGCTTTGGTGCGGCCATAGCCCGCCTGGATGCGGTGGGACTTGAGGGTATAGGTAGCCAGTGCCTGATAGTAGTGGGTCTTGGTCTCGCCACAGTTCCACATGTCGCTGACGGTGAACATCCAGTGAGGAGCCCACGACAGCTCGGCCAGGCCAAAGGCCCAGTCGCCCACATCGCCGTCGCAGAATTGGTACTGCAACTCGCAGCGCAGCGACAACTTAGGCGAGAATTTGTACTTGCCGTCGGCAATGATGATATTGCTCTTGATCATGCCACCGTGTCCCTCGACAACAGTCATGTTGTATCGCTGGTTCATGTACATCAATATCAACGAGAAATCACGCGTCCAGCGCTTTTCCATCGTCACGTCGATATCCTGATAATAGGTCTCGCCCATCTTGAAAAAAGAGGTGCGGTAGCCATCGCTACCCATGACGCGGTCGCCCGACACGGGATTTTTCACATCTTCCTCAACGAGGCCGCGTACATGCGACACATTCAATTTCAACTTTGTGCCATATTTGCCGCCCAGGGCCGTACCCTTCTTGAACGAGTAGCCGAATTCGCCCTGCAGGGCCCATTCTCCACCCATCTGAGTCGCATAGGGATATTGCGCCGCCAGCGCATAAGTCTGGTCGTGGGTGAAAGCGGGCAGGTGGTTGATGAAACTCGAAGTACCGCTCATGCCGCGACGGCTGCGGAAGGACATATTCTCGCTGCGCTTGGCCTGCAGCAGCAGGCTCATGCCGCGCTTGGAGTAGGATGCGCTCACCATCGCCGCACTGCCGTCACCGTAGGTGTAGCCGTTGTCAAACGAGGGATCTTGCGACTTGTGGGCATATTCGGCAAGCAGGTTAAAGCCCTTGTGGGCAAAGTTCAACCGGGCATCCCAAGCGTTGACAAATTTGGGGATATTCAGCTTGTGCGTCGCATCGACAAAGATGACATCGTCCTCGGGTTTCTCGTGCTTGTTCACCCACGAGCCGCCCAGCGTGATGTGGACATCGTGAGCCTCCATGGGCTTGATGAACTGGTCGATAGCCACTTCCAGGTCAGCGCCGCTGACGAGTGCGTCATTGTGATGCCAGTATCGGCGCTGTTTACCGCTCAAGAGCTTGAGCGCCACGCCGTTGACGGGCCTGTAATTGAGTTTGGCTCCACGCAGGGAGTTGTCGATTCCCAGCGACCGCTCCTCATAGGTGCGCAGAACAAATCCCGAGCCGAACTGCTCGTAGAAATCGCCCACGGTCAATTCGGCATTCTTGTAATGTCCCTTCACATAGATGTGCGGCACGCCCCACCCCTTAAAATCGGGTTCATAGCCCGGAAGCGGAAACTTCAGGAACTCCAGACGGGCACCTGCATCGACATATTTGCTGCCGAGCTTCAAGTCAAGATAAGTGTTGGTCAACACTTTGTCATCGCTGTGCTCGGTGCCGATTTTTTCATCGTCTTGAGGAAAGAGGATATCACTCTGCACACTGCCGCTGAAGGTCACTTGAGCCTTCATGGGCAATGCCGCCAGCACGAATACCGGCAACAGGAGCAACAGTTTGAACGATGGTTTCTTCATCTTTGGGTTTGAGAAGTTCATGGATTAAGCAGGTTGCGAATCTCCTCGAGTAACTCGTTCTCGGCGCCATCGGTATAGCCGCTATGCTTGCTCACGACGTTGCCATTGCCGTCAACGACGACGACAAAGGGGATCATCTGTCCGCCCAGGGCCTTGAGCAGGTCGCTGTTCGGGTCGAGCAGCACCTCATATTCCCACTCATTCTGGTCAACCAGAGGCTTAACTTTGTTGATGTTCTGGGCCTGGTCGATGCTCACGGCATAGATTTTCACGCCGGTTTCTTCCTGCCACTCGTCATAGACCTCGGCAATGGCCGACAACTCACGGTTGCAGGGCTTGCACCAGGTGGCGAAAAAGTCGATGATGAACGGGCGACCGTCATTGCTTAACGTTTCACTTTGCACGGTTGCTCCGTCAAGCGTCTTAAGAGTGACTGAGGGAAGCTGGGCCCAAGCACCAATAGTGCCTGCTAAAAGAAGGGCGGTGAAAATTGACAAAAACTGTTTCATACTTTTTCTATATTTGAATTTGATTATTGATGGGCAAAGATATACATTTTTGACATAACAAATAAAAATCCGATGAAAAAAAGTACTTTTCACTAGCAATTTCTCAAAAACATCTGTTAGTTATTGTTTACCAGAGGTAGGGCCTCGCCTTGGCGTGGCCGCAATTTGTGAAATCTGGCTTAATTGAACGCGGATGCCAATTTGTAAAATTCGAGTAATTCGTAGTTTATTTTAGCGGCCAAGGCGAGGCCCTACATCGTGCAGTTTTTACCGGGCACTACAAAAATCAAGCCTTGCGCCACCAGTCGGGCACAAGGCTTGATGATTTAGTTAGTATGTGGCTTCAGACTTACTTCAGCACCTTGATAGAGGTCTGATTGCCGTCGGCATCGGTCGTGCGGACGATGTTCACGCCCTCCTGCATCTCGCTCACCTGGCGACCGTCGAGGGTGTAAATCTCGGTCTTGACAACCTCGGCCTTCTTCACCTCCTCGATAGAAGTGGAGGGTTGCTCACCCTTGATGTCAACGCACATGACATACATGCCGGAGCTGCCGGGAATCTCGTTCCAGTTGTCGTCATACTGAGTCTCCTGGGTGTAGAAGATATAGGCGTTGTTCTCGTCGTAAACCACCGAGAAGCCGCTGGACTTGAAGTTGTCCTCGCAGATCTGCTTGGTCCAAACGACAAGACCAGCCTCGTCGATCATGGTTACCATGAAGTTGGCTCCATTCCAGCTCGTGCTGTTACCGTAGAGCACTACCCAACCGTCATAAACGGGAATCACCTTTACGGGAGTGAATCCCCAGTCGGAATTCATATCAAGCGACAAACCGTACTCGAGGTCGCCGGTCCAGAAGAAGTTATCGTAGTCGTCGATGACGTTGACGTTAATGTAGTTAGCCGAAGCAGAGTAAGCCCATTCCCAAGCCACCATGGCCCTGTTCTCTTTCACACCCATCTGGGCACTGCCGGCATTGCCGTCGATGCTGTTGTTGCAGCTGATTGCCTCGGCGGCAAAGTTGCCGTCGGGGTCAACGTAGTTAACAACCTGGAAGCCGTAGAAGTCGGTCAATACCCTGTAGGACAGCATCAGGACATCGTCCTCGTTAACTGCCGTGAGGGGCGTGGGATAGTAATAGCCGTTGGAGATGGGCCTGGACTCGATGGTTACAGGCTCGCCCCAAACGCTGATGAGGTCCTCGTCGAGCATGTCGGCATCATAGCCGCGATTGCTGTTGTTATACACGCAATAAACGTAGCCATTGGGGGCGGGATTCATCGTCAGGACACGGCAGTTGAGCGTCTTTTTGAAGTTGGGGTTTACCGTGCCGTCGTCATTGAAGCGCACCATTTCCCAAACGCTCTGCATGCCGCCAAAGTACTCGTTGCGGACAATAGCAGCGTAGATGTTGTCGCCACTGACGCAAACAGCGGGATTCTCATCCTCGGCCGAGAAGGTGTTGGGGTTGGCATTCCATGAGGGGAAGAGCACACCGTCGGGGTCCCACACGGGCTCGCCGTCCTGGGAGTAACGGTATAGATATACCTCGGTCTCTTCTTCATACTCCGTATCATTACGGATGTCAGTGTAGGCCATAATGATGTCTCCATTGGGAGCCAGAGCCAAGCCGTAATCGGTGTTCCAGCTACGGGTGGGCTTGTCGCTGACGATGATACCCTCATCGCCGAACATGGCGTTACCGTCCTCGTCAAATACCTGCAGGTGAAGCTCATAGGCGAAATAATCTTTGCGCTCGCCACGCAGCCAGGTGAGGATAATCTTTCCCTCATCGGTGCGCAAGGTCTTCATCTGCACCTGTCCTTCTGCGCCCTCCTTGTCAAGCTTGATGCTTGCATAATCATCGGGTACCCAAGCTGCCATCATCATGCCACAGGCGCCGATGGCCATCACGAATAAAGCTAATAATTTCTTCATAAACTCAAAAAATTAATAATAACTATTCAAAATAATTTAATAAAAAAGTGTTAATTGTTTAGCAAAATTAGTAACAAATCACAAACTATATGCAAAGAATTTGTATTTTATTTAACAAAAAATGACAAAAATAACAAAAAACAATAAGGCGGGGGTGCGCGCACAGAGTGGTCCCCACTGAGCAGGAATCAAAAGGAGCAGCAAAAAGAAAAACCGGAAGCTTACCGCGAGGCGCGGTAATAGAGGATGGCCGCGATGACGATATAGACCATGTTGGGGATCCACATGGCCACGCGGGGACTGGTATAGCCCGACACCGCAAAGGTGGATGTAACGGTCATGAACAGGATGTAAGAGAAACTGAGCAGCAGTCCCAGACCGATGTTCAGCCCGATGCCGCCACGCACCTTGCGGGACGAGAGCGCCAAGCCGATGATTGTGAGGATGAAGGCCGCGGCGGTCATCGCGATGCGCCGCTCATACTCTATCTCAAAGTTCTTGATATTGGCGACACCGCGCGCCTTTTGCTTGGCAATGTACTCTTTGAGCTCGGGCGAGGTCATCGTCTGCTCATCATTCTTGGAAATAAGGAAGTCACGCGGGTCGATATTCAGCAGGGTGTCCAGGTCGTGGCCGTGGGTCTCGGTCTCCTTCAAACCTTTGAATTCACGGATGGTGTAGTTGTGAACGGTCCATAATCCCACCGAGTCATACTTGATGGTCTCGGCCGTGAGACGGGACTTGAGGGTGTTGCCGTCAAAGTGCTCGAGCGAGAAGCGGAAACCGCTGCGCGTCGTGTTGTCATAGCGTGCCATGTAGGCCATGACACCAGGCTTGACCTGCAACTGGATATTGTCGCCATAGGTGATTTCCTTGTTCTTGACCCACTTGTTGGTATAGGCGATGCGCTCAACATTGGCAGGCGGAATGATATAGGCCGCCAGCAGGTAACTGCCGATGGCGATGATTGCGGCCGAGAACAAATAGGGCAACGTCAGGCGGTAGAAACTGATGCCATTGGACAACATCGCGATAATCTCGCTGCGGTCGGCCAGTCGTGACGTGAAAAAGATCACGGCGATGAACGTGAACAGCGGGCTGAACTGACTGAGCACAAACGGCAGGAAGTTCATGAAGTACTGGAAGACGGTCGCCTTCCACGGGGCAGTGAGCACGGCATCCAGCTTCTCGTTGATGTCAAACATCACCACGATGGCAAACAGCAGCAGAATCGCGAAGAAGAACGTACCCAGGAAGTGCTTGATGATATAGCGGTCGATGCGCTTCACATGATACCACGGATAGCGCTTCCTAGAAGGTGCGGAGGATTCAACGGGAGGAGCAGATTCAACGGAGTCAACCGACTGGACAGAGTCGGTGGGAGACGCAAGATTTTGCGTCTCTACAGGCTGCTGTTTTTCAATATCCTTGAGCTGATCTTCCATCACTCCCAACTTCTAATTCCTCACTCCTAATTCCTAATTAATTTCTAATTCCTAATTCCTACCTAATCACAACCTCTGCTGCACTTCGTGCAACATCTGGCGCTTCCATGCGGAGAAGTCGCCGGCGATGATGTGCTTGCGGGCCTCGCCCACAAGCCACAGGTAGAAGGCCAGGTTATGGATGCTGGCAATCTGCATGGCAAGAATTTCCTGAGCGATAAACAGGTGGCGCACATAGGCCTTGCTATACAGATGATCCACCACCGACGGACCGTCTTCCTGCAAGGGCGAGAAGTCGTCGGCCCACTTCTTGTTGCGCATGTTCATGATGCCATGGCGCGTGAAGAGCATGCCGTTGCGGCCGTTGCGGGTGGGCATCACACAATCCATCATATCCACGCCGCGGTCGATGGCCTCAAGGATGTTGGCAGGCGTGCCCACGCCCATCAGGTACCGGGGACGGTCCTGCGGCAGGATATCGTTGACAATCTCAATCATCTCATACATCACCTCGGTGGGCTCACCCACGGCGAGGCCGCCGATAGCGTTGCCGTCGGCTCCCAGGTCGGCGACAAACTTGGAGGATTCCTGGCGAAGGTCTTTATAGACGCAACCCTGCACAATGGGGAAATAGGCCTGGCTGTGGCCATAGCGCGGCTGGGTGTTCTGGAAGTGTTTCCAGCCACGGGCCAACCAATTGTGGGTCAGGGTCAACGATTTGCGGGCATAGTTGTAGTCGCTGGTACCCGGCGGGCACTCGTCGAGTGCCATCATGATGTCGCTGCCGATGCTGCGCTCGATGTCCACCACCTTCTCGGGTGTGAACAGGTGCTTGCTGCCGTCGATGTGGCTGCGAAAGGTGACGCCCTCGTCGGTGAGCTTGCGGTTATCGGCCAGCGAGAAGACCTGGAATCCGCCGCTGTCGGTGAGGATGGGACGATCCCAGCCGTTGAACTTGTGCAGACCTCCAGCGCGCTCGATGATATCCATTCCCGGACGCAGGTACAGGTGATAAGTATTGCCCAGGATGATCTGGGCCTTGATATCCTCGCGCAACTCGGTCATGTGCACGGCCTTGACGGCGCCCACAGTGCCCACGGGCATGAAAATGGGAGTCTCAATCTGGCCGTGGTCGGTCGTGATGAGGCCTGCGCGGGCATGGGTACCCTCGGGGGTGGCTATGAGTTGATAATCCATTCGATTGTCGTTATTTCATGAAAATTCCGTGCAAAGGTATGAAAAAGTCTTCGGTTTTCGGTTTCCGATAAGCAGTTTTTATCACATTTAAACAGTCGATGCGATGTTCAGCCTGTATTTCGCTGGCAAACCCATGCCACCATCAGGGTCATTCGCGCGTATGTATTCAGCAGTTTGACCCCACGCAAAGGCGCAAAGCCGCTAAGAATTATTGGGATTGCTCGCTGGCGCGAGCAAGAAATCAAAAAAAATCATTTTTTGGGCATCCGCGCACTATGGACCAACGCTAAGGCGTGAAGGCGCAAAGCAAAGTCCGCTATTAAAGCATTGGGACGGTTCTAACTGATAGCGCCGCTTCGCTTACCGCATCATTAGAACCGTCCCAGCTGATGGCACCCGTGCTCTCAATGGTGGAACGTGTAATACAGAAGCTCTTATCTTAGCGCTTTGCGGCTTAGCGTGAGGCGTTACCGAAGGTTTTTCGCTGAACAGTTACCACGCGCATTATATAATGTTAAAAAAATGTTATTTTAAGGGCAAAGTGCTCATGTTTTCAGCCGATAGCCACATTGTTATAAAGATATTTTTAGTAATTTTGTGCGTTATTTTGAAAATTAACTTATTTCAATTAAATAATTGTCTAAAAAACAGAAAGTTATGAACATTTCGCACATCGAACACGTGGGAATCGCTGTTACCTCGCTCGAGGAGGCTATTCCTTTCTACGAGAACATGCTGGGCTTCAAGTGCTTTGCCATTGAAGAAGTAGAGGATCAGAAGGTAAGGACCGCCTTTTTCCAGGTAGGTCAGACCAAGATTGAGCTCCTCGAGGCTACTGCCCCCGAGAGCGCTATCGCCAAGTACATCGAGAAGAACGGTGGCCGTGGCGGTATCCAGCACATTGCATTTGCTGTTCAAGACGGTGTACAGAACGCCCTGGACGAGGTACAGGAGAAGGGCGGCCGCGTTGTTGACGCACATCCCCGCAAGGGTGCCGAGGGCCTGAACATCGCCTTCCTGCATCCCAAGACCACTTGTGGCGCACTGCTTGAGCTTTGCGAGAAACCCAATGAGTAAGTCTACAGTATACGATTTATCGACTAAAGGAAACTGAAAAATGGGAAAACAACTTGATAAAATCCAAGAGCTGATTGAGCGTCGCGAGAAAGCGCGCCTGGGCGGTGGCGAGAAGGCTATTGCCAAGCAGCACGAGAAGGGCAAATTCACTGCCCGTGAGCGCATCAATATGCTCCTTGACGAGGGCAGCTTCGAGGAACTGGACATGTTTGTTCAGCACCGCTGCACCAACTTCGGCATGGAGAAGAAGACCTATGACGGCGATGGCGTTGTGACCGGTTTCGGTACCGTCGGCGGCCGCCTGGTTTACGTCTTTGCACAGGATGCCACCGTCATCGGCGGCTCGCTGGGCGAGACCATGGCATTGAAGATGTGTAAGGTGATGGACCTCGCTATGAAGCAGGGTGCTCCCGTTGTCGGCCTGAACGACTCGGGTGGTGCCCGCATCCAGGAGAGTGTGAACGCCCTGGCCGGATATGCCGAGATTTTCCAGCGCAACATCAACGCTTCGGGTGTGATTCCCCAGATCAGCGCCATCTTGGGCCCCTGCGCCGGTGGTGCCGTTTACTCCCCTGCCCTGACCGACTTCATCATCATGGCCAAGGGTATCTCCTTCATGTTCCTGACCGGTCCCAAGGTCGTTAAGACC
>CACYSG010000002.1 GCA_902776955.1 uncultured Bacteroidales bacterium | reverse complement strand
TCGAACCCACGACCCATTGATTAAGAGTCAATTGCTCTACCAACTGAGCTACGGAGTCATCGTTTGTTCAATTGCGACTGCAAAGGTACTGCTTTTTTCGGAACTACCAACTATTTTGGCGATTTTTTTTAAAAAAAAGTGCATTTTTCTTTTGCGCCCAAAACCACGAATTTCGCAACAAGTTGATTTATAGGTATTTATAAAAATATGTTTTTTTGACAGAAAAGGGCAGATATTTTGGTCTTTCGTGCAAAAACAGTAACTTTGTGGAATCAAACCAACAAAAAAATGGATCAGATGGAGAAGAAATATGACTTTGACCGTGTGATTGACCGCCGTGGCAGCGGCAGTGTGATGTACGACATGTGCCAGGAGATGTTCGGGCGCGAAGATGTGTTGCCGCTGTGGGTGGCCGACATGGGCTTCGCGGCATGCCCCGATATCACCGAGGCTCTCGCCCGCCGTGTCACCGAGCACCCCATCTATGGCTACAGCGTGCCCCTCGAGGACTACTGGCAGTCGATCATCGACTGGCAGCGTGAGCGCAACGGGCTGGAGTTCACCGAGGAGGAGGTGTGCTTCATCGGCGGCATCGTGAACGGCTTCGGCCTCGCCGTCAACCATTTCACCCGCCCTGGCGACAAAATCGTCATCCAGGAACCGGTATACCACCCCTTCAGGATGGTAATCACCGGCAACAACCGCATGGTGGCGGTCAACGACCTGAAGAGGACGCCCGACGGATTCTACGAGATGGACCTCGAAGGGCTGGAGCGCATCTTCGAGACCGAGCGCCCCGCCATGATGGTGCTGTGCAATCCCCACAACCCCATCGGCATCGCTTGGGGCGCCGACGTGCTGCAACAGGTGGCGACGCTGGCCAGGAAATATGGCGTGGTGGTCTTCAGCGACGAGATCCACGGTGACCTTGTGCTTAAGGGACATCGCCACACGCCGTTCCTCACCGTGAGCGACGACGCGCGTGCCGTGGGCGTGGTGATGGGTGCGCCGAGCAAGACGTTCAACATTGCCGGCATCGTCAGCTCGTGGTGTGTCGTGAAGAATCCCGAGTTGCGCAAACCCTTCTTCAACTGGTTATCGGTCAACAGCCAGAGTGCCCCCAACTTCCTGTCCATGACCGCGACACGGGCCGCTTATCGCCATGGCGGCGAGTGGCTGAGCCAATGCCTGGATTATATCGAGGACAACATCGACATGGTGGTGGATTATTGCCGCGACCACATCCCGGGAGTTGTCGCCATCAAGCCTCAAGCGTCGTTCCTCGTCTGGCTCGACTGCACGGGCCTGGGTCTGGAACATGACGCGCTCATCGACCTGTTTGTCAACAAGGCGCGCATCGGCCTGAACGACGGCGCGATGTTTGGCAGGGGCGGAAGCGGCTTCATGCGCCTGAATGTCGCTGTCCCGCGCAGCGTCCTCGCCGAGGGCATGGAACGGCTGGCAGCAGCGGTTACCCGCTAAAACAATAAGTGTTTGGGAAAAAGTCTATTTGATTGTTCTAATTTATTAGTTGATAGTTGACTACAGACATCAACGAGTCTTAGGGCTTGAGCGGAGCGAGAGAGCCAGCATCACCACGGGTAAGGACGTAAGTAAGAATGTCGCTGAAGGCGACCCCCTTGACGGTTATGGGTATTGGGGTCGCCTCCGGCGACGATATAGAGGCATTGTGGCACCGGGGGTGCCTGCCAATTCACTCGCTTCGCTCGTTTCATTAGCAGGTACCCCCGGTTAATCAGATGCCACCCTCCGGGTGTTTCGCTCGCATAAACAAATCACCCTGCCTGATTCATCTTAAACGATGTTTACCCAGACACTAATAGAATTCAATAAAGGAGCTTACGCGCGTTAGCGGTGACCTGGGCAACGAGTTGCTCGGGCGGGAGGTCCAGGGCATGCGCTACCGCCGCAGCAATGCTGTTGATATCGACTGGTGATTCATCGGTCTCGAGCAGTATGCGGTCAAGCGGGGTGAGCCGTACTGCCGCCTCGTTGAAATGTTCGCCGAATGACAAGTAACACCCCGCGTCAAGCAGAACACGGGCCACACGCTCGCCCGACCTCATACCATGGATGACCAACGGCACACTGTCGAGCGCCGCCTGATGCCGCGCCGACAGGATATCCTGAGCCGCCCTCACGCAATGCACCACCACCGGTTTACCCAGGAGAGACGCCAGCCGCAGGTGACGCACAAAAGCCTCGCGCTGGCAGTCAAGCGGGGCTCCGCGCAAATGGTCCATGCCGGTTTCGCCGATGGCGAGAACCTGAGGATGACGCGCACAACGATCCAACAGTTCATAATCCTCGTCGGTCAAACGGTCAATGCCATGCCAGGGATGGAAACCCACCGAATAGCACAAACCGAGCCGCGGGTCAAATTCACGCGGGTCAACCGAAATGAGGGCCGATGTCGCGACCGGACAATGGGTATGGAAATCAAGAATCTCGTTCATGGCACGGGATCATAGCCACTGCCGCCCCAGGGATTGCAACGCAGGATGCGCCACACGGCGAGGGCAAACCCCTTGAACGGGCCATGCTTGCGGATAGCCTCGATAGCATACTGGCTGCAGGTGGGCGTGAAGCGGCAGGTGGGCGGCTTGAGCGGAGAGATGTACTTCTGGTAAAAACGGATGGGTAGTATCAACAGCCAGCCGATGAAGTGCAGCACCTCATGCACGAAACGCTTGATGTGGTCAATCATTTTCATGGTCGGTGCCTTCCTTGACGGGCGGTTGATGTTCGGCGGCCTGAGCGATGCGCGTGAGCAGGCTCACCATCTTCTCGTTGATGACGCTGAAGGGCGCCAGCGAACTGTCTAGATAAACAAAGGCGATATCTACCCCCCACCCTTGCCGTTCTAATGTCGGCACCAGCAGTTCGCGACGGTTCAGGCGATAGGCTTCGCGCGTGCGGCGCCTCAGGGTCACTCGTCCCACGGCCTTGCGGATGCGTTTCTTGGGGATGGAGATGAGGAACTGCACGGGATGATCGCCGGGCTCACGCAGCCTGTAGGCGGCACGCAGGGGGAACGCCATCAACGACTTTCCCTCGCCAAAGAGCCGGTTCACAGCCGTACGGCTGCACAGTTTCTCGTCTTTATTTAACTTGTAATCCATTCAGGATGCGAAATTACATAAAAAATGGGGCATGCACACGTCATGCCCCGTAAAAAAGTCCCTATAAAAGGATTTATTACTTCTTTGCAGCGGCTTCGGCCTTTGCCTTGCGGGTCGCGGCGGCCTTCTTGGCGGCAGCCGAACGCTTGGCGGCAGCGGCGGCCTCGGCCTCGGCTTTAGCCTTGCGGGTTGCAGCAGCCTTCTTGGCGGCAGCCGAACGCTTGGCGGCAGCATCACCCTCGTTATCGGCCTCTACCTTGCTGGCGGGAGCGGCAGCCTTCTTGGGCTCCTTCTTGGCGGCCTCTCGGGCAGCCCTGCGCTCCTCTTTCTCCTCCTCGACCTTAGCCTGCTTGAGGTACTGCTCAATAGCGCTGGCCATCGACGGGGTCTTGGGAGTGATGGTGACATCCACCTTCAAGCCAGCCTTGTCGGCGGCCTCCAGGGTCGTTTGTCCCATAGCGGCGATAACCACATTGCGGTCGGCATAGTCGGGGAAATTGGTGGTATAGGACTTGATGCCGGCGGGGCTGAAGAAAGCCAACATATCGTAGTCAAACGGTTCGCCCGGCTTGAAGTCGTTGCTCACGGTGCGGTACATGACGGCCTTGACATACTTCACCTTGTTATTGTCCAGGACAACAGCCTTGTCGTTATGCACATCGCTGACGGGCATCAGATAGGTTTCCTTGTTGTGCTTGGCAATGATGGGAATCAGATCCTCCATGCGTCCGGTCTCGCTATAGAAAATCTTGCGCTTGCGGTAGATGACATACTTTTGCAGATAGTGCGCAATGGTCTCGCTGACACAGAAGTACTTCAACGTGTCGGGGACATTGTAGCGCAATTCCTTACACAAGCGGAAAAAATGGTCGATGGCCGTGCGTGCAGTCAAGATGATGGCACTATAATCAGGCACGTTAATCTTGGACTGCCTGAATTCCTTGGAAGTTAAACCTTCAACTTTGATAAAAGGCCTGAAAACAATCTCTACACCGTATTTTTTCTCCAGGTCAAAATAAGGAGATTTCTCTGACGTCGGTCTTGGTTGTGAAACCAGAATCTTCTTAATGCTCATTTAGTAAAAAATGCTATAAAATACCACTAATCCAATGCGTTACGTTAGCCACAAGGGCTAAGGGAACGATTTCGACGGCGCAAAGGTACAAAATAAAATACAGAATTGATGACAAATTGCCATAAAAAATTCTAAATCCCTTGAATATGAATATGAGCCTAGCCAGCACATAAAACAAAGCCGCAACGGCCAATAGCATTTTGCCACTTGTGGGATATAACATGAGCAAGATGAGCACGGGCAACAGCAACAGGCCCAGAAAAGCCTGCGAGGCCTTGAAGCCGTCAAGCCACAACCGGGTCCCCTCCTTGTCGCTGAAGGTGTAACCCAACACCTTGTAGACTAACCATTGAACGGCGTAATAACCGACGGCTATCCCACAATAGCCGGCGATGTGCGGGAACACGCTCTGCTGCAGGGTAGTGGACAGGTCAGGGAACAACAGCCTCACGGCCATATAGACGATAAATCCCTCGACGATGCACGTGTTGGCGATAAGGGCCGCCAGGATGCTTGTCTCGTTGACGGTGTGGTCCTCGAACAGGTTCTCGCGACGACGTGTCGAGAACATGTAATGGAAGAAATTCTCAATATACTTGTAGCCCGAGTGGTAACTGAGCGCCACCGCCAGCAACCCGGCAATCAGCAGCGCCATCGAGGGAGTGTCGTGCAACGGCGAGCGGTCAAAGGGGCGCGCGGGGCCCGCATCGGGGACTTCCATCACGGGCAACCCGTTGATGCAGCCCAGCACGGTGTCCCCTGGCTCGGTTGCGGGAAAGCCATCGGTATACTGCGGTGCATAGTAGGACTCAACCTCCTCGGCAGCAGGCACAGTATCGGCGGGATGGGCGGCAAGGGCGGGCATGGCAAGAGAATCAGTTCTTGGATTCAAATGTCACAGGGTGGATGTCATCAAGCATGGCGATAGCCTCGCGGGGAGTGGAAACAACGCGCCACAACCGGTTGTGCGAGGGTTTCATGAAACCTTCCTGTATCGCACGGTCCAGGAGCTGGAGCAACAAGTCATAGTAGCCATTGGTGTTCAGGATAATGATGGGCGTGGCCTCGACAATTTCCAGTTGACGCCAGGTCAACGCCTCGAGCAACTCCTCGAGGGTTCCCATACCACCTGGCAAGGCGATGATGGCATCCGAGATTTCGCTCATGGTGAGTTTGCGCTGATGCATGTCGGCGGTGATAATGAAATCCTCGATGCGGTCATGCTCCCAGCCGTTATCCATCATGAATTTGGGGATAACGCCGGTCACCTCGCCGCCGGCATCGAGCACGCCGTCGTTCACAGCGCCCATCAGGCCAGAGGCTCCTCCACCGTTCACACAACGCCAGCCACCCTCGGCCAACAGCCTACCCAACTCATGTGCCGCGTCAACGTAAGACTTGTCGATGTGGGCACTTGAAGCGCAAAATACACAGATGTTTCCTTTCTTCTCTCGTTTCATGACCGCAAAATTAATAAAAAAGCGGCAATCGCCGCTATTTTTATGATGATACTTATTTTGACAACCAGTTATCGAGTTGCTCGCGGTACTTGTCACGCAGGCGGCGGCAGTGGGTAAGGACATCCTCGTCGCTGGCGCTGCTGACGACCTCTTCGGTCGAGGTGACCCATTTTTCCTGGAATTTGTCGATCGTGGAGCGTATCTGGGCGATGTCAGGTTCCTGACCGGAAATGATTCCGACGGTGAGTATGCGGATGTAGGTTTCCCAGCGTTTGGCATAATAGTCCCACATCAAGCCGTTCCAATTGCGGCAAGCGTAGTCGTTAAGGCTTCCGCCCCAGGTCGTGATAAGGCGACGGGCATTCATCTCGTAATAATCCTTGACCCTGGGGGTTTCGCCCAGGTCGCGCGCCTCCTGCAGCCACTGCTCGAGGGTGGCGTGAGGATGATGGCTGTTGATGTTGTCGAGGTCGGACAAGAGTTCAAACAACAGGTCACTCTGAGCGTAAAACACGCTCTTGTCCCTTTGCTTGAAGGCCTCGTCAAACTTCTGTTTCTCGACAAGGAACAAGTCGCCCAGCAGTTGGCGGCCAATCCAGATGAGGTCGATGGTCATGGCGTCGGTCGTGACCTTGTCCTGCTGGAGCAACAGGTCCCATACGGCGAGCAGGTCACTGGGGCTGTACTTGATGGTGCGGCCTTCCTTGCCCAGGGTGGGATAAGAACACGGCAGCGGGGCGGCAAAGTTGCCGGGCGTGATGTCCAGCACGCTGTCGTAGAGCAGTTTCCACGCTTCACGCACGGGCTGGCATTCGCTGCCCGCATGACGGTCGGCCAACTCGTTGATGACCTGCTCATCGCTCTTGCCGAAGTTCCAGGCTTTCTCTAGGATGTATTCATAGGGGAACTGCTGCACATCCAGGCCCTCGAGGGTCGAGCCGATGCCCACGAGGTTGTCGCCACACTGCTGCAGGGCCCGCTCGATGCGCTCACCGGCCTCCTTGACACGGCCCTGAACGTTGGTATTGCCACCGAAGTTCCCCAGGTAGCACCAAATGAACGGCTGCCCGTAGAAACCGTCATGCTCGCGCCACATCTCTTTGTACTCGCAATAGTAGTCGAGCATCGTCATCTTGCCTTGAGGCACACCGGTGAGCATGGCACGGGTACGCTCGGGCGTGTAGTCCTCGCGCTGGTAGTAGAGGAACCAGGCCATCTGCAGCCACTCGGCATCAGGGTCCACGGCAGTCAGGCTCTCATAGATATGGCGCGACACCTTGTTCAGGTATTCGGGCTCAAAGCTGGGCGGGTCCACCTCGTTGAACGGGTCGATGCCGTAGATGTGGTCGGTGCCGAACAGGCGCGTTTGCTCCTCCAGGAACATGCGCTGGATACGGGCATATAAGGGGTCCTCGCTGTTGAGGAAATAGGTGCGGTATTTCTCGTCAAAGCCGGCCCACGCTCCCAATGCCTGAATGTCGGCGTCAGGGAACAGGTCGCGCAACTTGCCGGGCACATGGCCCGCAAAGGCGGGCAAGACGGGACGCATGTTCAAGGCCCGTTCACGCTCCACGATGCGCTGCTGCAGCGCCTGCTGTCCGTCGAGCCACTCCTTGGGCAAGGGTCCGCACCACCCGTCGATGTTGGCCATACGATGCCACGGCAGATAGGTGGGGCCCGTGAAATACTCGCGCACCTGCCTGCCAGTCATGCCCAAACTGGTCCACACGTTATACCACACGGCCTCCTGGCCCGTGATGGCCAGGGGCAGGTTCACGCCGTTCAACGCCATCCAGTCGATGAAGCGCTCCCATCGTTTCCAGTCCCAGAAGGGCATCGTATAGCCCCAGGTACAGTAATTCAGGAAAAAGCGTTGCGGCACGCGGGCTGTCACCCGTTCGGGCGAGGGCACGTCGGGCAGGGCCTTGGGCAGTTTCACGGGCACATCGGCATACCACGATACTGTCACCTTGCAGTAACGGTTCAGGTAGCGGTTCAGGCCCACGGCCATAGAACCCGCGTTGTTGCCGCCGATGATGACCTTGCCGCCCCTGCTCTCGAGGGTAAAAACGTCCTTGCCACCGTCGGGGTCAATCTTCCGGAACTCCACTTTGGCCGTCAGCGGCGCGGCGAGGCGCGCTGTCAGTGCCTCGGCTTGCTGCACGTCGTCGTTTGTCGTGGCGCTTACTTCCAGGGCCATCAGCAGCACTGCAGCCCATATCATGAATATCCTTGCCATAATCCGTGAATCTTAATTGCAAATGTCAATAGGTTGAAAACGCAAATTTAACGATAAATATTTACAGGAAGTGTCAGATGCTCGTTTTTTATTAATTTTGTGGCTCAAAATGAGAAAGAGATTATGATCGGAACGATTGTCAACACTTGTACCATTGTCGTGGGAACGCTTATCGGCGTTGCCTTGCACAAGGGCATCAAGGAGAAATACAAGAATGTACTCTACGACGCGCTGGGCCTGGCGTGTTTTGCCATCGGTCTGAATGCCGTGGTCACCAACCTGCCCAAGAGCCAGTATCCTGTGCTCTTTATCGCCGCGATGGCCATCGGCAGCGTCGCGGGCGTGGCGCTTGACATCGACGGGCGGTTCCACCGTCTGGTGGAGCGCCGCAGCAAGAAAGGGGCCGAGGGACGCTCCGGCACCCGCCTGGCCGACGGACTCGCGACAGCCACGCTGGTCTATTGCATCGGCCCGCTGTCGATGCTGGGTCCCGTCATCAGTGCCCTGGAAGGTGACCACACCTTCCTGTTCACCAACGCCACGCTCGACCTGGTCACGGCCACCATCTTCGGCTCGACCTACGGCATCGGCATGCTGCTGGCAGCGCCGGTGTTATTCCTGTGGCAGGGCATGTTCTACTGCGTGGCATTACTATCGAGCACGGCTGTCAGCGAGGCGTTGATGGCCGAACTGCTCATCGTGGGCGGACTGCTCATCACCGGCTCGGGCTTGTCGCTGCTGCGCATCAAGGACTGCCATGTGCTCAACATGCTGCCCGCCCTTGCCATACCGCCGCTGTGGTTCATCATCATGTGGCTGATTGGCTGATGTTCATGGCTTTGCATGGATGGCTGATGCCGCTTTTACACTCAGGAACCGTTTTTCTCGGATATAATGCCGACTAGACAAAAAACGGGACTTGGTCGCTTATTCCACTCTACTAGCACTTACATTGACTACTTTTATAAGATTTTAAAAACTTCATTATAATTATGACACACCGCATTCTCATTTTACTCACTTTACTGGTTGGGATGATTCTCCCCGCCACTGGCCAAATCGTTAATTTCGAAAAGTCCGACAAACAGATTGCCGACAGTATCCGTGCCGAATTGGACAGCCGTCCTTACTTCAGTCTCTACAAGGACACCTACTTCGTGGGCGGCACCGTGCTGGGCGGCACGCCCGACGCCTACAACAGCGACGTGAAGTTCCAGATCAGTTTCCAGCAGCGTCTCACCAAGAGTGTGCTCCCGTTCCACACCTATCTGTACCTGTTTTATAGCCAGAAGGCCATTTGGCACGTCTTCAGGAACTCGTTGCCGTTTCATGACCTGAACTTCAACCCGGGTATCGGTCTGTCGAAGTTCATCATCATGAAGAACAAGCTGGTGGGCAAGGCCACGCTGATGATCGAACACGAGTCTAACGGCAAGGACGGCATCCAGTCACGCAGCTGGAACAAGATATCCATTGCCGGCGAGGCTTACATCTCGCCCAATCTCATGGCGCACGCCAAATATTGGATTCCCATCGTTGACGGCAAGTACAACAAGGACATCCTTGATTACAGCGGCATCTACCAGGCCGGCTTCCAGGCCATCAGCAACGACAGCAAGTGGGTGCTAGACATGACACTGGTTAAACGCAAGGGTTGGAATCCCCTTAACTTCAACACTATCGTGCAGTTGGGCTACCGCATCAACCACAATTCCAACCAGTTCATCATGCTGCAGTACTATAACGGCTACGGCGAGTGCATGATGGATTACAAGCAGTATCACTCGCGCCTGCGCATCGGTCTGCTCATCCGTCCGAGGTTCTTCAGCGACTTTTAATGCCCTTGATAGCGTATTATCCCAAATTTATTATTACCTTTGCGACAAACGATTAAAAATCTATAGATTATGCAATATTGGATTAATCATAATGGAGTGCAATCGGGACCGATGGACCTGGACGGACTCAAGGAAATGGGCCTCACGTCATCGGCCTATGTGTGGCACGAGGGGCTTACCGATTGGGTTAAAATCACCCAGTTGCCCGAGTTGCAGGGCTTGTATGATATTCCCGTGGGAACGCCTGTAGAGCCCCAGCCTGTAGAAAATATTTCTACAGCCGATGCCAGCCAACCCACACCTCCTGCCGCAGCCGAGCCTGGCGAGGCTATACAGGGCCAACCCTATCAGCAACCCAGCCAGCCCTATCAGCAGCCTAGTCAACCCTATCGGCAACCTGTTGCTGGCGAGCCGTGCCCGCCGACCAACCTGGCCTGGGCCATCATCACGACGGTGCTGTGCTGTCTGCCCGCCGGCGTCGTGGCCATCGTCTATGCCCTCAAGGTGACTAACAAGTACAACGAGGGCGATATCGAGGGAGCCAAGCGTGCCAGCGAGATCGGGGCTTGGTGGTGCATCGCTTCGATCATCCTGGGCATCCTGACGATGCCGCTTGTCTCGATGATCAGCAGCTTAGCGACCTCGGGCCTGCAATGATGAGTGTGCCATGCGTCGCACGCTGGTCATCATCCTCGCCCTAGCGGCCATCATCGTGGGGTGCTTCATCTACTATGCGTTCGACCCGTCGTCGTCAACGCTGTTCCCGCAGTGCACGTTTCTGTCGCTGACGGGCTACAAGTGCCCCGGATGCGGCAGCCAGCGGGCCATTCACGCCCTGCTGCATGGAGACCTGGTCGAAGCCTTCAAGTACAACGCCCTGCTACTGATTGCTATCTCCTGGATTGGGCTTTGCCTCTATGCCGAGTCACAGCGCACCCGCAACCCGCGCTTGTACATGCGCCTGAACGCGCCGTTGCTGATTTGGCTATTTTTGGCCTTGACTCTGCTCTGGTGGCTATTGCGCAATATCTTTAATTGGTAAGAACCGACAATAAAAAAAAAACGATAACCCATGAAACAATATCTTGATCTGGTGCGCCACGTGATGGAGCACGGTGTGGACAAGGAGGACCGTACGGGAACAGGCACGCGCAGCGTGTTTGGCTACCAGTTGCGTTGCAACCTGGCCGATGGTTTTCCCCTGTTGACGACCAAGAAGGTGCACCTCAAGTCCATCATCTACGAGCTGCTGTGGTTCCTGCGCGGCGACACCAACGTGCGCTGGTTGCAGGAGCATGGCGTGCGCATCTGGAACGAGTGGGCCGACGAGAACGGCGACCTCGGACCCGTCTATGGCAGTCAGTGGCGCGCATGGCCCGACGGCAACGGCGGCACCATCGACCAGATTGCCCAGGTCATCGACCAGATAAAGAACACGCCCGACAGCCGACGCATCATGGTGAGCGCATGGAATGTGGCCGAAGTGCCCACGATGAAACTGCCGCCCTGCCACTCGTTGTTCCAGTTCTATGTGGCACAGGGAAAACTGAGTCTGCAACTGTATCAGCGCAGTGCCGACCTGTTCCTGGGCGTGCCTTTTAACATCGCGTCCTATGCCCTCTTGCTGATGATGGTCGCCCACGTGACGGACTTGGAGCCGGGCGAATTCATCCACACCTTCGGTGACGCGCACATCTATCGCAACCACTTTGACCAGATCAAGGAGCAACTCTCACGCGAGCCGCGCCCCCTGCCGCGCATGGTACTCAATCCCGCAGTAAAAAGCATCGACGACTACAAATACGAGGACTTCACGCTTGAAGGCTACGACCCCTGGCCCGCCATCAAAGGCGCAGTCTCGGTATAGCCAAGAAATTAGAAATTAGAAATTAGAAATTAGAAATTAGGAATTAGGAATTCTAGACAATCTAGAATATCTAGAGCATCTAGAATATCTAGAAACTAAAAAAGAGAAACTATGAAATCAATCGAGGCGATAGTTGCTATTGACGAGAACGGGGCCATCGGGCGCCAGGGTGACCTGCTGTGCCATCTGCCGGCCGACATGAAGCACTTCAAGGAGGTGACGATGGGGCACAGCATCGTGATGGGGCGCAAGACCTTTGAGTCCTTCCCGCGCCGCCCCTTGCCGGGCCGCCAAAATATCGTCATCACCCGCAACACCGGCTGGCAATACCCCGGTGTGACGGTGGCGCATAGCCTGGAAGAGGCCATTGAGGCTGCCGAGACCTCCACGGTTTTCATCATCGGCGGGGCACAGGTCTATGAGCAGGCGATGCCGCTGGTCAACGTGCTGCATCTGACCCGGATTCACGCCCGCTGGGCAAGCGCCGACGCCTTCTTCCCCACCATCGACATGACGCAGTGGCAAGAGGTGAGCCGCGAGCACCACAAGAGCGACCACCGTAATGCCTACGAGTTTGATTTCATCACCTTAAAACGACGTGTCAAATGAAATATTTCCTCATCGCCGGTGAAGCCTCGGGCGACCTTCACGCCTCCCACCTGATGGCATCAATCAAGGAGCAGGACCCGCACGCCGAGTTCCGCTTCCTGGGCGGCGACCTCATGGCCGAGCAGGCAGGCATGCAGCCAATCATCCATTACCGCGACATGGCCTATATGGGGTTCATGGATGTGGTGAAGCACTTGGGAAAAATCCTGGGTTTCCTGGGCACCGCACGCCGTGCCATCGACGATTGGCAGCCCCAAGCGCTGATTCTGGTCGATTACCCGTCGTTTAACCTTAAGGTGGCCAAGAATGCCCATAATCAAGGCATTCCCGTTCATTACTTCATTTCGCCCAAGGTGTGGGTGTGGAAGGAGTGGCGCGTACGCGACATCCGCCGCTATGTGGACCACATGTATTGCATCCTGCCCTTTGAACCCGACTGGTATCAGGAGCGGGGTTACAAGGCCACCTACGTCGGCAACCCCACTGTTCAGGAAGTGGCTCAAGCAAGCAAGAACTTCCCCGATTTTGCCCATTTCATCGAACAAAACGGCCTTCCCGACCGTCCCATCATCGCCCTCGTTCCGGGCTCACGCGTGCGTGAAATCCGCGACAACCTGCCGCTCATGCTCGAGGCTGCAGCCCGCCATCCCGGGTATCAAGCCGTGATTGCCGGAGCCCCCAGCATCGAGGACGCCCTCTACCGCGAGGTCATGGCAGGCACGGCCCTGCCCGTCCTGCGGGATGCCACCTATCCCCTCGTGCATCACGCCCGCGTCGCACTGGTCACCTCGGGCACCGCCACCCTCGAGACGGCCCTGCTGGGCACGCCTCAAGTGGCCTGCTACCGCTTTAACGGCAGCAAGTGGTCCTATAAATTCTATCGCCGATTATTAAAAGGGAAATACGTCACCCTGCCCAACCTCATTACCGACGAGCCCGTCATCCCCGAGCTACTCATGCACTTGTGCACCGTGGACTCCATCGATGAACATCTATCCAAATTGCTGGATGAAACGCCCGAACGCGCCGCCATGCTCGACGGCTACCGCCGCCTGGCCGACCGCCTGGGCACCAACGTCTGCACCACCACAGCCGCTGAGTACATCACACGTCACACAATCTAGTTGCCGGCTTCTTCCTCGGTGAGACAAGCGGTAAAGCCCATCTCACGGGAACGTTCCTTATCAAACATGCAATAGGTCACGTCGCCCTCGTCACACAGGCGGCCCTGGCTGTCGTGCAGCGTGACGTGGACGGTGTAGAAATTTTTCACGTTGCCCGTGATGCGACCGCGCAGGGTAATCTGCGGGTCACGCGTGGAGACGGGTCGGCGGAACTTCACTTCCAGCTTGGTGGTGACACCGGCGGCCTGCAAGCGGCGCGAGAGCACCCAGTTGGCCAATTCGTCGATGAGCGTGCTGATGATGCCGCCGTGCAGGGTCTCTACCCAACCGTCATAGTTGACACAAGGCGACCAGGTGGTGACGACATCCTCGCCGTCCTCCCAAAATTCCAGATGCAAGCCGATGGGATTCGTCGGACTGCAACCAAAGCAGTTGTATCCCTCTTTATCAAGATATGGATTAATCAATTTCTTCATGACTCATCAACATTGAGTTGTTATAGTTGTGCGAGTTGTTTTTTAAGCAAGAGCGCGGATGCCACTGTGCTTATTGTTTTCCTTTTATCTGTTGTCGTTCAGTGACTTTGCGGTGATGCCAAATCTCGAGGCTGTTGATGGCATTCTGCCACAGGATATAGCAGCCGGGGCCAGCCACCGAAAGCGGACTGAGGTAGGTGTAGGCAATCCACACGGCAAAGGCGGTGTTCTTCTGCCCCAGGCCCTGGCCACTCTCGATAACGGTGCCGAAGAAGTGTCCGATATACCTGCCGACAGCAAACTGCGCCAGGCAGATGAGCAACGACACGATGGCGATGGTGAGCAGGAACACCAGGGGTGCGCCGCTGTTGATGATGTTCTTCACCGTACAGCCCGTGACGATGGTCAGCGAAATGCCCCACATGTAGAACGACAGGTCCTGGATAGCCACCAGCCGCTGATGGATGCGCGGCAGATAGTGCTTGACCAGATAAGCGCCTATCAAGGGCAACACAAGCACGAGGAAAACCTTGTACATGATCATCCAGAAAGCGGTCCAGAAGCTGATGTCCACATCATTATCTATCAACGGGAACACCACGGGAACGGCAAACACCGTGACAATATTGGACAGGAACACATAGCTGGTCATCGTCTCGAGATTACCGCCCAACTTGCCCGTCACCACGGGCGCGGCGCTCGCACCGGGGCAGATGACGCACGTCAAGATGCCCTCCATCAGGATCAGGTCTTTGCCCTGCATGTCAAAGCCCAAAATCAGCGCCACCAGCAATGCCACGAGCACCACTTGGAACACCGACACCCACAGGTGCCACATCGACGGGCGCATCTTGTGGAAATCGACCCTCAGGAACGTCGTGAACAGGATCAGGCTCATGAACAGCGGCAGGATGGTGTCGAATATCGGTTCCATGACCGCGCTCACCGGGTCCAGCGCTGGAATCCAGTAGAATATCAGATAGATGACCGTGCCCGACACGATAGCGCTGGGCAATGTCCAATTCTTCAAAAAAGTGATGATGGTCTTCATAGCGCCTGCAAAGGTACTCCAAAAATCCGATTAAGCGAACACTTTGAGAATTCATTCTCCCGGTTGAACACATGGAATCCATCCAGACGTGGCGCACGGGGAAAGAAAAACAAAAGTTTTTGCTCATCACGGGAAAATGTTGTACTTTCGCCGTCGCTAATGAAGAAAATCCTGAAGAAGATATTATTTTGGGTGATTTACGGCTCGTGGTACGGGTTGTCGCTGCTGCCGTTGTGGCTGCACTACATCTTCAGCGACATCCTGTTCGTGCTGATAGCCTACGTCCTGCGCTACCGCCGCCGTGTCATTACCAAGAACCTGCATAACGCCTATCCTGGCAAGAGTGAAGGGGAAATCAAGGCGCTCAGGCGCGGATTCTACCGACACTTCGCCGACCTGCTGGTCGAGACCGTCAAGTACACGTCGATCAGCGACAAGAACATCATGCGGCGTGTCACCTTCAAGGGCAGCGAGCAGGTGGCCGAAATCCTCAACAGCGGACAATCGGTGGCGCTGTTGCTGGGACACTATGGCAACTGGGAGTGGGTGTCGTCACTGGTGCTGTGGCTCAAGCCGCTGGCCAACAGCAATGTGGCCATGGGCCAGATTTACCATCCGCTCGAGAACGATGTCGTCAACCGCGTCGTGTTGAAGACACGCGGACGCATGGGCTCGGACAACGTCTCGATGAAGGAGACCCTGCGCTGGATTCTGGGCAATAAGCATGACGGACGTCCCTCCATCCTAGGCTACATCAACGACCAGGTGCCCACATGGCACAACATCCACCACTGGCTCACCTTCCTCAACCAGGAAACGCCCGTGTTCACCGGCATTGAGCGCATCGTGCACTCCCAGAATCAAGCTGCCGTCTATCTTGACGTCAAGCACATGGGGCGCGGCCGCTATGAGTGCGAGTACCACGTCATCACGCGTGACCCGTCGACGATGGGCGAGTTTGAGTTGACCGATACCTATTTCAGGCTCATGGAACAGACCATTAACCGTGCACCGCAGTACTGGCTGTGGAGCCACAACCGCTGGAAGAGAACCCGCGAGGAATTTGAGCGCCGCTTCAAGGTCGTGGACGGCAGGGTTGTCGAGAAGTGAGCCAAATTTTAGATAAATTTGCCCATTCAAGCAAAAAGACCTACCTTTGCGGTAATCAAAGAATACTCATTAACAAAAAACTTAATACTCTTATAACTGTACAAGCAATGAACCGACTTTCAGACCGAATTAACGCACTGGCACCGAGTGCCACCCTCGCCATGTCACAGAAGAGCAGCGAACTCCGCGCTCAGGGCGTGGACGTCATCAACCTCTCGGTGGGTGAACCCGACTTCTTCACCCCCGACCACATCAAGGCTGCCGCCAAGCAGGCCGTTGACGACAATTTCTCGTTCTATTCACCCGTTCCCGGCTATCTGTCGCTGCGCCAGGCCGTATGCGAGAAGCTGCGCCGCGAGAATGGCTTGGAGTACACGCCCGACCAGATCGTGATTGGTAATGGTGCCAAGCACGAGCTGTGCAATGCCATCATGGCACTCATCAACCCCGACGACGAGGTCATCATCCCCACTCCCGCATGGGTAAGCTATGTGCAGATGGTCAACCTGGCCGGCGGCAAGAGCGTGCTCCTGCCCTCGAGCATGGAGAAGAACTTCAAGGTGACCGCCGACGAACTCGAGGCAGCCATCACCCCCAAGACCCGCCTGATCATCATCTGCTCTCCCAGCAACCCCAGCGGCGCCATCTACAACCGTGACGAGCTGAAGGCTATTGCCGCGATGCTCGAGCGTCACCCCGACGTGATGGTCATCGCCGACGAGATCTACGAGCACATCAACTATGTGGGACACCACGAGTCGCTCGCACAGTTCGACGCCATCAAGGAGCAGGTGGTCATCATCAACGGTGTATCCAAGGCTTACGCCATGACCGGTTACCGCATCGGTTACATCGCTGCCCCGCTGTGGGTGGCCAAGGCCGTCACCAAGATGCAGGGCCAGTACACCAGCGGCGTCTCGTCCATCGCCCAGAAGGCTGCCGAGGCTGCCTATAACGGCTCCCAAGACTGCGTTGAGGAGATGCGTGTCGCCTTTAAGCGCCGCCGCAACCTCATTGTTGGCCTGCTGCAGGAAATCCCCGGTCTCGAGTTGAATATGCCCGACGGTGCGTTCTACGCCTTCCCCAAGGTGGAATCCTACTACGGCAAGCGTAACGGTGACACCGTCATCAACGACGACAACGACCTCGCCCTCTACCTGCTGAACGAGGCCCATGTCGCCACCGTGGCTGGCACCGCCTTCTGCTGCCCGGGCTACATCCGCCTGAGCTACGCCACCAGCGACGAGAACCTGTGCGAAGCCGCCAAGCGCATCGCCGCCGCTCTCGCCAAGCTCGCCTGACGCGACTCAACGACCTCCAACCTGAGTCAATGACCCCGCAACAGGACAAATGCGGGTGCCACACAATTTAACGGGAGGTGTTTACGTTATATAGGTATCAAGAAGTCCTTGCCGGCTTCTTGGTACCTACATTTTATCCACCTAATAGAAAGACTAAAACAGAATACAGAAAATGGTTAAGAAGATATCATCGTTGTTGTTCGTCTGCTTCATGCTTGCGCAGTGCTTGGCAGCGCAGAATGCCGTGGGCGATTGGCGCCTGCATGTGGCGTTCCAGGGCGAGAATGTATCCACTGTCGTCGAAACCAACAAGTGGGTCTATTACCTGGCCAGCGGATACCTGTTCCGCCTGGACAAGGAGACATCAGAGAACGAGTCGCTGAGCGTAATCAACTACCTGAGCGACATGACCATCTCCCAGATCTACTACAACAACCGTCACGACTATCTCGTTGTTGTCTACAGCAACTCCAACATCGACGTGATACGTTCTAACGGCAATGTCGTGAACATGCCCGAAATCAAGGACGCCGTCATGACATCGAGTAAAGCCATCAACGATGTGACCTTTGGCAGCGGCGTGATTTATCTGGCCACCGACTTCGGATATGTGGTCATCGATGACAACCGATTTGTCGTCAAGGAGTCGCACGTCTATGGAGTGCCCATGACATCGGTAGCCCAGGTGGGACCCATGTTGCTGATGTCGGCCGACGACACGTTCTATTATGGCAAGGCCAACGAATACCACGACCAGCTATCATCGTTCAATACCGCAACGGTGAAGAACAACTGCCGCATCTGGCCCATCAACGACAGTACTTTCTTCTGCATGAAGGGTTGGACCTTCCTGGCCAAAATGAAGGTGAATGCCGACGGTACCGCAACGTTCAATGATCCCCCAACCATCATCGAGGGTCGCTCCAGCACACCCCAAGCCACCAAGGACGGCTTCCTGCTCAATATTACCACTGACAATGGGCTCCAATGCTACCGCACCAAGGCCGACGGCAGCAACCCCGTGCTCTTAGATGAAGTTGAAGGCGAGGTGTGCAGTAGCCATCCCAGCGGCAACGGCACGATATGGGCAGCCGGCAACAAAGGCCTGCACCAGGCGACTAGCATAAACTATTACCTCCCCAATGCGCTGACCATGACGAATCCCTTCTGGATGACCTATAACAAGTCGCTCGAGCAGTTATATGTAACGCCACCCAGCGCCAACGGTTTCTTCTCAACGACGACGCCAACGACGGTGAACACCTTTGACGGTATCCGCTGGACCGATGTCACGCCCGATGATGCACCCAAGTATGGCTGCTACTGGATCGATTTTATGCTCGATGACCCCAACACCTATTTCCTGAGCACGTGGCGAAACGGTCTGCTCAAAGTGGTGAACAACAAGATTGTCTATACCTATGACGACACCAACAGCCCCATGAAAAAGAGAACTGCTATGCACCCGATCACGAGTATCGACCGCTATGGTAACGTGTGGTGTGTTCAGTCCTACGAGAACGAGGAACATCCCGTGATGGTTCTTCCCGCCGCCAAGGCCAAGCAGCCCCAAACGACAGCCAGCGACTGGTACACCCCGGTGATTGACGGTATCTTCACGAACCATACCCAGCGCGGCCGACTGCTGTCCACGCGCTACAGCAGCTATGACATCAAGATTTTCACCGACGGTGACTTCCAGATGCCCATCTTCTTCTGGAACAGCGACGGAGAAGTGTCGACACATCGCCCCCAACAGGTATCCTACAACAATCTGGTAGATCAAGACGGCCAGCCGTACACTTGGACCAACATCGTCTGCCTAACCGAGGACCTGAACGGCACCGTGTGGATGGGTTGCACCGAGGGTGTCATCTCCTTCAACCCCGCCCAGGCGTTCAATCAAGATTTCAGGGTTAACCACATCAAGGTGCCCCGCAACGACGGCACCGGCATGGCCGATTACCTGCTGGACGGTATCCAGGTGAACGATATCGCCGTCGATGGCGCCAACCGCAAGTGGATCGCCACCCAGACCTCAGGTCTGTTCCTGGTCAGCGCCGACGGCTCCCAAATCATCAACCGCTTCAACATGACCAATAGCCCGCTGGCCTCTAACACGGTTTATCAAGTGTGCTGCAACACCAACAGCAACTCGGTGTATGTGACAACCCCGGCAGGCCTGTATGAATACTTCAGCGACTCGAGCCCCGCCGAGCCTAACTACGACAACATCTATGCCTATCCTAATCCCGTCCGCCCCGATTACGGTGGCAACGTGACCATCACGGGCATGATGGACAACTCGCTCATCAAGATTGCCGACTCCAACGGTTACGTCATCCGCCAGCTCAAGTCCACCGGCGGTATGGCGACGTGGGACTGCTGTGACGAGTATGGCCAACGCGTGAACACGGGTGTCTATCTGGTACTCTGTTCACAGGCCAACGGCAGCGGCCAAGCCGTAGTGACTAAGATTGCCGTGGTCAGGTAACAGCCCGATAGGGAAGGTTAGAAAAATGTGCCAAATGGCAGGCCGTTTGAAAATTAACGGCCTGATTATTTGGAAATCAGTAAATATTTATCTTAATTTGCCGACATGTCATCATGCCGGCATTGCTGTCATAATGCCAGGTCAGAAAATCCGAGGGGTCGAGGATAACGCCCCCCGTCGGCTATTGTTCAACTTATATCAACTAAACATCATGGCAAGGACATATAAATTTTCAGTATTAATAGCAACAGTGCTGACCGTGCTCACACTGTGCGCATGCGGAACAGGCAACTCATTGACCAAGGCCGAACGCGAGGCGGCGGTGACACGCCACGTGCAGGAATGCCTGGACACACGCCACTACTCGATTGCCGTGGACTGGATGCGGCCGCTGGGCGGCATGGCACGCCATGTGAGTTCCAACTATGAGTTAACCGTCAACGGCGATGACGTGGACAGCTATCTGCCCTATGTGGGCGAGGCCTACAGGTTACCCTATGGCGGCGGCAAGGGCCTGAACTTCCAGGGAAAGATCAAGGATTACTCTATCACCTACCCCACCAGTAACCGCTCCCACATCGAGTTCACCGTTTCCAACGAGGAGGACACCTTCTTCTTCCGCATCGACGTGTTCAACAACGGCAAGGCCGTGATTGACATCATCGCCCACGACCGCGATGCCATCTCGTTTGACGGCGAGTTGAAATGACGCTCCACCACCCTCTTGACGCAGTTTAAAATCGGCCTAACGGCCGAGAAATCAAAAAAACGTATGAAAATCTATTAGCTGTCCGGTAAAAAACGCATTGGTGTTGAAGCCGCCAGCGACCGGGGACGGTTCTTCTGGATGAAAAATGCCTGCATTTTTCGGACTGAAGAACCGTCCCCCCGTATCCTCACAACCCCGTCCCCCCGTACCCTAGAGCGGCTAGTAGGGCCACAGGTAAGCCCATTAGGCTTATTTGAAAACCACCTTATTACAATGTAAAATGTAATTCCAACGTATCGCAATGATGGCACCTTCTCATGCCGTGGTCACCATGACACGGCTGACGGTGTTGTTGCCGGGGTCGCGCTCGACCTTGATTTGGGTCAGGACGCGTTCCTTGAGCAGTTCGACATGACTGATGAGTCCCACACGCCTGCCGCCCATGTCATAGAGACGGTTGAGCGTGTCCATCACGTTGTCAAGATAGCCCTCGCTGAGCGAGCCGAAACCTTCATCAATGAACAAGGTGTCCACGCTGAACACTTTGCCTGTCGTGTTGGACAACGCTAGCGCCAGTGCCAGCGAGACCATGAAACTCTCGCCGCCCGAGAGGGTGTTGACCGAGGTGAGGTCGCCCTGCTGCAGGTCACGCACGAGGATGGTGAGTTGGCCGGGGTTGGCTTCCAATTCAAAGCGGCCCTCGTTGAACTGCCGCAGGTAGTCGTTGGCTCCGTGCAGCAACTCACCCAGGATGTAACTTTGGGCAATTTTCCGGAACTTTGAGCCGGTAGCGTCACCCAGGATGTCGTTAAACTCTCCCCATGTCCTGCAGGTTGCTTCGGCAGCGTCAAGCAGTTGCTTCTTCTCGCCGGCCTGACGATGGTTTACCTCATCGCTCTTGAGCGTCGTCATGCGAGATGAGATATCTTCGGCGAACTGCTCCATCTGCTTCGCGGTATCGGCAATAGTATCGGCAAGACGTTCGGGATCTTGCTCGTCACATTCGGGTCTGGCCGCAGCAATCTCTTGTTGACGCCTGGTCAATGCCTGCACCTCACCCAACATCAGGTTGATGTTGTCAGCAAGGTCTTTGTGCGCCTGCCTAATGGCGTTGATGGTCTCTTGCCGCTGTCCGGCAAGCAGCGAGAGGCGATTGAGGTCCATGTCGGGATGGCCGTGCAGATAATCGTCCAGGGATTGCCGCGCCCGCTCGGCATTGTCGTGCTGAGTCTTCAAGCGGGTGCCCCACTCGAGATAGCTGTTGCCCAGCTCGTTCCACTGCTTGCTCAAGTCGTCGGGGATGACTTCGGTCGTCAGCTTGTGGTCCTCAAACCCGTGGATGCTCTCCTTGACGGCCTGCATGGCGGGAAGCAGCGACTGACTGAGTTCAATGGCGTGGTCAAGCCGCAATGCCTCCTGCTGGTCGCGCTTATAGTTATCGGCATCTTTCTCCAAATCACCGATGAAACCAGGCTGGACTGCGCGCTCTTGCCAGTCGTCATAGGCGAACTGCCCGCTCAGCTCTTGGGACAATTCCTGGAACCGCTGCTGGTTGGTGTCGATGGCCTCGCGCTGCTTCTCAATGCTGGCTTTGACATTATTCAGGTCAAGAAGGGCCGCATTTTGCTTTTCGGTGGCCTGGGTGAATTGGTCGCGCTCCTGGGATATGCGTTTGTTCAACACTTGGGCCTGCTTGAGCACCTCGCTCAATTGCCCGGTCTCTTGGTCGATAGCTTCAATCAGGAGGTCAGCCTGGGCAATATCGGCCATTTCATCGACTTTTTTGCCGCATTTTATCAGCATGCCGCGGGTCTGTTGCCACTGCCGGTCGCGCTTGGCGACAGCCTCGTTCAAGTCCTTCTCCCTTGTGAGGATGTTCTTGTCAAGGCGCTTGATGAGTTCGGCCGCAGTGCCTATCCGTGTTTCGGCTTCCCTCACCTGCCTCTCGGCATCAGCCAGCTGCTGAGACATTCCGTCAAGCACACTTTGGCCCTCGGGCTCGTTCAGCGTGTTGATGATATTGCCGCACACGGGGCACTTGTCACCCTGGTGCAGGGTCTTGTGAGCCTGCTCGACGAGTGCGTTCCAATCTTTCAGCCTGTCGATGTCTTGTTTCATCTGTTCCACGGTGGCGCGTTTGCCCGCGATGGTCTCGTTCTCGCTGTCGAGTTGCCGCTTGTGCCCTTCACGCTCCTGCCGCATGTCCTGCAGGGCTTGAGTCTGCTGCACGACGGCATCAAACATGTTCTTGAAGTCATTCAAGCATTGGCGGGCGGTATTCAGGTCATCCTTGCGGCCATTGACCTGATCGATGTTCATCGCATCATATTGCTCCTGGCTCTGCTTGAGCGTCTGTTCGATGGCTTTCACCGCATCATGGGCCAGATTGAGGGCTTTTTCGGCTTCGGGGAACCGTGCCTGTTCCTGCTCAAGGGCCTTGCCGAAGGCCGTGACGTTATCGGCCGCCGCTTTGCGCTGCTTCATCAGGGTCTTGATGGTCTTGATGGCCTCAAACATGGCGCTGCGCGGCTTTTCTTCTTCGAGATGGGCGAGCAGCCGCTTGAGTGACGTCTCCTTGCCTGCTATATCGGCCACCATCGCGCGCAGGGCAGCGCTCAACCGATCGTACTCCTGCTGCATGACGGGGCGGGCCTTTTCCAGCGTTTCAATTTGGGCCAGCGCCTCTTGCTTGGCCTTCAAGTCGCGTCTCGCGTCGGTGGTGGCATCCCAGTCGTTGACCAGGCGCTGCTCGTCCTTGTGGCTTTGCTGTTGGGTCATGGCCTGCTTGTCGGCGAGGTCGTGCTGTTTGTCGGCGAGGTCTTGGGCGTTCTTGGCTTTCTCGTTGAGCCACTGGGTCATTTTCTCGGCGGTATCATGGACCTTTTGCACCGCGGACAATTGCTGCTTGATGGTGTTGACTTCATCCATGATGGCCGTCCTCTCGTCCTCGCTCAGCAGGGTGATGCCCTGCAGTTGAGCCAGCAGCAGGTCCCGCTCTTGCTCCTTCTGCTTATAAGTCTGATATATCTTCTCACCCATCTGGGCATACACCTCGGTGCCCGTCATCTTCTCGAGCAACGCGGCCTTTTCCTTCTCGTCGCTATTGAGGAACTCGGCGAATTTGCCCTGGGCGAGCACGACCGTTCGGGAAAACTGCTCCATGTCGAGCCCGATGAGGCGGGCGATATAGGAATTGATTTCTTTGCTGTTACCGATGTATACTGGCGGCATGATGCCGTCCTCGGTCAATAGCGTGCGTTTGACCGCCTGCAAGGTACCGTCGGGCTTGTTGTTGGCGCGATGCACCTCCCACGTGGCGATATAGGGGATGCCGTTATTATCGTCAAACGTCAGGCAGATGTCGGCACTTACCGAGCCCCTGCGCATGAGTTGACGGGTATTGGTCGCCATCAGTGACTTCTTGTTCTCGCCGCTGGTGTACTCGTAATTCTGGACACCGATGAACCGTGGCGCCTTGTCATACAGGGCCAGGCAGATGCAGTCGATGATGGTCGATTTACCGGAACCGGTCTCGCCTGAAATCAGGAACAGGTGCTCATTGGCCAGCGGAGCCGCGTCAAAGTCTATCTCGGCGTGCTCAATCGAGGCGATATTGTTGATAGTAAGTTTCTTGAGTTTCATTGCCTGTTCTCCTCCATGAGCAATTGGTACAAGTCGTTAAACATATCGCGTTGCTCATCGTTCATGGGAGCTCCGAATTTCTCAATGAAATACTGGTTGGCGATGTCGATGGGAGATTTCTTGTTGAATTCCTCGACGGTCATCTGGCTGGCTTGCGGAGTGAACGCAATGGTGGATGTCTTCTTGATTTCACACAGGCGGCACTGCTTCTCATTCACCGCCAACGCGGCCTTTTCCTGGGCTCCGTTGGGCAGGTAGCGGTCCACCTTGACGTTGAGGCGGATGTAGGAACGGTCGTTGGGATTGAGTTCCTGCAGCAGGGTCAAGGCGGCATCAAAGTCCACAGGCTCGCCGGCGGGCATGGTACGCAGGGGTTTGATGTTCTTGATGACCCTGGTGTCGATAGCGGGCAAGGCGCCGTGATCGTCGATGGTGACGATGCTCACCGAGTGCTCACATTGCTCGTCGAAGCTCACGGGCACCGGCGTGCCGCAATAGCGGGCGCGCTCGCTCACCTGCTGCGGGCGGTGGATGTGTCCCAAGGCGACATAGTCATATCCTGTGCCCAAGGTGTCCATCTCGACACACTCCATGGTCATGTTGCGGTCATGACCGGTGAAGTCGCTGTTGTTGACGGCAAGATGCGCCATAAGCACCACGGGCAGACCGCCCTCGTTGTGCGAATTGGCTTCGTCAAGCAGGGCTTGGAAGTAGGCCTGCTGACGCTGGTCGCGCTCGGTCTCGTCCATGCCGACGCGCGGGAAGGCGCCGGGATAGGCAAACGGTACGGCGGCAACGATGCCCTTGCCGCCCACGTTGATGATGTGGCTGGCCAAGTCGGCCTTGCCGCCTTTATCGCGGGCTATACTGCCCAGCACGGTCACTCCGGCCAACTCCCACAGGCGCTTGTCGCTGTCGAGGCGAGACGCACTGTCGTGATTGCCCGCAATGACGATGATGGCCATCGTGGGGCAAGCCCGGTGAATGTCCAGCATGGCATTGACATAGAGGTTTACCGCCGCATTTGACGGTGCTGCCGTGTGAAATATGTCGCCACTGACGAGCATTGCGTCAGGCGTGTGCTTGCGTGCTATATCGGCCAGCTGCTCGAGGAAATCGCGCTGTTCCTCGGAACGGTCATAGCCATAAAAATTCTGGCCTAGGTGCCAGTCACTGGTGTGGATGAATTTGAACATGTATCTATTCTATTAATTAAGGTTCATTGTTGTTATATGCATTCTTCGCTCTAAGGAAATATTTCTTACCACAAATATAGGAAAAACACCCGAAATATGCAAATCTCGGGTGTTAATAGTTGTTATTTGACGAAAACCTATCGGCTTACCAGGTGCTGTGGCGGGTATTGAGTTTTTTGCCCTTTTTGTCCCATGTGTAAATCCAGTTGCCGTTGCGGCTGGTAAAGGTGTCACCCGTGGCAGTCAGGACCTCGCCCACGCTGCTCACCGAGAAGGTGTGCAGTTTCTTGCCCTTGGCGTCACAGGTGTAATACCATGAACCGTTCTTGAGGACGTAGAACGTGTCACTGTAGGCCACGACTTGCCCCTGGCTGGTGCTGAAGGTATAAACCTTCTTGCCATTCTCGTCATAGACGTAGTTCCAAGAGCGGGTGGTCTCGATATAGCTGATTTTCTGGGCCTGGATGGCGGTGAACGTCAGCAGCGTGATGAATAGAAACAGTATTCGTTTCATAGCGATATGGTTTTATTTGAGTAGTTTCAACAGTTGAGCATCGGTAACGTGGGGCAGGAAACCCTTGAGGTGGGACATTATCCGTTCCAGGGACTCCTGGGGCGAGCGGTCGCAGTGGCAGGCCTCCTTGCCCAACAACTGCTCGGGCGTGGTCAGCAACGACCAGCCCCAGCCATACTCGTGGCCGTGCTTGTCGCGCGGATAGACAAAGTCCTGGGTAACAATGCGGCACGCCATCTGCAGGCGCGTCACATAGCCGTCAAAGCGGCTACGCATCTTGGTGCCCGTGAAGCCGCAGGCAGCCCGCAATTCGCGGGTAATCAGACTACCGTGCTCGCGCAGGGTCATCAGGATGGCCTCCTCGATGGAGCCTTCGGTAGGCGCGGGGCAGGCATGACGGCGGTAGTTCATGAAGTCGGGCCACCAGTCCATGCTGATGTATCCGGCCTTTTTGTTGAAGAATTTTCCATACACGCAACTGCCCTCGGTCACGATGGGGCCTTTCCACTTCCACATGGGCCAGTCCCAGCCCCCGTCGTCATAGACCACATAGCGGCAATCGCTGTCCACAACCTCCTCGGCCGAAAAACCGCTGATGCCGCTGTACAACAACGGCAGGAACCCCACCTCCTGGATAAGGTCCACCAACTCCGTCGCACTATGTATCGTTCCCCGTCTCATCATCTTGAATCATTCGTCAGTTCTGCCCTTTTGAGCCAATAGTTTCACCTCATTAATTTCGTGAACCAATTGTTCTGTCGTAGGCAAGTAAAGTTGATATTGGCTTGCCAAAATCGTTTTATTGTCTTCAGGCAAGGCCATTTTTACGGCAGTATCGTTCTTGCTGGTGCATAACAGAATGCCAATTGTGGGATTCTCGTCAGGTGTCTTTTCCAATCGGTCATAATAGTTGACATACATTTGCAACTGGCCGAGATCTTGGTGCGTCAGCTTTCCTGTTTTAAGCTCTACAAGAACAAAACAACGTAATAGGCGATTGTAAAAAACAAGGTCGATAAAAAACTCGTCATCCTCAAGCAGAATGCGTTTTTGCCTTGATACAAAAGAGAAGCCTTTTCCCATCTCAAGCAAAAAATCCACAAGGTGGGAGATAATGGCTCCTTCGATATCTTTCTCATAGTAACTAGGCTGGTGCTCAAGACCAAGAAACTCAAGCACCATGGGATCCTTGATAATTTCCTGCGGGCTTTCGGGTATTCGTTCTTTTCGGGCAACAGCCAGAACTGATTCTTTGTCATTACTGAGCAGCAATCGCTCATATAACATGGAATTTATCTGCCGCTCGGTTTCTCGAGCTGTCCATGCGTTGTTAACAGACTCCAATTCATAATATTCCCGCTTGTCGGGATCTTGAATGGTTAAGAGCAATTTATATTGTGACCAATTCAATTGCGTCCGCACTGTGGACGCAATTGGATACATCCGATAAAATTGCCGTGCTCGTTCTAGTTGTCGAATGCCAAAACCGCTTCCATATTCCTTCTCTAGATTCGCCGCCAGGGTCTTCACGATATATGCGCCATAGTCAGCGCGTTCTTTACCCTGCTGCTCTTCTTCAAAGATACGTTTCCCAAGTTTCCAATACATCTGAACTCTATTGAAATCAACACTGCGAACTGCATTGCGGCGTGCCGTTTCAATGATTTGACGCGCATCTCTCAGGATACCATTGTCTGCCAAAGTATGTGATTCTTTCTGCTCCATCTCTGATAAATTACCATCCACAAAGATAGCAAAAAAATCACAAAAACAAATTGTTTTTTCAAACAACTTTTACAAATCAAACAACTCTATTTCATGAAAAAAATAAAAACAAGCCCCATGTTTACATCGTCAATGTCAAACATGGGGTTTGTCTTGATGTTTCGTTACAGGCGGATGAGGGCGACACCGGCGAGCATGAGCAGGATGCCGAGGACTTGCTGCCAGGTGATGCGCTTGCGTGGGGCACCCAACCAGCCGTAGTGCTCCATCAGTTGGCTCAAGGCGAGCTGACCGACGAGCAGGGCCATAACAAACACGCCGACGCCCACATGGGCGACAAGCCACGCGTTGCCGAAGACGATAGTCGCGCCACACAGGCCTCCCAGCCACATCCACCACGGATATTCGCGCGAAAAGGCCTTACCGATCAAGCGGACACTGCCATTGACGGTGCAGAAGAGCAGCAGCACAACGGTGGCGACAAAGAAGGCGACGGTCGTAGCCTGCATGGGATTGCCGCCGTGGGCGGCCACAACGCCGGACAGTTGGGCATAGACACCTGTGATGCTGGCCGACAGGCAACCTGACACGACAGCACACAGCTGCCAGAAGAGCTGCCGCGAACCTTTGTCGCGGGTCTCTTGCTGCTGGACTTTGAGCCTGGGCAGAATGACAACGAGCGTCACGCCCGCGATGAGCAGCAACGAGCCGATAATGCGCTTGGCATCCAACGGTATCACGTTGGCACCGAACCACCCGAAGTGGTCAATCAGCAGACTGAAAATCAACTGACTGAACATCGGGATGATAACGGCCTGCAAGGGGCCTATTTCCTTAAATAAATGAATGGCAATGGTAATGGTCACCACAGCGACCAGCCCGGCAAACCAGCTCCACCAGGGTGCCTCGGCCAGCATCTCGCCCGTCGGGACGAGCGGACTGCCCGAGAGCAGCGACACCAGCAACAGGGCCAGCGTGGAAACCGAAAAAGACACAAGCGTCGAGACGTAGGCGGGACCCACGACCTGACGCAAACGGGAATTGGCAGCGGTCTGGAAGGGTACCAGCAGACCCATCGCCAAAGTTATGAGTAAATAAAACATTTTTATTCGTTTCTTTGATTAATTAAATTCACCACTACTTTTACCATAACATCTTTCTCCTCAGTTTTACTCTCGGCTATCATTAGTGTGAGAGCAACAAGCGTGTTATCGGCCAAACGCTTGGAGCCATCCTCACGATAGAGGATGCCGTTGTTGTTAAGGAACCAAAGAAAGAGCGTAGCGGCAATGCGTTTATTACCGTCACTGAAGGAGTGATTCTTTGTGACGAGGTAAAGCAACATAGCGGCTTTTTCCTCAACACTGGGGTATAGTTCTTCTCCTCCAAAAGTTTGATAAATCTGTCCAATGCTGCTCTTGAAGGAATCATCCTTCTCATTTCCAAACAAGTTGCTGCCACCAAATTTATTTCGAAGTCTCTCAATCTCACTGATGGCATTCTCATATGTAGCATGGAATCGTTCCTCTTGGGTGGTCTTTTCAATAACTAACCGCTCATAGTCATAATTGTCTAACGTATCCAGTGCATAAGTATAATCGGTAACGACATCAAATAATGCTTGGCTTTCGTCTGTAGTGATTATGGGCTGACTTTGAACAGTACGGCCCAAAATGCCAACAAGTTGTCGTAATTCTCCTATCTGTTCCTGGCGAATACGCTCATTGACCGCATAGCCCTTGATGAGGAAGTCCTTAAGAATTTGTCTAGCCCAGATACGGAAAGCAGTGCCACGCTTACTCTTTACACGATAACCGACAGAGATGATGACATCGAGGTTGTAAATTGAAGTAGGTTTATACTTGGATAGAGTATTATGCAAAATTTGCATATTACTACTTTTATCCAATTCTCCCTCCCTAAAAACGTTGGCTATGTGACGTGCGATGACAGACTGATTTTTTTGGAACAGTTCTGCCATTTGGGCTTGCGTCAACCAGACGGTTTCATTCTCCAGGCGAACATCTATCTGCGTCTGCCCGTCTTCACTTTGATAGATGATGATTTTGCTCTCTTCCACGTAAAAGACATTTTAGTTTCTGAGCCTAAGTTACGGCTCTCCCGAAGTTATTTCTCGTACATCTCGAGGGGCTGGCCATCGGGGTCGTCAAAGAAGACGAATCGTTTGCCGGTCGTGGCGTCGGTCCTGATGTCCTCGTGGGCGACACCCATACGGTCCAGTTCAGCGACCTGGGCCACGATGTCATCAACCTCAAAGGCCAGATGACGCAATCCAGCCGCCTCGGGGTAGGACAAGCGCTGTGGCGGCGAGGTGAACGAGAACAACTCGATGACATAGTCGCCGTTAAGGGACAGTTTGGTCAGATAGGACTGCTGCTCCTCGCGCCAATGCTCGGCAATGACCTGACAGCCTATCACGCGGGTATAGAAGTCGAGGCTCCGCTGATAATCGGAGCAAATCAAGGCGATGTGATGTACTTTGTTAAGGTGTAGCATAATTCAATTGATTTTTAAATCGGTACCAACAGGTACAAAGTTATCCTTCCCTTTTGAGGATTTGGTCCAGCAGGGGATAGATTTCTTGCTCATCGGTGTAAGGATGGATGTGGAAGTAGGGGTCGCCGGTGAGCATAGCGGACAGTTGGGTCTTGGTCCTGTCATAGAAGATGTGGCAGGGAATACCATGGGACTCGGCATAGGCGAGTTCGTAGCCCACACCCAGCGAGGGGCAGGTGCACTCACCGATGAGCACGTCGCTCTCGCGCAGCCATGCCGTGTCCTGGTCATAGATGCGCGCGTCGCGCTGGCGACCCTGTTCGGTGAGGCTCAGGTCGCTGTGGCCCACGTGCTCGGTGAGGACGACGGCGGTGCGCTGCATGTAGGCTATCAGACGGCGATACAGGTCGGCATCGACACGGCCGCCGCGGATGGAACCCGCGAAGTATATCTTTTTCATGGCCATGACGAGTCTATTCCCCTCTCACCGCAGCGGGTGTCCAGTTCTGGAAAAAGCGCAGCACCTTCTCCTGGTTATAGCCCTTACCCTCCTCGAGCAGTCCCGAGTCCTGAATGTGGATGACCTGTCCCTGTTCGTCGAGGACAACCAGCACGGGGAAACCAAATCGCCCGGCGTTGTTCAGTCGTTTCATCAAGGCCTTTCCCACCTCACCGGCCTTGTTGGGGTGGTAGTTGGCATGGATATAGACGAAGTTCTGCTGGATAACGGCATTGATGGTACTGTCATTGGTGATGAAGTCGGCAAAACGCAGGCACCAGGGGCACCAGTTGCCGCCCACCTGGCAGATGACGAACTTGCCCTCGGCCTGTGCCTGAAGCAGTGCTTGGTCAATCTGCTCGAGGGGGTTAATCTGCTCGTTATAGACCTTTTTGGGAGCAGTCTGCTCCTGAGCGTTAGCCACCAATATGGTGATGGCCACTAATGCGATTGTAATTAATCTTTTCATCATCTTGACATGAATTTTTCTTTATTAACGATGAAGCGCAGGTGGCTACCCTCGCCCAGGAGGACCTCGCCACAATGGGCTTCGACTTTAAACTCGATTTTCTTGCCGTCGACACGGGTGACGGTGGCTGTTGCCGTGACCGTGTCGCCAATGCGCGACGGCCTAAGGTGTGATGAGGCGATATGACCGCCCACGGTGGTGCAGCCCTCGGGCAGATGCGGGGCGACGGCAAGCATCGCGGCGTTTTCCATGAGCGCCATCATCGCGGGTGTGGCCAGCACGGGCATGTCGCCCGAGCCCATCGTGATAGCCGTGACGGCCTCGTTGACCGTCAGTTGGCGGGTGTGGGTTAATCCTTCAGTAAGCATGATATTATTTTGATTCTTTGATTGTTACAGGTTGGTAATCCAGCTGTTCGTCCATCCAGGCGAGGCGCTCGTGCAGCCATTGCTTGAGATGTGCCACCTCATCGTCAAAGCTGGTGGCGACATAATGGTTGCACCACACCCACACGCCCCAGCGGGGCCATGCCTGGCTATTGCGCTGTTCAGCTCCATGCGAGGTGAGCACGTTGGCCAGCGAGTCGACCTTCGTCATCAACCACTCCTCCTGAAGGTTGCCGCGCCTGTATTCGGCCCAGCGCGCCTTGAGTTGTGCCGTGTATTGCGGGTCGTTGTTGAGATAGTACCACCAGGAGGGTATCAGATAGGTTTCACCCTCGCGGTACATCAGGTCGTTGCTGCGATACATCCAGGTATCGTTGCGCCAACCCTCCAGGCGATTGCAGTTACCATAAGCCAGGTTCATATCCCACAGCGCCATCTTGAAACGGCCGTCCTCGTTGTCGCGACGCTTGTAGAACTTGCCGCTCAACCGATAACCGTCCACATTGTGCCCCAGTTCCATGGCCAACTGATAGTCGATGAACGAGGTCACATCAATCATCTTGCGGTAATTGCCCGAGGCGATGGCATTTTCCATCTGGTCGATGCGACGGTTGATGTAGTTGATCTGCTCGGTCTCCAGGTCTTCATAGTCCGGCGATTTGTACTGGAACAGGATGTGGCGGTCCTTGAACGGGACACCGTTGGAATTCACGGGATGATGCTTCGACATATAGGTCACATCGTCGTTGCTGTCCACCTCCATCAGGTAATCCCCGGTGAGGGCGTCACCCTCTTCGCCCGGGCTGAGCAAGTCAAGACGTTTATTGCCCTTGGAAACGAGTTCGGCAAGGATATAGACGCCATAGTAAGTGCCGTCCAGTATCAGCTCGCAGTAACGGCCCCGCGGCACATACTCCATCCACGGCCGCGAGATTTCATAAGCCAGCAGGTCACGCATCATGCTCTTGTCGCTGTAGGGAGCCAACAGGGCCCAATTACTGTCCCTGCCCATGCCCAGTAGCTTGACTTTACGCTTCGTAGACACGTCGCGCCACATCGGCTCGGCAAGGGTGCGCAGCGAGTAAGCCTTTTTGGGGCTGTCGTTATAGGTTGAGTTGCCGCGATACCTCAGGGAGATGTATCCCTTGTAGTTCACCACTTGTCCCGGGTGGGCCACCGTGTCGGCATAGTTGACGCGGCCGTCACCGTTATCGATGATGGTCATGCGGCCACAGATAACGTCGTCGCGCATGATGGAATCGCCATCCACGTCAATCCACACGATGGGCAGATTGGTCGAATCCAGGCGCACGCCAGTGTTGTCGGGCGGGAAATTCCCCGCCCGCTTGTTGCAGGACGCCAGTGCCAGCAACATCAAGGTCAACAGAAATAGGCTTCGCATCTATAGAACAATCATTTCAATCGGCAAAGTTAAGAAAAAGTTTTCAGTCTCTCATCATTAGTTGAATAAGGACTCCATTTTTCCCCAATTATTCCCATCACCCCCATTATTCCCATTCCTCCCAGCATTCCCAGCATTCCCAGCATTCCCAGTATTCCCATTCCTCCCAGTATACCAGCATTCCCAGTCCTCCCAGTTCTCCCAGTCCTCCCACCATTTCCCCAGTAAAAATTTGCATAATGCAAATTTTTGTGGTAATTTTGCCGCGATAAACCACGAATAACGCTAACATCTATTGCAATGGAACCAACGAAAAATGCTGAAATCATCGCCCGTATCAAGTATCTGATGAAGGAAATGGGCGTGCGGCAAGTACAATTTGCCGAGCGTGCCGGTGTCGACACCTCCAACCTGTCCAAATACCTCAATGCCCATATCCCCCTGAGCGACTCTTTCCTCAACAAGCTGGTGGTCAACCTGGGTGTTTCCAAGGAATGGCTGATTGACGGCACCGATTTACCTTTTGCCAAGCCCTCACAGCAAACCGATGCCGACCTGGTATCGGCAGCGCCTGCCGCCGGAGCCATACCGGTATATGACGTGGATGCCACCGCAGGGGCGTCGTCGGGGCGCAACGAGCTGTTTGCCAGCGAGAACATCGTGGGCTGGGTCAATCTGCCCAACATGAGCAGCGACTGCCGCATCGTGCGCGTCAGCGGCGACTCCATGTCGCCCGTGATCATGGACGGGGACTTCATCGCCGTGCGCGAGCTGAATAATCCCAGCCAAATTTACTGGGGTCAAATCTACATCGTGCAACTCGATGACTTCAGGCTCGTCAAGTATGTGCGGCGCCACAGCGACCCCAACATGGTTGTCCTGCGCAGCGAGAACCCCAACTATGACGACATGGACGTCCGCCGCACCGACATTCACGGCATGATGCTCGTCCAACACATCCTCCACTTGAACACAAGACTGTAAAAAGTAAAGTACCATCCCCACCTCCCCCCTCTAGAACATCTAGAAAATCTAGATCATCTAGACCCTCTAGAAACTAGGGACTAAGGACTAGAAACTAAAAACTAAAAAAATGTACATCCACTATCATACCTTGACCAACGGCCTGCGCATGGTCCACATCAGCACCGCCACCCAGGCAGCCTGGTGCGGCCTGGCCATCAACGCGGGCAGTCGTGACGAGTGCGAGGGCCAATTTGGCCTGGCTCACTTCGTCGAACACACCATCTTCAAGGGAACCCGACATCGCCGCGCCTGGCACATCCTCAACCGCATGGAGAGCGTCGGCGGAGAACTCAATGCCTATACCACCAAAGAGGGCACGATGCTCTACTCGGTGTTTCCCCATCAGCATCTGGGTCGTGCCATCGACCTGCTGGCCGACCTCGTGCAGTGGTCGATTTTCCCCAGCGAGGAACTGGACCGCGAGCGCGACGTGGTGCTCGAGGAAGCGGCCAGCTACCGCGACACGCCCAGCGATGCGGTATATGACGATTTTGAGGACCTGCTGCTGGCTGGCAGCGAACTGGGACACAACATCCTGGGGCGCAAAGAAGACCTGGAGCAGCTCACCAGCGAGGATTGCATGCGTTACCTCAAGACGCTGTATGTGCCCACCAACATGGCCTTCTTCTCGGTGGGCCCCGAACGGCCCGAACGGGTATTCCGCATGGCCGAAAAGGCTTTTGCCGCCATGAGCCACGAGATGGAGCCACGGCGTCGCCACGTGCCCGCCATGACCGAACCGTTCAGGCGCACCATCCCGATAGGCACCCACCAGGCCCACACCATCGTCGGCGCACGCGTGCCCGACATGAACCACCCGCTGCGCCCCGCCCTGATGCTGCTCAACAACATCCTGGGAGGCCCGGGGATGAACTCGCTGCTCAACGTGGAACTGCGCGAACGCCGCGGCTATGTCTATACCGTCGAGTCCACGCTGACGCTCCTGAGCGACTGCGGCTGGCTGGAGATTTACCTGGGGTGTGACCCCGACGACGTGCGGTCAAGCCTGCGCGTGATTGAACGCATCACGGGTCGCCTGAGCCAAAATCTGCTATCGGAGCATCGGCTCGACGCCTACAAGAAGCAATACTGCGGACAACTGGTGGTCGCCTCGGACAGCACCGAGTTCCTGGCGATGAACGCCGGACGGGGATTGCTCTACCGCGGCGAGGTAGCCACCGTGGAGCAAACCATCGAGCGCATCCGGGCCGTCACCCCTGACGAAGTGGCCCAAGCTGCCGATTTCCTGGCGGGCGACAAACTGTCATCGCTCACCTTCCAGTGAGAATATTTGCCTGATTGAGTTAAAGTCACTAACTTTGTGACATCATTATAATCATTAAAGAAATTCACGATGAAAAAAATATCTGTCCTCATCCCTTGCCACAACGAGGAGAAATCACTGCCTCTGCTCTATCCCGAGCTCGTGAAACTCATGGATGGCGACACATCCCATGAGTGGGAACTCATGTTCGTCAACGACGGCAGTACCGACGGCACGCTCGACGCCCTCAAGCAGTTGCGGCAACAAGACGCTCGCGTCAACTATGTGGACCTGTCGCGCAACTTCGGCAAAGAGGCGGCGATGCTCGCGGGATTTGACTATGTGACCGGCGATTGCATGGTGATTATCGACGCCGACCTGCAGGATCCGCCCGAACTCATCCCCGAGATGGTCAAGTGGTGGGAACAGGGTTATGAAGACGTGTATGCGCGCCGCAAGTCACGCGGCCGTGAAAGCTGGCTGCGCAAGCGGCTGTCGCTGTTGTTCTACAGGATTCTGCAAAGCTCGTCGCGCTTTGATGTGCTGCCCAACGTGGGCGACTTCCGCCTGCTGGACCGCAGCTGCATCAATGCCCTGAGGCAACTGCGTGAGAGCGAGCGCTATACCAAGGGCATGTTCGGCTGGATTGGCTTTAGGAAGAAGGAGGTGGAATTTGACCGTGGCGACCGTGTGGCAGGGACTTCGTCGTGGAATTTCAAACAGCTGTTCTCACTGGCTATCGACGGCATCACCTCGTTTACCAACGTACCGCTGCGCATCTCCACGTTTGTGGGCTTTGTCGTGTCGATGCTCGCCTTTATTTATATGATATATGTGTTCTTCAAGGCACTCATTTGGGGCGACCCTGTACAGGGCTACCCCACCCTGGTGATCCTCATCTTGTTCCTGGGCGGCATTCAGCTGCTGTCGCTGGGAGTCATCGGCGAGTACATCGGGCGCATTTACAACGAGACCAAGAACAGGCCGGACTATATCGTGCGGGAATTTAACGGCGACAAGGGCCGTCAACCCGCCAAAAACGGTTAACATCTTTATGGGTGGCAGTGACATTTGGCCGGTGACTACGGTCAACGACTGCCAGTCTGGTGGAAATCTCCCCCTGTGACAGCGTGGCACGGTATTTGCCTCCTGCAAGGGTGATGTTTATCTATACTTATACCGAAGTTGAAGGAAGCGAGTCACGGCGCGTGGCTGGCGAAATCGACCATGTGCTGAAGCCTGCCTTCGGCGATAGGCCCGGCGTTGGCGGGCATCAAGCCACGGGGCCGCGCTTGAGCGCGAGGATGCTGCAGGAGTATGAAGCGGCAAGACGCGAACTCGTTAATGGCATCATCACCGACGACATGGTCGAGCTGGTGGACATGGGCAACTATGGCATCGGCATGAATGTGAAATCACCGTGCGGACTGACATTTTGTCACTCCGTCCAAGGTAATAACGTACAAGCCCGCATCGACATTGAGGAAATGCACTATCACCAGCAATGGACCGGGGCGCCGATGGAGGTCATCGACCGCAGCCGCATCGTGCAGTCTTCACACGCCTTTCTCGAGCATGCCGCCGAATGGCGTGAACAGATCGCTGCCGCCTATAAGACCGACAGCAAGGGCGTGAAGATGCGCAACATGGCCATGAACAATATGGATGCCTTCCTGGCACGGTACTTCGACGGCACGGGCATCACCTACTGCTGCGACAAGAGTCACGCCGACGGCCACAAGGCACGCCTGTTCATCCACCTGAACCGCTACAAGACGCTGGACCTCCCCATTCCTCATGATGATTTTTTCAACCACCTGGACCTGGTTAGGCCCTATATGGTTGAGTTTGCCTATATGGCCCGCGACGGACGGTTCACCGTGCGTGGCGAGATGCGCGACGATTGGCAGCAGGCACCCCAGGAGAGTGTGCCCGAGGGGGCTGACACTCCCGCCGACAAGCCTCACGGCATCAAGGGCTGGCTGCACCGCCTGGTCAGCAGCGACGAGAAACCCGTCGAGGAGCCCAAGAGTGCCCTGCAGCAACGCATCGACAACTTCTTCCAGGGCATGAAGTGGCAATACCACCTCACCGAGGACGAGGAGAGCGGCCGTTGCGAACTGCACGTGCGCATGAGTCGCTGCCGTGCGATGATCATCGACCTGAGCCAGGGCGGAGACATCGAGGGCCGCATCAGGCACGACATGGCCTATCTCCCCCGCTTGATTGAACTGGCTAAATTGTTCCCCTACCGCCTCATCGGCCCCCGCAAGAAGGCCCAATGGATAACAGCCGAGAGGAATTAGCCCGTCACCGTAAACCGAGGTTTGAAACCAATCAAAGCAACTCACTAAACTCTAAACACTAAACTCTAAACTAAATATAATGGCTATCACCATCAACACCGGCGACCTCAAGACCATTCTCGAGACCACGCCATCAACACAAAACATCCTGCTCGTGGGAAAACACGGCATTGGTAAGAGCGAAATCATTACACGTCACTTCGAGGATCAGGGCATACCCGTTATCGCCCTGTTCCTGGGACAAATGAGCGACCCGGGCGACCTCATCGGCCTGCCCAACAAGGACGAGGCGACCGGCAAGACCGAGTTCATGCCGCCCTACTGGTTCCCCATGGACGACAAGCCCGTCGTGCTCTTCCTGGACGAGATGAACCGCGCCAGGCCCGAAATCCTGCAATCGGTCATGGACCTGTCGCTCAACCGCAAACTGGCGGGACGTTCTCTGCCCGCCGGCAGCCGTGTCATCGCTGCTGTTAACGACGGCGAGGAGTACCAGCTCACCGACCTCGATCCCGCACTGGTATCACGCTTCAACGTGTACTTCTTCTCGCCCACGGTGGGCGAATGGCTCTTCTGGGCCAAGCAGCACGGCGTGGACCCGCGCGTGATCTCATTCATCGAGGAACACCCCGACGAGCTCGAGAAGAACGTGGATATCAACAAGGGCACGTTCGACAAGACCCCCGACCGCCGTGCGTGGGTTCGCGTGTCGGGATTGCTCAAGGGCATGACCATCAGCACCGACACCGACATGAACCGCCTGGCCAAGATGCTCACCGGCGTGGTGGGTGCCCGCTCGGCATCGATGTTCATGCAATCGCTCAACCAGTCACGCATGCTCACCGCACGTGAGGTGCTCCACGACTTCGGTGCCTGCCAGCAGGCCCTGTCCACCTATACCATGCCCCAAATCGCCATCATCAACGAGGGCATCTACCAAGTGCTCGAACTGGGCGTGGACAAGCGCGAGAGCGAGGCCATCGGCCGCAACCTGGTGCGCTACATCCAGTGGATGCTGAGCAACGGGCGCCAGGAGGCTATCGCCCACTTCGCGTCGTTCTTTGAGAACGCCACCTATCCCAACGCCAATGCCTTCATCATGATAGACTGCCGCGAGGCGCTGCAGTTGATTAACCAGATGATTGCCAACCTATGACCGTCGGCGAACGCATAAAGACCCTCTCACAGGACTGGTTCCTCACCGAACCGCTACTGTTTGCCGTGTTGTGCACCCATGCGCTCAAGCGCAACGACAACATGGGGTGCGACATGCGGTGCGGCAAGGGCCTCATTGAGTATAACCCCGAGCGGCTGGAGCACTTCAACGACCAGCAACTGGCGCTCAGGCTCAAGGCCGAGGTGCTGCGCATCATCCTCAAGCATCCCTACCAGCGCCAGCCCTACAACCCGCGGCGCGACGTGATGCGCCTGTCGAGCGACCTGACCCTGTGCGACAACCTCGAGGGCATGGACACCATCGGGCTGGAACCGCCGCGCATCTTCGACATCCCCCGCGACCAGGCCTTTGAGCAGTATTACTCGCTCATGGCGGGTCAGGTGATGGACCTGGAGATGAGCGACGAGGGCGACGGCATCCCCATCGACATGGATTTGCCCGACGGGATGAAGGGCAACGGCGACTTGACCGACGACCTGCTCGAAGCCGATGCCGGAGCATCGCTCTGGGAAGAGGACGAACTGATGAGCGAGAAGGTCAACCACGAGATCGAGACGGCACAGCGGTGCAACCAGTGGGGTTCGCTCAATGGCGACCTCAAGGCCCTCATCGAGAGCACACTGGTGAGCCAGCAGAACTTCCGTGCCATCCTCAGCCGCTTCCGCGCGAGCATCCTGAGTTCCAAGCGGCACTTGACGCGCATGCGCCCCAACCGGCGCTACGGCTTTGACGCGATGGGCAGCCAGCACTCCTACAGCACCCGCCTGCTTGTCGCCGTGGACGTCAGCGGCAGCGTGCCCGACGAGGACATCAAGAAATTCCTTGCCGTGATCAACCGCTTCTTCAAGCAGGGCATCGAGAGCATCGAGGTCATCCAGTTCGATAGTCAGATTACCACCGAGCATCCCATCGCTCTCAAGCAAGCCACCAACGGCATACGCATCATCGGGCGTGGAGGCACCAACTTCCAGCCGGCCATCGACTATTACTACGAGCACGAGGAGTATGACGGACTAGTCTTCCTCACCGACGGCTACGCCGCCAAGCCCAAACTCCCCGAGAACAAGCGACACAAGCCCCTGGCATGGATCCTCACCGCCCAAGGCGGCAACGAGGAAAACCTCAGCCCCCTGGGCCCCGTCGTCCGCATCACCGGCCTATAAAACACCCTTAAAGGATAAAGGCCACACCTATAGAGGCGCAAATTTTGCGCCTCTAATTCGTCCCACCCGTTTCAGCCGCGACAGCGGCGGTCCGTTTCTCCCGTTCCAGCCGCGACAGCGGCGGTCCGTATCTCCCGTTCCAGCCGCGACAGCGGCGGTCCGTTTCATCCGTTTCAGCCGCGACAGCGGCGGTCCGTCCCACCCGTTTCAGCCGCGACAGCGGCGGTCCGTCCCACCCGTTTCAGCCGCGACAGCGGCGGTCCGTTTCTCCCGTTCCAGCCGCGACAGCGGCGGTCCGTTTCAACCGTTTCAGCCGCGATAGCGGCGGTCCGTCCCACCCGTTCCAGCCGCGACAGCGGCGGTCCGTTTCAACCGTTCCAGCTGCGACAGCGGCGGTCCGTTTCAACCGTTCCAGCCGCGACAGCGGCGGTCCGTTTCATCCGTTCCAGCCGCGACAGCGGCGGTCCGTTTCATCCGTTCCAGCCGCGACAGCGGCGGTCCGTTTCAACCGTTCCAGCCGCGACAGCGGCGGTCCGTTTCAACCGTTCCAGCTGCGACAGCGGCGGTCCGTTTCTCCCGTTCCAGCCGCGACAGCGGCGGTCCGTTTCAACCGTTCCAGCCGCGACAGCGGCGGTCCGTCCCACCCGTTCCAGCCGCGACAGCGGCGGTCCGTCCCTGCAGCTCCACCCTCCCTCAAAATCCCCTCAAAAACAAAAAACTAGCCTCCGATTGCTCAAAACTGGTGGCTTTTTACTATCTTTGCAGGTTAAATCACCTTTTTGGATATGAAGAAAGACGAAGACGAACTGGAAGGACAGGAGCAACAGGAGCCTGTCGAGGGCAATGCCCAAGACGACATGAACGCCAACGAGAACGATGCCCCCGCGCCCGAGAACGGCGACGACGGCAACGAGCCGCAGGCCCACTCCTCCTATCAGGTGCCTAAAGATAAAAAGCTGCAGCTGAGCGGAATGTACGAGAACTGGTTTCTCGACTATGCCTCCTATGTGATCCTGGAGCGCGCCGTCCCCCACATCGAGGACGGCTTCAAACCCGTGCAGCGCCGCATCATGCACGCCATGAAGGAGGCCGACGACGGTCACTTCAACAAGGTGGCCAATATCGTGGGATTGACGATGCAGTATCACCCCCACGGCGACGCCTCGATCTACAGCGCGCTGGTGCAGCTGGGACAGAAAGAGCTGCTCATCGACACCCAGGGTAACTGGGGTAACATCCTTACCGGCGACGGTGCGGCCGCCGGCCGTTACATCGAGGCCAGGTTGAGCGAATTTGCGCTCGACGCGGTGTATAACCCCAAGGTGACCGACTGGGGCCTCTCCTATGACGGCCGCAAGCGCGAGCCGCTGACGCTGCCCGCCAAGTTCCCGCTGTTGCTGACCCAAGGCGCCGAGGGTATCGCCGTCGGCCTGTCGTGCAAGATTTTGCCGCACAACTTCAACGAGGTCATCGACGCGGCGATACAGTACCTGCGCGGCGAGGAGTTCCACCTCTACCCCGACTTCCAGACGGGCGGTTACATCGACGTGAGCCACTACAACGACGGCGAGCGCGGCGGATACGTCCGCGTGAGGGCCAAAATCGAGAAACTCGACAACAAGACACTCCTGGTCAAGGACGTGCCCTACGGCAAGACCACCGGCACCGTCATCGAGTCGATCCTCAAGGCCGGCGAACGCGGCAAAATCAAGATCCGCAAGGTCGAGGACAACACCAGCGCCACGGCCGAGATCATCGTCTCGCTACAGGCCGGCTCGAGCAGCGACATCGCCATCGACGCGCTGTATGCCTTCACCGACTGCGAAATCTCCATCTGGCCCAACTGCTGCGTCATCAAGGACCAGAAGCCGCAGTTCCTCACCGTGAGCGACGTGCTGCGCTACAACGTGGACCGCACGCGCGACATCCTGCGCCAGGAGCTTGAAATCCAGCGTGGTGAGACGATGGAAGCCCTCCACAACGTCTCGCTCGAGAAAATCTTCATCGAGGAGCGCATCTACAAGGACAAGGAATTTGAGAACGCCAAGGACCAGGAACGCGCCCTCAAGCACATCGACAAGCGCTTGAAGCCCTTCAAGCCCCAGTTCTACCGCGAGATTACCGAGGACGACCTGCTGCGCCTGCTCGAGATACCGATGAAGCGTATCATCAAGTACAATAGCGACAAGGCCGAGGAGAACATCGCGCGACTCAAGGAGCGCATCGAGGACATCGACTACAAGCTGGCACACCTGACCGAGCACACCATCGAGTGGTTCAAGAACCTCAAGACCAAGTACGGCTCGAAGTACCCGCGCCGCACCGTCATCCGCGAGTTTGACACCATCGTGGCCAGCAAGGTCGCCGAGGCCAACCAGAAGCTCTACATCAACCGCGCCGACGGCTTCATCGGCACGGGACTGAAGAAGGACGAGTTTGTGTGCAACTGCTCGGACATCGACGACATCATCATCTTCTACAAGAACGGCAAGTTCAAGGTCACCAAGGTGGCCGACAAGATCTACGTCGGCAAGAACATCCTGTACCTGAACGTGTTCAAGAAGGGCGACGACCGCACCATCTACAACGTCCTCTACCAGGACGGACGCGGCGGCACGACCTACATGAAGCGTTTTGCCGTCACGGGCATCACACGCGACAGGGAATATGACATCACCCAGGGCAAACCGGGCAGCAAGATCACCTGGTTCACCGCCAACCCCAACGGCGAGGCCGAGGTGCTGCGCATCACCCTCAAACCCAAGTTCAGGCTCAAGATCCTGCAGTTTGACGTCGACCTGGCCGAACTCGCCATCAAGGGCAAGCAGGCACGCGGTAACATCGTGACCAAGAACGAGGTGACACGCATCTCGCTCAAGGAGGCCGGCCAGTCCACCCTCGGCGACCGCGAGGTGTGGTTCGACCCCGACATCCTGCGCATCAACTACGAGAAGCACGGGCGTTCGCTGGGACTCTTCGGCGGCGAGGACCGCATCCTGGTCATCATGCAGACGGGCGAATTCTACACCACCAGCGCCGAGGCCACCAACCACTATGACGAGGGCATCCTGCGCATCGAGAAGTATGTCAAGGACAAGGTCTGGACCGCCGTGCTCGACGACGCCGACCAGGGCCACCCCTACGTGAAACGTTTCACGCTCGAGGACAACACCAAGAAGCAGAGCTTCATCGGCACCAACCCCGAGTCGAGGCTGCTGCTATTGAGCGACGAACCCTGCCCGCGCTTCGAGGTGAAGATGGGCGGTGCCGACAAGGCACGAGAGCCCTTTGTGATTGACGCCGAGGAGTTTATCGGCGTGAAGACCTTCAAGGCCAAGGGACGCCGCGTCACCAACTGGGAGGTGGACTCCATCACCGAGGTCGAGCCGCGTGAGCCGGCTCCCCAGCCCGAGGAGACCCCGAGCCCCGACGACGCGCCCCCCACAACCCGAACCAGCGAACCCGGCGAACCCATCACGACCGACGGCATCAGCCAGGACGAGGTGCTCGACCAGTTCACCGGCCAGCAGCGCATCCCCTTTGACGACTAAAAACTACGGATTTCACGCATTGGCAAGCACCACAGTGATATAAAAACAATGCGGATGCCATTCGTGAAATTCGAAATAATAAAGTATGCGGATGCAAATTAGTTTAATTCGCGTAATTCGTAGTTTATTAATGAAGAGCAGAATATTAATATTATTAGTCGTTTTTGGCAGCTTGCTGTTGATAGCGCTTCCCGCAAGTGCCCACCCCGACGAGGCACCTGAGGGCGTGTCGATGTTCATGGTCGACGCTGGCTATGCCTCGATTCACGACAGTTACCTCACGCCCATCACCTACGACGGCATTGACTTGGGGCTGGCCTATGAGGCCTCAAGGGTCTGCAAGCAAGGGCGATGGCAGTGGCAGCTCAATGTGGGCGCCGACTACAACTACGTCGAGAACCCGGCCAAGAACAACGACCTGATGAAGCTCATGGGCGACCTCGCGTTCAACATGCAGCGCCGTTGGGCCGTCACCGGCAGGATGAGCCTGACGGCGGGCCCGATGACCCAGCTGCGCGCGGGCATCGTCTACAACGACGTCAACAGCAACAACCCCGTCACCGTGCGTGCCCACTGGAACGTCGGCGTTGCCGCCGGAGCGGACTTGCACACACGCCTGTGGCGCAAACCCATCACCCTGCGTTACCAGGTGCAGCTGCCTGTAGCAGGCGTTTTCTTCGCCCCCGAGTATGACGAGAGCTATTACGAGATCTACCTGGGCAACCACAAGAATCTCGCCCACCTGGGCTGGTGGGGCAACCGCCTGGACATGACCCACTACCTGGGCGCCGACCTGCACCTCGGCAAGGTCACCCTGCGCCTCGGCTACCGCACCCGCCTTGAGCACTGGAACGTCAACCACCTCAAGGTCCACGACGTCACCCACTCCCTAGTCCTCGGCATCGGCCACTAAGGCTCTTAAACTACGAATTACGCGAATTTAACTAATTGGCATCCGCATTCAATTATTACGAATTAAACAAACTACATATCTTATGATAATCTATCCTAAAGAATCATACGATATCATTGGATGCATGATGACGGTTCATCGTGAACTGGGATGCGGCTTTTTGGAGAAAGTTTACCAAGAAGCGCTGGAGCGCGAATTCATAGCTAAGGGAATTCCCTATAAGAGAGAAGCCAGCCTGAAGGTTTTTTATAAAGGTATTCCTCTTCAGCAAGATTATATCGCCGATTTTGTTTGTTATGATAAGATTATTGTGGAGCTGAAAGCGATCAACAAATTATCAGATATTGAGAAAGCCCAAATAATTAATTATCTGAAAGCCACTGGCTATGAGTTGGGAATTCTCGCAAACTTTGGCGAAACAAGTTTAAAAACTGAACGTTTTTGCAATATCCACAACAGTGCAGCAACAACTAATCATTCATGAAGTATGCGGATGCCATTAGTGAAATTTGAAATAATAAGAGCGCGGATGCCAAAAATTTGTTTAATTCGCGGAATTCGTAGTTTTATCTAAAGACGATGAAAAGAATATTATTATACTTTGTAGTTTTACTGGTCTTGGTGGGGTGTGCCGAGAAGGACGAGTTTGAGCATGACCAGGTGGGTAACTTCGAGGCGTTGTGGACCATCATGGACGAGCACTACAGCTTCTTTGACTACAAGCAGGTGGACTGGAACGAGGTGCACAGCCGCTACCGCGCCCGCGTGTCTAACGAGATGACCGACAGGGAGTTGTTTGACATCTGCGGCACCATGCTCAAGGAACTGCGCGACGGCCACACCAACCTCATCGCCACCCATGACGTTTCCCGATACTGGGTGTGGGAACAGTGGCCCGTGAACTACGACGAGCGCATCATCGACCAGCACTACCTCAACTTCGACTACATGAGGTCCTCGGGCATCAAGTACCAGATCCTGCCCGACAACTTCGGATACATGTACTACGGCTCCTTCTCAAGCGAAATCGGCGAGGGCAACCTGGACCTGATACTCAGCTACTTATCCACCGCCGACGGCCTCATCATCGACGTGCGCGACAACGGCGGCGGCATGCTCACCAACGTCGAGAAACTCGTCTCCCGTTTCATCGAGGGGAAAACCCTTGCGGGCTACATCTGCCACAAGACAGGCAAGGGCCACAACGACCTGAGCGAGCCCTACCCCTACTACTTCGAGCCAGCCAAAAACCACATCCATTACCTCAAGCCCGTCGTCGTGCTGGCAAGCCGCGGCTCCTTCAGCGCCACCAACAACTTCGTCTCCATCATGAAGGGGCTCGACCAGGTCACCATCGTGGGCGACACCACAGGCGGCGGCTGTGGCCTACCCTTCACCAGCGAGCTGCCCAACGGCTGGCGCGTGCGCTTCTCGTCGTGCCCCATCATGGACGCCCAGGGCCGACTCACCGAGTTCGGCGTAGCACCCGACGTGCGCGTTGACATGGACGAGAACGACCGCACCCGCGACGCCATCCTCGACACCGCCATCGACATCCTCACCCAGAAAACCAAAAACCAATAACCACCACCCCCCAACAATCAACCAAATAGGACTAATCCGACCAATTAGTCCTATTACTCCTATTACTCCTATTCGACCAATTAGTCCTATTAGTCCCATTAGCCCAATTCGACCAATTAGTCCAATTCGACCAATTCGACCAATTAGTCCAATTAGCCCAATCCGACCAATTGGCCCTAATTCGCCGTCATTTTTCTCCCTGCTCAAGACCAAAAATATTATCAAAAAAACACATAAAATACAGAACAGTGATGCACCGCCCTCGCCGCTGTCACAATAACCAGAAAAATCCCACAAGTGTAATTACCATCATTTCTCCGCTTTATTGGCGAACTTTACTTAGCGCCTTAGCGCCTTAGCGTGGGGTCAAACGGCATTTAAATTTTTTTTCACGGATCCTTAATTTATTCACAACTCCACCAACGGGGAATTATTAATTTATTTGCCAAATTTCTCGCCCGTAGCGCATTATTTTCTCAAAAACTTTAGTTTTGCGACAACCTAACACTCAGCCGGGCCAACGCGAACCCAAAATGTAGCCAATTATGCTAATTTCATGAATAATTTATTATAATAATTTACGCAACTAGTCAAATTCTTGAAAATCACATTAATAGATGCATGAATGCCCGCTAACAGCTAACAGCTAGCGACTAAAAGCCGTGGACAGACATTAAAACATTCATATTTTTTACCTGTTCATCGGGTTTTTTCTTGCAGATTCTAAAATTTGGTATTAATTTTGCAGGCTGAAGAGGAAGTTATCATATTTTAAATGATGAGGAAATACTACAACACAAAGCTTTTCAAAACAAGCCATCACGACAGCGCTGGAAATTGAGCGACATGAGAATGATTGATGTGCCACAGGGTTTCCCCGACAAGGATATGATAGGGTCTAATTCGCTTAAGCTTAATGAAATTCAATATTTTAATTAATTAAAATTTAGTGGATAATATGAGAAAGAAACTAACACTTTTGGCGTTCAGTCTGCTCCTAGCAGTAGGCTGGACCAATGATGCTTCGGCACAGAGGCAAAACAACTCGTCGCCGGCAGCTGAATGGGTTTCTGCCCCTGTGCAGGAACGTGCAATGCGCATCCCCCAATCTCTGATGAAGGGTGATGGCGTGAGGAAAGCTCCCAACAGAGCTAACAACGATGTGTATGCCAACACGGTTTATACCAAGGCCCAGTATGGTGCTATCAGCTATACTTGGTATGAGGGTCCCACGACCAACTACCCGTCGCACACCGCTTCACTGACCGACACAGTAACTGACCCCAATCAGATGTACTGGCTGTTCCGCAGCACCTACATGAACCAGAACATCCCTGGCATCCGTTATAATGATGTGATTCAGGGCGCTACAGTTTATTATGGTGAGGGCCGTGGCTGGGAAATCGGTACGCGTACAAAGGTTGATCTTATTGTCTATATCGATAACACCTATGGACGGCTCTTCAGCATCAATATTGACTATTTAGATGGCACTGAGTTGATGCATTGGTCGGCAAGTTCCAATTATATCTACAGTGGTTGGAGTTATACTGGAACACGTACTCGCACCACATACGATGGTAGCTCTTGCTGGTACTTCCCTAATGGTGGTGTCATCACCGTTCCCGCTAGCTTGCTGCCCGCCGAAGGTTACAAGGTCACGATCAGTGCCATGAGTACGTCAAACACCAACACCTGCGACTATCAAGTCTATAATGAAACGGCAGATGGAAATAATATAAATCTTTTAAATGGTTTCACGGCCAAAAACACCAGGGTAACAGAGACTTACTATATGGCTCATGATTACGGAACCATTTCTGCACCCAATCTTAACGGCTATACCATTTTCCTGCTCAAGTTGAAAGATTTTCCGGAATATGATGCCCAGACGGATTATGCTGCCTATCGGGCTGAATATGAAAAGCGCGCTTATCCATCAACCGCCCAGGAACTCATCGACGTCTTTGACGAATACTATGCTTCGGCCGAGTTGCTGACCGACGGTCTCCGCGTGGGTGAGGGTTCCGAGACTTCGGGTACCGTTTTCGCTTACCAGGGTGCATTGAACCGCTTCTACCTCATCGGCAAGGGAAAGACGGCCACCGTGTGCTCAAAATATATCTTTGGCTGCGACGGACCGTTCTATCGTTTGTATGAGGAATTCAGCCCCACTGCCACTACTGCCTCTGAGGCGACAACTGACCTCTATCAGAACATGTGGACCAACGGTGATTACTATCCCGTTAAGCACGACTGCCAATCTGTACTCTCATTGTCGCACTACTATGCGATGTACGGTAAAGATACCACGGTTTACAAATCTGTATCACCGATGGTATTCTACATCCCCGACTTGAGGTCTATTCAAGACGACCGTAATTACGAGGAGGGCCATCAGCCCCAGGTGGGTCTGTACAGAATTTTCCTGACTGCCGAGACCGAGCCTAGTGATACTTACGCTCAGGACAGCACCTACACCGTGACACTCGCATGGACCTCGACGCTGAACGATATGGTCAACAACACGGTGCCTCAGACCTATGTCATTTACACGGTAACAACCGACAGCTTGGGCAATGAGACTTACACTCCGCTGGACACTCTCTATAATCCCAATGAACTGGTTTATACCTACGACGTGCAGCAGACTCAGGCCAGCCAACAGATCAGATACGTGGTCTTGGGCTTCCCCATCTATGACCCCGAGCATCCTGATGTCATCGGCAACGACTACTTCTTCACCTACAGTAACCCCGATGATGTTCAGATTCCCGGTCTGTTCGACTTTATGATTCTCTACCGCGAGCGCTACGAGAGCGACTTCATCATCCAGCAGGAGAGGAACTACTACCGCAACTACCTGTATCCCACCAACCTGTCACCAGGAACTGGTATGACCTTGGGTCAGCTTAAGCAAGAGTGGCCCAACCAAACGGCCAGCTACACCCTGTGGCGTGACAATACTGGCATTGCCAAGCTCGAGGTTCGCGGTATTGGCAATAAGGTATACTACCGCATCCGCTACTATGATGCTACCCAAGACACCACAAATGTCAATGATATTGCGATACCTAACGGTTATCAGAAAATGCCTAACGAATAAAAACGATATAAGCGATGAAAAAGATATATATGATTTTGGCAGCCATGACGCTGCTCTCGATGTCGCTTAACGCGCAGAAACTGCCTGGTAAGAATGGAATTCCCGATTTCACGCCAACAGGCACAGCTTATTTGTACTCACCCAACGGTCAGTTCCGTATGCCATCTTTGGGTTCGGGCGAATACCTCTTTGGCCCTTACACTACCGATGACTTCGATGCCACTGGTATCAGCTATGCCGGATATTATAACGCCGCCCAAGATATTACGACAGTCGTAATGCTGGACCGCAGCGAATTTGAAGAGCATCTCGGTGATTCAATTATCGGCTTCCGTTTTGCTCTGGCTGGTTCTCAGTCGGTTAACGTGAGCAACTTTATAGTCTATCCCGTTGACGAGAGTTCTGTATATAGTTCTGAAGGATACACTTGGAGCCTCGGTCAACTGATGAGTGGCAACACCAGCACTCAAACCGAGACCACTACTGGCTACAATGATATCACCATCAAACCTAGTGGTTCCGATGTAAACTTCACTAGAATAGAGTTGGTTTATGGCAGCAACAATACCGTAATTCCTGGATGCCAGTGGCAATATAATTCTAGCAATTATGCACTGCCCACAGGATGGTCATGTTCAAGCAGTTGGAGTTCATATCAGAGTTCTGTCTGCTACACTAGCGGTACGATTACCATTCCATCCAACCTGTTCTCCAACTATTCCAATATTAAACTAAGAATTACTGCCTTCGGTGATTATTCTTCATCCTCGATTACTGTAAATGGCGGTACTGCCACCACAATATCAACTTCATCCAACACCTACACGTGGGACATCCCTCAGACCACTATTACCGTCAACATCAATACTGTTGATATCGGTCGTGGTGCTACAAAGAGCGAGAGTCTCCCCGTTAGCGGATACAACCAGGATTATGGCTACCATAACCAGATGATCTACCGCGCAGGACAGCTGTCTATGGCTAATGGCGCTCAGATCACTTCGCTGACATTCTATCCGGAGCCCGGAATCGGTATCCCCTTCAGTGGCAGTACAGTGACTGTACGTCTTGCCAATACCACCACCGACAACTTCGGCACTGGCACTACCGGCAATAAGATTACTTCTGGCCTGACCACGGTGGCAACAATTACGCCTGTCGCCAATAGTGGAGCCACCGAATGGAAGATTGATTTTGCCACACCGTTCACCTACACTGGCGGCAACCTGTTGGTTCAAATGTCTTGCACGGGTAACGGAGATTGGGCTCATGCCAACTTCCTGGGTGACGACCAGAGTGCCAACGTCAGCTTGGTTTCAGTAGGCAACGGCTATTCTACCACATCCGGTTCAACCAGCACATTCTTGCCCAAGGCTACCTTTGCCTTCACCGGCAACGTCAACACGCCGACCTATTTGGGTCTGCAAGGCGGTGAGTGGCATGACTTCTTCCTCGAGCAACCTGTTGAGTTTACCGTACCTGATGGTGATGACTATATCTTTATCGGCTACACCTTCTATCAGCAAAACAGTTCAAGCTTTGCACCTATGGCTGTCAACAGCAATAGCACTGGACACACCCATTACTCATTAATGTATGCTAGGACATCCTCCAGTGGTTCCTATACTCGCACTTGGTGGGGTGATGGCGTTTCAGGTTCGGACAACACCGACCGTCCCGGTGACCTTGCAGTTCAGCTGATCTTCAAGAGCACCATGGAGAAGACTCCTGCTCCCACGATTTCTTATACTCAGGATGCTCAGTACGGCCATGTTACCGCTACTGCTACCGATCCCACGGCCACGGTAACCCTCACCGTTGGTGGCCAGACGGCAACCGGCGTAGGCAGCGTGACCATCAATATCGGCCGCGGCGAGACTGACGTTACTGTCACCGCCAGCGCAACGGCTCAGGAGCCTGGTAAACTCGAAAGTGATCCCGCAACCGCAACCTATACGGTACAGGCATCTACGCTCACTCCCACTCCCGCTCCATCCATCAACAGCCAAGTACTTGACGTGACTGTCCAGGTAACCGGTACCGGTGAAGGCGAGCTGCACATGTACGTTGACGGACAAGAGGTTACCAACCCCGACTATCTGGAGCGTACCGACCAAGACTACTACGTCACCGTCACCGTCACCGCTATGATCAACGACGGTGACCACCGCATGAGTACCACGACCCAGCAAGTGCTGGTTCCTGCTCTTACCGGACTTGACTTGACCGGTTGGACGCAGTTGCCTGGCACTTATACCAACAACAGTGTCATCAACTGGAATGACGACTTGATGTTTGTGGACCGCTTCTCGGTATCGACGGCCAACAACAACCATCCCACGGAGTACACCTACGTCATGACCGAGGATAGCACCAAGCTCATTGGCGAGCCTCGCACCACCAACGACCACACCATCCCCGTGGAAGTTACGCGCTCTAAGGTATTGGGTTACTATACTGAGCAGGATGTCCTCAACGATACCCTGCGCCAAGTCGTGGATCTCAACCTGATCAATGCCGACGTTGAGATGACGGTGAAGCAGAGTGGTACAATCTATTATTATACCCTCGACCGCAGCCGCAACAGCATCATGGATGAGGACTTCCTTGAGCTGTCTTATCTGCAGAACGACGGTGCTCGATATGTAGAGTTTGACCACTACTTTACGTGGCAAGAGCCGTTCCCATACGGTCCTGTTTACCGCTTTGACACCATCAACACGGTGCTGCCCGCCAGCGCTCTTCAGGGTGACGAAGGCAAGCACTACGGCAATTATGATAACCGTGACTACTTTGCCTATGTGCCCATCGTATGGACCCATGGTAACGATGCCAACAACACGCGTCTCAACTGGGACAACGACGGTCTGCACAACAGCTACGGCTCGCCCATATGGAAGACCAGTGTGGGTAAGGTCGAGCTCATGGGCCAGCCCAAGCTCGAGCGTCAGGATGGTAAGGACGGCTCCACCAACTGGGAAGAGATCGTCGGTAACGACACCATTCCTTGCAGCATCTACATGATCACCGACCTCACAGCCCGTGGCTTCTTGCCTAACCCCGAGGTCAGCAACATCAAGTATGAGCCCTACATGTTCCGTGTATGGGTAATGAGTGACACGACCTTCCTGCGCAGGTTTGAGTGGGTTGATGGCGATCCCGACGATATCTATCAGCGACCCGGAACCCACTTCGAGGGCCGCGGCACCATCCCCGCCAACGAACCGTTCCTCGTTTGGGAGGAGTTTATTGCCGACAGTACGACCAACATCGTCTATGATGGTATACATCCCGACATGACCATCTTCCACAAGTCGAAGATTGCGGAATGGGAAACCGACACCACCGGTGATGTGCACTTCGTTACTCCTCAGCAGATGAACATGCTCTTCGCGGCTCAGGACAACCTCACGTCCAGGCACCTTACGGTCTTCGTTCGCTTCTACTACAGGTCAACAGGTGAAGGCTTGCATCAGAATCAGAACAACAATCTGAACGGTATGTTCCTGATGGCCAACCGTGACGGTGGAGGTAATGGCTTCTACGGCGTTGAGGGCGAGGGCGATCCCGACCCGGATATCCCCACCTTCATCAAGGGTGTTTACACCTCGACCGATCACGGTGAGGTAGTAAGCACGACCTACTACAACCTGCAGGGTATGCAGTCCAGCCAGCCGTTCCAGGGCATCAACATCGTTGTGACCCGCTACAGCGACGGCACCTACTCTACCCAGAAGGTTATGCGCCGCTAACGAGCGCGACTCGGTAACACAGCCTTGACGGTGTCGGCACCCGTATGCGTGCCGACACCGATGGCTGGAAACCGAACTATCAAGAAAAAGACTAGTAATTATTATATTACACTAACAATTTTATCATAACCACAGTAGAATTAAATGCAAAACAGGGGCCCGCCGCCGACGGCGCGCCCTTGTTGTTTTATTCCAGCACATCAACAATGCGTGCCAAAGGATGTAGGGCCTCAGAAAATTCAGACTAATCAGTTGTTGTTTTTGGGACCCAAGAGAACGGCCCCGTATTATCCATTTTTTCCGTAATATCCGTTCTACAGCGCGTTCTGCCGATGCCTTATAAAAGCTTAGCGGCTTTGCGCCTTAGCGTGGGGTCAAACGGCTGAATGGTTACCTCGGGGCATCACCAAACTTAACAATTGTAAAGATTCACTCAAAAAATGCGTTAATTGTTTTGCCATATCGCAATTATTGCTTTACTTTGCGTAGATAAAAGTGTAAGGCAGAATTCATTTTCCCATAATTTAAGCATATATGGAAACGAGCAAGCCTGCATAACTGTATTTCACCCACTAGCGACTATGTCGAGGGGAAAAGCCCCCCGAAGCATAAAAGCTATAACAAGTATATATTAATAATGTAATAAAGGAACTCTATCAACAACATTTTTTAATTATTAACTTTTTAAATTTTAACCAAAATGAAAACTAAAAACTTTTTTGGGCTCATGACAACAGCCCTGTTGATGCTGTCGGGCACCCAAGTGGCTCAGGCACAAAGCATCACACCGAGTGAGAAATTCCTCACTCCCGCACCCAAGATGATGGGCCACAAGGCTCCCGCCTCGGCTCCTACCGTTACCCACGACTATGCATGGTACGCCAGCAAGACCTACACGTGGACCAACGCGTCGGGCCAGACCCGTACCGCAAGCCTCACCGACGAGGTGACCAACCCCTACCAGATGTATGACATGCTGCGCTGGGTGTACTGCAACCCCGAGATCCCCGGCAACAAGTATACGGCCGTTACCAACAGCAGCGTCTATTATGGTGAGCAGTATGACGTGGAAAGCTATCTGCTTTTCTTCACCCGCCACGTCGAGGTGGGTTGGAACATCAGCGACGATGACGTGACCGCACCCAATGAGGACGGACACACCCTGTTCCTGGTGAAACTCAAAAACTACACCGACGACCCCACCTTCCACACATCGACCAAGGCCGACCTGGTGGACTACTTCTCGAAGTATGTCGAGAGCATCCAGCTCATCAGCGACGGGCTGCGCGTGGGATCGGGCAACGATGCCGGAACGCTGTTCAACATCTCGGGCACGTTCAACCGCTTCTTCATCCTAGGCAAGGGCAAGTCAGTCCACTTTGACCCCACCACCAGCGACCTCGAGCCGCCCTATGCACCGTTCTACAACATGTTTGAGGAGTACAGCCCCACCACCACCGACCCCGATGCCGAGATCACCGACTTCTACCAGAAGATGAACGAGGGCGAGACCTATCCCGTCGTTCACGACTGTGCTTCGGTCATCAGCTTCAAGCACTACTTCTCGATGTCGGGTCACTCAAGTACCGAGGAGAAGTCGCTCAGCGACATGATCATCTTCATCCCCGACAACCGCAACGCCTATCAGCAGCGCGACTACAATCCCAACTACCAGCCCACCACCGGCAGGTATGTCATCCAGCTTGAGGCCGATGCCAATATCAGTGCTACCGAGGGATACTATGACGTGACCCTCGACTGGACCTCGACGCTCAACGAGGTGGCTGGCGAAGTGCCCCAGACCTACACCGTCTACATCGTCACCACCGACGAGCATGGCACCCAGAGCTACGAGTACCTGACGACCACCACCAGCACGACCTACACCTACCAGGAGCCCCAGGGCGAGCACAGCTACACCATCAGCTACATCGTCCACGGCGAGGCTACCCAGAACAGCGCGTTCGAGGCTTGGAGCAACATCGCCGACGTGGTTATCCCCGGCACCAACGACTTCCTGGAGCTCAAGCTCGGTCACTACGAGAGCGACTACCGCAGCGCCGAGGAGCTGAACTACTACCGCAACTACCTCAACATCGCCAACGAGGATGAGCTCAACGCGCTCACTCCCGCACGCGTTGCCGGCGGCGAGGGCAGCTTCACCCTCTACCGCTTCGACCTGACTAATGAGGATGTGAAGACCCCCGTGGCCAACCTCACCCTCACTCCTCAGGGCAACAACTCAGTCAGCTACCTGGTAGAATACGAGAACCAGCATCCGCTGGCCGGCTACAATGTGGCCATCACCACTGCCGGAATGCTGCACACCAACAACATGGGCGCCCTCGTTATGAGCCCCATCACCTTCGTTGACCAGTTCACCGCTTCGACGGCCTCCAACGACCACCCGCAGCGCTACGGCTACGTGCTCATGCTCAACAACGGTGATAGCGAGAAGGGCACCAACACCGTCGAGGTTCCCGTCCAGAAGACCAATGCCAGCATCGACGGCTTCTACACCCTCGACGAGGTAATGGGCGACACCGAGCCCTCGCTCCCTGTCGGCGTGAAGAACGCCAACTTCGAGATGAACCTCGTGAACAACCCCGCCACCTACTACTACACCATCGAGCGCGGTGACAACACCAATCCCGATGTCACCATTTCCAAGCTCCAGCGTGTTGGCGACGGCTCATTCATGGAGATGAACGACTACCTGGGTCTCAAGGACACCCCCTACGAGGAGGGTCCGTTCAGCCTGTTCGACACCGACGTGCTCTATGGTGAACCTGGCGACTTCGCCACCTATGTTCCCGTCATCTGGACCTTCGGTACCCAGCGCGTCAACCATGACGGCGAGAACAGCTATGGTAGCGCCATCCTCAAGACCGGCGTCGGCGACATCAACGCCTATGTGACCGGTACCCGCAGTACCACACAGTTCGGTGAGTGGAGGGACGAGAACAACAACCTGTGCGCTATCTTCAACCCCACCATCACCGTCAACGGTATCGTGCCCGTGGGCGCCAACGTGGTCTATGAGCCCTTCATGTACCGCGTCTGGAGGCTCTGTGACGGCGTGCGCGGCTATGTCATCAATCCCGCGACCAACATGCCCGTCAACGATCCCAGCGCTCCGCGCAACGCCAAGGAACTCATCATCGAGGAGGTGACCAACGAACCCTCAATCATGATTGGTGACGAGTTCGACCTGCTGGGCTACGGTGCATTGGTCAACAGCCAGACCAAGTTCCTCGTGCGCTTCTACTACAAGACCACCGGCGAGACGTTCCTGCGTGCCGGCGAGGAAGGCCCGCTGTACTATGTTGTTGAGAAGACCATCGGCTGGGATGAGATTCCCACCAGCATCGCCGAGATCAACGCTGCCAACGAGGTGAGCAAGACCTATTACAACGCCCAGGGCGTCAAGAGCGACGTGCCCTTCGACGGCGTGAACATCGTCATCACCCGCTACAGCGACGGCTCGACCCGCACCACCAAGGTCATCCGTTAACCACCTGAACGGCGCTAACCGCTAGCGACCGGAAACCACCAGAGAGGCTACCCGCATCAGCGAGTAGCCTCCCCTATTTTTTTAAGAAACAAGAAAACAAGCCAAACTGTTGCACATTTCGCCAAATGTCACTACCTTTGCGGCGTGAAACGGACCTCGCTAACATAAAGCGCTCAAAATGAACATTTTTTTGTTTATTAACATATTTCATTAACTCATTCATTTCAACGTTTTTATGAAGAAATTATTTTCTCTCCTCACGTTAGCCCTGCTGACCATGTCGGCTTGGGCCGAGACCACTGTAACCTTCACTCCTGGTGATCCCGCAGGTACGACCAGTGGCAACACCACACCTGATGAGATGACGAGCGGTGGCATTACCGTCGCCTGTGACGATGCTGCGTTTGGCAGAACCGACAACTATCGCTTCTATGCCGGCTCGACAGCAACCATCACCTCAACCGTTGGTAACATCACCAAGATTGAGATCACTTGCACCGCTACCGGTACCAACAACTATGGTCCTGGCAACAGCACCTACACCGTGGGCACCTACACCACTGATGGCTCTAAAGGCACTTGGACCGGTGAGGCTACCACTGTTCAATTCACAACCACCAAGCAGATTCGCTGCACTAAGATCGTCTTTACCATCGATGACGGCGGCTCTGAGCACATTGACGCTCCCGTGTTTGATCCCGAGAACAACACCAAGTTCATCGGTAGCCAGACCATCACGCTGACCTGCGCTGACGAGAATGCCAGCATCCTCTATCGCATCAACGATGGTGATTATCAGGCTTACACCGCTGCCTTCCCCATCTACGCGACCAGCACCATCTATGCCAAGGCCGTTAAGGGTGAAGCCGAGAGCAACGAGGTTCACGCCAACTACTACCGTATGGAAGAGGTGAGCACCGTCGCACAGGCTAATGCTCTGGATAGTGCTACCTACTTCATTTTCTACGGCAACCCCGTTGTGACCTATCGCAATGGCGGCCGCATCTGGATCCAGGACGAGACCGGTTACGGTTTGATCTTTGGCAACCAGGTTTCCGATGCCGTTGTTGAAGGCGCTACCCTGGCCGAGGAGTGGGATGCACAGTTCACCCTGTTCCACGGTATGAGCGAGTTCCAGTTCCCCAACAACGTGGGTGTTACCGAGGATGCCCTTGTTGAGATGACTGCCACCGAGTACACCGAGGCCGAGATCGACGCTTCCAAGATGCACCAGCGCATCCTCCTCAAGGGTGTGAGCCTGGTAGCTGGCGAGGATGCCAAGTACCTCTACACCGCCGATGGCCTGGCCATCTACAACCAGTTCAACATCACCTATCCCACCGACCTCGAGGGCAACACCTATGACATCGAGGCTATGGTAGGCTACTACAATGGTCTGCAACTCCTGCCCATCAACATCACCCTTGCTGGTGGCCAGCCCATCATCACTTGCGCCGCTCCCACCCTGCCCGCAAGCACCACCTTTACCGACAACTACGAGGTTGTGATCACCAACAACGAGGAAGGCGCAACCGTTTACTACGCCCTCAATGATGGCGACTTCCAGGAGTACACTGCTCCCTTCACTGTAGAGGAGACCACTACTGTTAAGGCTTACGCTACCATCAGTGGCGTGAACAGCGAGGAGGTTTCCGCAACCTACACCAAGGTTGAGCCCGCCGTTGAGCGCACCTTCGCTCTCGTTACCGATGCTGCCGAACTCGCCGATGGTGACATGATCATCCTCGTGAGCGCTGGCGTTGCCGGTGATGCCTATGCTATGGGCGCTGCCAAGCCCAACAACTTCGGTACTGTTAATGTAACCATCGCCGAGGATCTGACCATCACCACCGATGCCGCCAACGTCATCACGCTCGAGGCTCAGGATGAGAATTGGGCTATGAAGGCTAACGAGGGTTACCTCTATGCCGCCGGCGCAAATCTGGCAACTCCCAAGAACTACCTCAGGGCTCAGGCCGAGATCGACAGCCTCTCCATCGCTGCTATCACGATCGATCCCGACAGTGCTGCCGCTACCATCGTCTTCGTTGGTGCAACCCAGCGCAACTACCTGCGTTTCAACATCAATATGCAGAGTGACGTTCCCTCTCCTCTGTTCAACTGCTACAACGAGGATAGCTCAATCCAGACTCCCGCTTACATCTTCAAGGTGAAGGGTGACGAGCCCGTGATCAACATTGGCGACGTGAACAACGACGATGTAGTTAACATCACCGATGTTACCATGCTGATCAATGCCGTTCTGAACGACAACTACAGCACCATCAACACTGCCAATGCCGACATGAACGGCGACGGTATTATCAACGTTACCGACGTTACCCTGCTGATCACCAAGGTTCAGAACAGCTAATTCCAGAAAGTGAGAAATTAGAAAACAGATAATTTTTCATCCCATTATGGGGACAGGACCCGCAAGGGCACCTGCCCCCATTTTTTTTGGCAACAACCCACTCCCAAATAACAAGAAAAAGGAAAAAAGTCCGACAATGTCCGACCCCGTCCGACACCGTCCGACACCGTCCGACCCCGTCCGACCCCGCCCGACAAAGCCCCCCCCGTTTCACCTCATTCGGTGAGGTCGTCAAACAGGGTCGGCTGCGGTAACAATTGGAATGTGCGGCGATGATGCGGCGTGATGCCGTAACGGGCGATGCAGGCGCGATGGTCGGGCGTGGGATACCCCTTGTTGCGTGCCCAGCCATACTGGGGATACTCCTCGTCAAGCCGACGCATGAACTCGTCACGGTGAGTCTTGGCCAAGATCGATGCCGCGGCGATGCTCAGCATCTTGCCGTCGCCCTTGATAATGGTAGTGTGTGGAATGTCGTGATAAGGAAAAAAGCGGTTGCCGTCAACGAGAATGCCCTCAGGACGAACGGCCAGTTGGTCGAGGGCGCGGTGCATCGCGGCAATCGACGCCCGCAGGATATTGATGCGGTCAATCTCCTGGGGTGAGACCATCGCCACGGCCCAGGCCACAGCCTCGCGCTCGATGACGGGCCGCAGCTGCTCGCGCTGGCGCTCGGTCAACTGTTTGCTGTCGTTAATCAGGCCGTTGTGGAAGTCGGGGGGCAGGATAACCGCCGCTGCCGTCACGGGCCCGGCAAGGCATCCACGGCCAGCCTCGTCACAGCCAGCCTCGACGCGTCCCGCTATCAAATAAGGTTGCAACATGGCAGTCTTGAAATCACTATAGTCACTATAGTTACTATAAACACTATAGTTACTATAACTTCCTCTCGATCACATAATCAAAGATTTCCCTGAACTGGTCCACAGTCTCATCGGGCGAATAGGGCATGAGCACGTCGTTGGCCTCGTCGCGCAGGCGCTTCATCGTCTCGTAGGCATAATCGATACCTCCGGCACGCTTGGCAAACTCGATCAGGCGGTCGATGTCCTCGCTCGTGGGGGACTCCTTGTTGACGAGCGCGAGCATCTCGTCATGCTCGGGCAGGTCGGTACGATTCAAGGCGTAAATCAGGGGCAGTGTCACCTTGCCCTCACGCAAGTCATTTCCCGTGGGCTTGCCGATGATGGGGTCGTTGTAGTAGTCAAACGTGTCGTCCTTGATCTGGAAACAGATGCCCAGCAGACGCGTATAGCGGCGCAACTCGTCGATGGCCGTCTGAGGCGCGTTGTTGGCATATCCGCCGACGGCGGCGCAGCACTCAAACAGTGAAGCCGTCTTGGCACGGATGATTTCCATGTAGGTGGCCTCGTCAATGTTGTGGTTGCGGGCGATGTCCACCTGATCAATCTCGCCGAGGGACAGGTCACGGCCCATGTCGGCCAGCGCGCTCAGGATGCGACCGTCGCCAGTGGCAACACCGCAGCGCAGCGCCCCGGTGACAAAGAAGTCGCCAACGAGCACCGCCACATGGTTGCTCCACACGCTGTTGATGGTGGGCAGGCCGCGACGCTCCTGGGCCTCGTCGATGACATCGTCATGGATGAGCGACGCGTTGTGCAACATCTCGATCGCGGCAGCTCCTTGCAGGGCCTTCTCGTTGATGCCGCCAAAGAATTTGGCACTCAACAGCGTCACGATGGGCCTGAGCATCTTGCCCTTGCACTTGAGATAATTGGACACGATATTGTTCGTCAACTCGCTGCCGCTGGTCAACGTCGTGGTGATAATGCGGTTGAGCTCATCGAGCTGCGGCCGCAATTGTGAATGAATATGTTCTAGCGATACTGCCATCAGACTGCAAAGTTAGCAATAATTCCTGGGAGAGTCACCAAATTTGAGAGCAAAAAATGTTTTTTGAATACAAAACGGTATAAAAGTACCTCATCACTCAAACCTGAAGGCCAAAACGTCCCAAAATCAGAAAAAAATGACTAACTTTATGGCCTTAAACGTTTATTGACCGATTATGGAACCCACCAAGAAACTTTTGCTGCTTGACGCCTATGCGCTCATCTTCAGGGCTTTCTACGCCATGATTCGCAGCCCGCGCATCACATCCACCGGCATCGACACGTCGGCGGTATTCGGCTTTGTCAATACCCTGCAGGATCTGCTCAAGCGGGAACGACCGTCACACATCGCCGTCTGCTTTGACCCGCCAGGAGGTAACACCTTCAGGCACAAGAGCTACGAGCCCTATAAGGCCAACCGCGAGAAGACGCCCGAGGGCATCCTCGTGGCGGTGCCCTACATCAAGCGCATCCTCAAGGCCTACCGCATACCCATCTTTGAAGTCGAGGGCTATGAGGCCGACGACGTCATCGGCACCCTCTCCCACCAGGCCGAGCAGCAGGGATTCTTTACCTATATGGTCACGGGAGACAAGGATTTCGGCCAGCTTGTGACACCTAACATCAAGGTTTTCAACCCTGGAAAGAACGAAATCCTGGGCGTCGAGGAGGTCAATGACAAGTACGGCATCCAATCTCCCACCCAGCTCATCGACATCCTGGGACTGATGGGCGACACGGCCGACAACATCCCCGGATGTCCGGGAGTAGGACCCAAAACCGCCGAGAAACTCATCCAGCAATACGGATCGATCGAAAACCTGCTGGAACACACCGACGAACTCAAGGGGGCACAGAAACAACGTGTCGAGGAGAACGCCGAGCAAATACGCCTGTCGAAGTGGCTCGCGACCATCATCACCGATGTGCCCGTCACCCTCGATGCCGACGCCCTGCAGCGTGAACCCGTCGATATGGAAGCCCTGCAGCGCGTGTTCGGCGAACTGGAGTTCCGCACCCTCACCCAACGCCTCATCGTGGGCGGCGAGGCCAACGCGGGCCTTGACAAAACGGTTGCCACCCAACCCTCCCAATCGGCCCAATCCGTCCAATCCGTCCAATCCGTCCAATCCGTCCAATCTGCCCAATCAACCCAGCTCGCCCAGCCCGGCAAGCAATTGTCGCTGTTCGACCTCGACGAGCCCGAACAGGCGCCCGCATCGACGGCGGCTCCTGCCATCCGCTCGCTGAACGACGTTGACCATAAATACCATATCATCACCACACCCGCCGACGCCGCCAGGCTGGCCGGTGAACTGAGGAAACACAGCCGGGTCGCCGTTGCCCTGCTCGGGTCGGGTGAGAGCGCCATGCAGATGAAGATTATCGGCATGGCCCTGTGCGCACGGGCTCACGAGGCCACACTCGTTTATTGCGACGACAAGCAGGACATGCTTCAGGCGCTGGCGCCGCTCTTCGGCGGCAAGGCGTGCATCGTCAGCAGCGATATCAAGCGCACCATCGTCACCCTGAACCAACACGGCATTCAGTTCACCGCTCCCTACTACGACACAGCGGTCGCCCACTACCTGCTGCAACCCGAACGCAGTCACGGCACTGCCGAGATGGCCTATGAGCTGATGCAGTACACCGCCATCAACCCCGAGACCGTGCTGGGAACCAAGGGACGCAAAGCGCCCAAGGAACAGTCCCTGTTTCCCGTCGACGAACTCACCCAACTGCTCTGTGAAGCCGCCGACCTGACCTTCCAGCTTCCCGACGTGCTCGACAAGTCCCTTAAGCAGCAGGGTCTGGACAAGTTATTGACCGAGATTGAGCTGCCGCTCATCGAGGTGCTCGCCAGCATGGAACTGGCAGGCGCACGCATCGACGTCAAGGCCCTCAAGGACTACTCGGCCACACTAACCGACCAGATGAACCGCCTGGAAACCGAGTGCCATGAACTGGCAGGAATCCCCTTCAACACGGCTTCGCCGGCCCAGGTGGGCGAGGTGCTGTTCGACTACCTCAAAATCGACCCCAAGGCCAAGAAGACCAAGACGGGCCAATACAGCACCACCGAGGACATCCTGCTCAAGCTGCGCGACCGTCACCCCCTCATCGACAAGATATTGGAGCTCAGGAGAATACGCAAATTGTTATCAACCTATGTCAATGCGTTGCCGGCCCTCATCAACCCCCATACCGGCCGCATCCACACCACCTATAACCAAACCGTCACCGCCACCGGGCGCCTGTCATCGACCAATCCCAACCTGCAGAACATCCCCGTGCGCACCGATGACGGAAAGGAAATCCGACGCGCGTTCATCCCTGCCGACGGCAACGTGTTCTTCAGCGCCGATTATTCCCAGATTGAACTGCGACTGGTCGCCGACCTGAGCCACGACAAGACAATGCTTGACGCCTTTGCCCACGGTCACGACATCCACGCCATCACCGCAGCCCGCATCTACCACAAGCCCCTCGAACAGGTCACCGGCGACGAGCGCCGCAAGGCCAAGACGGCCAACTTCGGCATCCTGTACGGCATCAGCGCCTTCGGACTCGCACAGCGGCTGAATATCTCACGCGAAGAGGCCAAGATGCTCATCGACGGTTATTACACCACCTTCCCACAGGTGCGTGACTACATCGACCGCAGCATCGCCCAAGCCCGCGAGAAAGGTTATGTCACCACGCTCTACGGCCGTCGTCGCATGCTGCCCGACATCAACTCGCGCAACGCGGTGGTCAGGGGATTCAACGAGCGCAATGCCATCAACGCCCCCATTCAGGGCACCGCCGCCGATGTCATCAAGCTCGCCATGGTGCGCATCTACCGCCGCTTCAAGGACGAAGGCATCCGTTCGTCAATGATTCTGCAAGTGCACGACGAACTCAACTTTGACGTCATCCCCAGCGAACTCGACCGCGTCCAGCGCATCGTCATCCACGAGATGGAAAGCGTTTACCAGGGCAACGTACGACTCACCGCCAGCCACGGCGCCGCCTCCAACTGGCTCGACGCCCACTAACCCTTTCGTCCAAAGGGACGGTTCTTTTGGACGAAAACTAAATATTTTTGACAAAAACTTGCTTTAATTCAAAAATTTGCTGTATCTTTGCACCGCTAAAAGAGTCTCGGGGTGTAGCACAGTTGGTTAGCGCGCCACGTTCGGGACGTGGAGGTCGGAAGTTCGAGTCCTCTCACCCCGACTCAAGGCGACAAGCGGAAATTTCGCTTGTCGTTTTTTCTTTATAATCACTTGATATTCTGCGAAATATACCGAATACCTCGTTCTCATTTTCGGTTCGATATCCCCCATTTTTCTTGTCAAAGTAGATTCCATCAGGATAGACCAATATTTGCAATTTTTGCCTGAAATCAAAGTCGCCATCCCTCCACAAAGTACCTAATTTACAGCAAGTTTCAATCACATCATCAACGAACTCGGCTAGGTTCGATAAATCCTGAGAGCAATTCAGTAACTCCCGTTCGACATCAGACAAATCACTATTCAAAGTTCTTATGGTGACGGTATAGACGTCATCATCTATCTTACCGAGTCCATGGCGGACTTTGACATCTTTCACTTGCCGCTCCAATTCTGTCTTCCTTTTCTTCAGCACCGCCTTTCTAGCAGCCATCTCATTGCCTCTGGTCTTGAACACATCCTTAACGATGCCAGCCAGTATAGGTCGCAGTGGCTCGGGAATAGTGTAAGTATCCAGTAGGTCAGCATACAGTTGATGCAACTTATTGGTACTGATATTCTTTTTACAACCTATCTTATTGCACTTGTAGTATGTTAGACCTTTTTTCTTGACAAGATAGCCTGTCAGATAACCGCCACAATCGGAGCATCGAATATGACGCTTGAGCGGATAAGCCTCATTTTCCTTCTCCTGGTCATATCCAGCACGGGTTATTCTCTGAATCTTGTCGAACGTCGCACGGTCTATCATCTTCTCCTGTTTGCCCTCGATGACCTCATCACCGAGCAGGTTATGAGAAATCAGTCCACAGTAGAACGGGTTGTGCAGCACCATGTTAAGATGCTTCCTGTTTATCTCTAGGCCTAGGGCTCGCAACTTGCGGACAATCTCCACATCACTACAGTTTTCCTCAGCCTTCCAGATAAAAGCATTACGTAGTATTACACCCTTAGCGTTTATAGTGTGGATATGATGTTTTCCCTCTTTCCTATGGTCATAGCCCAGTGGAGGCGTCCCGTACCATTCGCCACGCCGCAGGCATTCAGTCATGCCAGTGACAGCCTTGTCACGACGAAGACTGTTTTCAAACTGATTGAAGAGAAAGAGGATATTCTCCATAAACGTCCCTGCGGCAGAATCAGGGTCAGTCTGTTGGGTGGCACTGATGACGTACACGCCCTTAGCCTTGAGGTACGCCTTGGTCATGATTGCCTCCTCTCCTGCTCTACTGAAACGGTCGAAGGAATACACCAGTATAACATTGATTTCGGGGTCCGCCGCTACGGCTGCAATCATGGCTTTGTATTTCTCTCCTTGAGTCTTAGCACTCTCATGAGTCCCACCATACTCTCGCTTGATGCGGATACCGTTCCGCTCTGCATACTCCTTGCAGATTTTCTTCTGTGTGTCCAGTGAACAGTTATGCTCTTCCTGGCGCTCTGTACTAACCCTGGTCCAGAGCGCAGCCACCTTGTTCTCAAGTTTGCTGTACTCAACGACCTTAGTCTTTTTTTTCTTTCTTTTACTCATTATTTTATTAATCCTTTTTGCTGGAAACAATAACCACTAAGGACACCAGAAAATCCAGCACTTTCTGTTGCTCCTCCTTACTAGTAACACCGATGTCGTGTAATTGCTGCTCATACGCATGACGTTTTTCATCGCTAAGCATCACATTACGATATTTGCCCCGTCGGGCTCCGCTCAAGGCGGCTTATGCAAAGCGTTGGAGGGTGACGGCAAGTAACGGGAAATCCCTTGCGGGCAACGCCCCCGATACCCCCTCGGCTACGTTCTCGTAGGCCGTCGGCGACAGCCTCGCTAGGCCATCTACTCGATATTAGGTCAACAGATATACTGTCGGCATTTCTTAATTGTATTGATGGATGTTCCTGTTATCTTATGGATATTGACAAACGAGTAGCCCTTCTTCAAAAGCCGAATGACCTCCACATACTGGGTCCTCATCTGTTCGTCACTCTTCCTGAAGCCTGCTTTTCTCCCGACGATTCCCCCGTTTTGGATGTGCTGGCGATACCCTGATGCCATGCGCTCACGGATGAGCCGACGCTCCATTTTCGCAACCTCGGCTAGTAGGGTTATCATGAACTGCCCCATGGCATTCGCACTCCCGTCTGGGTTCAATGTCTCGATGCCGTAGTTCTGGATGTAAAGCGACACGCCCTTCTCGTTAAGTGCTTGAACTGCCTGGAGCACTTGGAGCGTGTCACGCCCAAGTCGGGATAACTCTGTCACCAGCACCTTGCTGACATCGTTCTGGTCAATGTACTCAAGCATGTCGCTCAAGCCGCGACGTTCCTTGTTCGACTTAGCCCCTGAGGCCTTCTCTGTGAACACGCGCACGACGCTCCAGTCCTTGCCTTCAGCAAGAGCGGTCAGTTCGTTCACCTGACGTTCGTAATCCTGCACGGTTGTTGACACGCGCCCGTAGATAACAACTCTTAACATTCCGTTCACATTTTTTTAATAGAATAAATTTACTTATTTTCTAATTATTTTCGCCGCAAAGGTAATATAAGTAAATTATTCTGCAAAACGAAAACCGATTTTTTTAAAAAAAATAAATCCATCTACATTATTTTTAATACCTTTGCTGCATGGAACCATTAAATAACATTCAGTTGAACTTCCGACGGATATGTCGGATTAAAGGTATTCAGTCAAAAGACGTGGCAGAGCAAATGGGGGTTAGTCCTGCATCACTGTCGAGAGCGCTGGGCGGTAATCCAAGGCTAAGTACAATTAAAAAAGCGTCCGAAGTGCTCGGTGTGACTCCGAGTCGGCTTCTCGCATCGGCGGAGGAAGATGTGGCTGAAGTAGAGGGATACATCACCGTTCACAATAAGATATTTCGATTTAAAGACATTTGGGAACTGGCTGATATCCTTGACGCTGACATTACTCTACGCTCACACCCCTGATTTCTACTTGGGAAAATTTTTCTCAAAACAGTTAATTGCATAATAATCAAACAAATAACCCCTCCTTAGAGAGGGGTTACATAGAGGGCCCACCCCCCTGGGGGGATGGAGGGGCATCTGGAGGGGGCTTTCCCATAGGCTAGGACTCTGGGGTCCTCCCTATAGTGAAGCACGCGACGATGTGACCACCGTTTTCTTCGACCTGTTCAGCGGCCTGGGACATAGTTTTCCCCGAGTTCACTAGGTCGTCCAGCAGGATGACCATACGGCCCTCCACAAGCGACTTGTCAACCTTGAATGGTTTCGGCGGGATTCTTCCGTGGCGCCAGTGACGTGGTATCCTATCTTCCGTCGGCATCAGCGCCCCGTAACCGTTTTCCATACTGGTAATGGTGGTCAGGTCCTCAAGCAGGTTTTTCCACCTCTGGGATGTCCGTTCACGGCTCGATGCTGGTATGGGTATCACCGTCAGTTCTTGCGCTGTTTCACCCCATGTCTCGAGTATTTGCTTTGCCAGCGTGAGCAGCACTGCACGATATGACTGCATATAGTCTTCATCGTCCTCGAAGCCGTCCTTGATGTCCAACACAATCTCGCGAAACACTTCCTCCCTGTCCCCGACCTCCTTTTGCGTTGACATTGGAACATAGGTGCATAATGTGAACAAGGGTACTCCATCTTCTTTTCCGCCCCAGCGTTCCCAGACCATCTCGGTCAGTTCTTCACACCGCTTCACACGGGCTATTTCCTCTTTAATCAATCGTCTAATTTCATTTTTCATCTTCTTTTACTTTTATCAATAAATAGGTACTCGAAAAAGTATGTTCTTGTTTTTGTCGGCTTTCTTCCTTAACTTTGTGGCCGTCTAAAAAGGAAAGAACCATGTCAACTGAAGAATTAGCAAAACAGACATCCATCAACGTGCAGGAGAAGGCGAACCTTATCTGGGCCATCGCCGATAAACTTGTGGGCCTCTACAAGCCACACGAGTATGGTAATGTGATACTCCCCATTTGCGTCATCAAGCGCTTTAACGACGTCCTCGCCGCCACAAAGCAGGCGGTACTGGATACCGATGCCATGCTCGACCAGCGCGGCATTGTGGTCAAGGACGGCTTCCTGCGCAAGGCTGCGGGGTTCAACTTCTATAATACGAGCCGCTTTACCCTCGAATCCTTGCTCAGTGACCCCGAGAACATCGCCGATAACCTGCGCTCCTACCTCAACCACTTCTCTCCCAATGTCATCGACATCATCGAGAATTTTGACTTCGAAAAGGAGATTACGAGGATGGACGACAACGGCGTGCTGTTTAACGTGCTCCAGGAGTTCAGCAGCAAGAAGGCCTACATGGGCCTCGACACCATCACGGCGGTGGACATGGGCTACATTTTTGAAGAACTAGTGCGCAAGTTCTCCGAGTCTTACGACGAGCAGGCGGGAGCCCACTTCACCGCACGCGACATCATCTACCTGATGGCGGAACTCCTCGTGGCTCCTGAGCGTGACCGCTTGCGTGAGGAGGGTGTGACGGCGACCATCTATGACATGGCGATGGGCACCAGCCAGATGCTTGACTGCCTCACCGAAAAACTCGTCGAAATCGACCCCGATGCCAGCATCACCGAGTTCGGCCAGGAACTGAACGCCCAAACCTACGCCATCGCCAAGGCCAATATGCTCATCAAGGGCGGCAACGACGAGAACATGAAGAAGGGCAACACCCTGAGCGATGACAAGTTCAGCGGCTTCAAGTTCGACTACATCATCAGTAATCCCCCCTTCGGCATCGAGTGGAAAAACGAGAAGGCGGCTGTGGAGCAGGAGCACAAATTGGGCGAGGCTGGACGCTTTGCCCCGGGCCTTCCTGCCATAGGCGACTCGCAGCAACTGTTCATGCTCAACGGAATTTCTAAACTCAAGGATACGGGCCGCATGGCTATCATTCAGAATGGCTCGCCTTTGTTCAAAGGTGACGCTGGCAGTGGCGAGAGCAACATCCGTGGCTACCTATTAGAGAATGATTGGCTTGAAGCCATTGTGCAGATGCCCAACGACCTATTCTACAATACTGGCATCGCCACCTACATTTGGATTGTGACCAAGGACAAGGCTCCTGGGCATGCTGGACAAGTGCTGCTTGTGGATGCGAGCAAATGTTTTGAAAAGCGGCGTAAATCACTTGGCAACAAACGCAACGAGTTCACAGACCGTTGCATCAATCTCATTGCCAATGCCTACTCGGCGTTTACTACGGGCACGTTCACCGATGGCGAATTGGCCGTTGAAACCAAGGTCAAGGACAACGACGACTTCAAGTTCACCAAGGTTGTGGTGGAGTCGCCATTGCTCGATGAGAACGGCAGTCCCATCCTTAAGAAAGGCAAACCGCAGCCCGACAGCAGCAAGCGCGACACCGAAATCATCCCCATCAAGGAAGACATTGACGACTACATGGCACGCAATGTGTTGCCCTATAATCCTGATGCTTGGATTGACACCAAGAAAAGCAAAGTGGGCTACGAAATCCCATTTACAAGGGAGTTCTATAAATATGTCGCTCCACGTAGCAGCGAGGAAATCTTTGCTCATCTACAAGAACTAGAGCAAAAAGAAACAGCACTGATGGCTAAAATCATGGGACGATGAGCAGAGAAATGAAAGATAGCGGAATCGAATGGATTGGCGAAATTCCTAAAGAGTGGGAAGTAAATAAGATTGACAGTCTTTATACACAAAGAAACGAAAAAGTTAGTGATAAGGACTTTGCACCGTTGTCAGTTACTATGAAAGGAATACTTCCACAATTAGAAACTGCGGCAAAAACTAATGATGGTGATAATAGAAAACTTGTAAGAAAAGGAGATTTTGCTATCAATAGTCGTTCAGATAGAAGAGGTTCTTGCGGTATCTCTAATTATGATGGGTCAGTTTCATTAATTAATACAATTTTGTGTCCAAGAGAGAACATGAATTCATCTTATTATAACTGGCTATTTCATACAAGTCAATTTGCTGATGAATTTTACAAATGGGGGCATGGCATTGTTGCTGATTTATGGACAACAAGGTGGCAAGAGATGAAAAATATCTTTGTCACGTCACCATCATTATCCGAGCAGCAGAAGATAGCGGATTATCTTAACACGGTATGTGGTGACATCGATGAGATGATTGCCCTTCAGGAGAAGATGATAGAAGAAATGAAAGCCTACAAACAATCGGTCATCACCGAGGCTGTCACAAAAGGCCTCAATCCCAATGTTCCCATGCGTGACAGCGGCATCGACTGGATTGGCGACATTCCACAACACTGGTCTTTAATGCCTATCAAGTATTTTAAGTCAACGGCTAAAAATGCTTTTGTTGATGGCCCATTTGGGTCGAATTTAAAATCAACACATTATGTTGACAATGGCGATGTATATGTTATAGAAAGTGGATTTATCACAACTGGAAAGTTTATATATAAACCATTTAAGACAATCACTTTAGAGCACTTTAAAACAATAGAAAGAAGTAGTTGTACTGCTTATGATATAATTATAGCAAAAATTGGTGCAAATTATGGAATGGCTGGAGAATTGCCAAAATTAGATAAGCCATGCGTAGTTTCAGGAAACTCTCTAAAAATAACATTAGATAACAAGATAATCTTAAATTCTATTTTTGTATATCTAATGATGACGGCTAAATGCAATGGCGGTTTTAATCATTTTGTTCAAGAAAATGCTCAACCTGCTTTGTCATTATCAGGATTGAACAATTTCAGGATGCCTATTCCCCCTCTCTCTGAGCAGCAAAAAATAGCCGATTTACTCGACACCAAATGTGCCGACATTGACACATTAATAGCCATCAAGCAAGAGAAAATTGACTCCCTCAAGGAGTACAAGAAATCCCTCATTTACGAATACGTAACTGGTAAAAAACAAGTAAACTAAATAACAATGGAGACCAAGGAAAAGAATTTTGAGGCCGACATTGAGCAGTATCTGCTCATGCAAGGCGGGTACGTGAAGGGCGACATGGCAACCTATGACAAGGCCCGTGCCATCGATATGCCCGTGCTCATGCAGTTCCTGGAGACCACACAACCCAAGATGTGGACGAAGTACCAGAACGTGTATGGCGCACAGAGCGAGGCTCAATTATACAAGGTTTTCCAGAACAATGTGAGCAACTTTGGTCTGCTGCACGTCCTGCGTAACGGCATTAAGGACAAGGGTATGGCCCTACGTTTCTGCTACTTCAAGCCAGCCAGCGACATCAATGTGGAACTGGTAGAGAAGTATGAGCGTAACATCCTCACCTGTACACGCCAGTTCGCATATTCGACTCAAAACCACAACACCATCGACATGGTGCTCTCGCTCAACGGCATCCCCATCGTGGCACTAGAATTGAAGAACCAACTCACTGGTCAGAGCGTGGAGAACGCGCGGCGGCAGTTCATGTATGACCGCGACCCTAAGGAGCCGATATTCCAATTTGACAATCGCGTACTGGTATGCTTCGCCGTGGACCTGAACGAGGTGGCGATGACAACACAACTGCGGGGCGAGGAAACCTTCTTCCTGCCGTTCAACCAGGGCTCTAATGGTGCGGGCAACATCGGCGACGGTGGCAACCCCGCCAATCCTGACGGCTATCCCACCGCCTACCTGTGGGAGCGTGTGTTGTGCCGCCCCATGCTGCTATCACTGCTGCAACGCTACATCTCACGCGTAACGGAAGAGAAGATTTCGCTAGTCAATGGTAAGCAGATAAAGAAGAAGAATACCTTCATCATCTTCCCCCGCTATCATCAACTCGATGTGGTGGAGAAACTGGTTGCCGACACACGTCAGGCTACTGCGGGGACCAACTTCCTCATTCAGCACAGCGCGGGCAGTGGCAAGAGCAACTCCATCGCCTGGCTCACCTATCGCCTAGCATCACTGCACGACGCAGACGACAAGGAAAAGTTCCAGAGCGTGTTTGTGGTCACAGACCGCCGAGTACTTAACTCGCAGTTGCAGGAGACTATCTTGGGATTCGAGCATCTTGAGGGACAGATTGTGACCATCACAGACAAGGACAACTCCTCAAAACTCAAGGATGCCATCAACGACAAGAAGCGCATCATCATCACCACGCTACACCGCTTCCCTATCATCTACAAGGAACTGGATTCGCATGCTGGTAAGCGCTTTGCCATCATCATTGATGAGGCGCACAGTAGCCAGAGCGGGAAGAGCGCCGAGAAACTAAAAGCAGCCCTCGCAGACACTGACGAGGCGCTGAAGGAGATGGCGGAACTGGAAGAGAAGACCGAACAGGAACTGAAGGACGATATGGACCTCTTGACCGAAACGCTGCTCAGCCAGGGCCAGCAGAAGAACCTGTACTTCTACGCCTTCACCGCCACACCCAAGCCCAAGACCTTGCAGACATTCGGCATCCAGCGTCCCGATGGCACCTATGATGCTTACCATCACTACAGCATGCGCCAGGCGATAGACGAGGGCTTCATCATGGACGTGCTCAGCAACTACACGACCATCGAGACGGCATACGAAATCGCCAAGTCCGTCCAGGACAATCCCGAGTACGACGAGCCACCTGCAACCACCGCCATCAAGCAATATCACGACAACCACGAGCACGTCATTAAGCAGAAGGTGGAAATTATGGTCGAGAAGTTCCGTGATGTGACCTTAACTAAGATGGGAGGCAAGGCCAAGGCGATGATTGTAACAGCCTCACGAGCCCATGCTGTGCGCTATTACTTCGCTGTAAAGGAGTACTGCAAGGAGAAGGGATATACCGATGTGAAGCCACTTGTGGCGTTCTCGGGTACCGTGACCTATCAGGGTGAAGATTATGTCGAGAGCAAATTGAACTCTACTCCTGAGTTCAATATTAGTGAGGCTAAACTGCCCTTGTACTTCGACAGTGACCTGTATAACGTGCTCATCGTCGCCGACAAGTATCAGACGGGCTTCGACCAGCCCATGCTGCATACCATGTTCGTAGATAAGGGCCTGCGAGGCGTGAAGGCCGTGCAGACGCTATCCCGCCTCAACCGTGCCCATAAGGGCAAAGTAGATACCTTCGTGCTGGACTTCGTCAATAACGCCGACCAAATCAGGGACTCGTTCCAGCCTTTCTACGAGGATACGCTCCTGGGCGAGGCCGTTGACGTGAACATCGTGTATCAATTCCAACAAGAATTATATGGTTATCATCTTTGGTCTTTGGAAGATGAGGAAAAGGTTTGGAAACTCTACTCGGCAAGCAAGCAAGGAGCGAAGGACTTGGGCAAACTGGCGAGCATCTATAACCCCGTGCTTGAGAACTACGGCACGCTGACTGAGGACAACCGTTTTGCCGTGCGTCGCCTCGTGAAGAACTTCATCCGCTTCTACGCCTATATGGCGCAGATTGTACGTACCTTTGACAAGGAACTGCTCAAGACCTACGTGTTCGCCGAGTTCCTCTACAAGTTCCTACCCAAGAATCCAAAGGAGAAGGTGGACCTAACGGGTAAACTGGCGCTGGTGAACAGTCAGTTCAGAGAAGGCTTTTCAGGCAGCATCGAATTGGCTCCCACGGCCGAGCAGAAGACGCTCAAGCCCGAGAAGGGCGGTAAGGGTAAGAAACCTGAGGAGAAGCGCGACCTGCTGGCCAACATCATCGACAAAATCAACCTAATGTACGCTGGCCAATTCACAGAGGCCGACCGTGTCATCGTCGAGACCATCTTTGACCGTATGACCAAGCAGAGCAAGACGCTCAAAAAGCAAGCAAAGAACAGCGACGCTAACATGTTTGCAGAGGCCATATTTCCGAAGGCTTTCGAGGAGGTCGCCCAACAGTGCTACGTCGAACAGATGGACGCATTTGGGAAACTGTTCCAGGACGAGCAGTTCTACCAGCGAGTAATGCAGGAGATGGCAAAGGCCATGTACATGAACCTCCGCAACCAGCAACCAAAGGCAAAGCCCTACGGCCAAAACGACGCCACCGCCACCGACCTCCCGATGGCGGCGGAACCGTAAACGACATATTGAACACAGCAAAACTGGAGGAGTAACGTAGCCCAAACCATCACTATAATTTTTTAGATTATATTGACAAAAAATTAACCGTCAAATGTATCTTAAATAAGATTATTTTGACGGTTTTTTTAATTGATGGTATATTTACTTGATTATCACTTTTTTATGTCTCTTTGAAAGTTTCTGGCGGGGGGGGTTGTTACTATCCTTGCCAGAATTCCATCTAAGAATCCTTTGCCAGTCAATATTCTCTTTATTCTTTCTGAAGCGAATCATTCTATTAAGGAAATCGAAGAACATTTGCTCTCGTACCTTATCCCCCAGAATATTTAATCCATAACCAATATTGTTGGAGGAAAGAAATCGCTTTATCTGTTCATTGTTGAGATGCACTTCAACACGGAACAGTGCCTTTGGATTATCATAGTAATCCAATATGTACTGTTTTTGTGAATCTTTTATTTCTTTGACTTTGTCGTAGCATGTGAGCGTCACCCCCTTTGTTTTATCTTTCTTTGCTTTTTTCTGTTTGATGTATACTGTCCTATACTTATCTCGGTTCAGACTCCCAGAATTATCTGAATGTATCTCATCTCGGTCTGCATCTCTATCTTTACATACTTTCCCATTTAGGATAACAGTAGTTTCTTTGTTACGATATCGTCTTCTTATCGCCATACCGACATTAAAGAATGTGTCGTGGCAGAGGTCAAGGGTTGTTATATTATGAAACTTAATGGAGAGGTAAGACATGACATCATGCAAATCGTCCAGATAAGTATCAGTATATAATTGGCGATTCTCAATCTTAATAAAAACTTTATACTGACCATCTGGCCAAACGTTGGACTCCTCATCAGTATTTCTGAATCCAAAATTGAGAACACCAAACTTGTATCTTTGTTCATTAGGTAGCGTAAGCAGTATCTCAAAACTATAGTCATAGTACCTACCCTTCTGCCTGAACAATTGACAATCACCAATCCAGATGAAGTCACCAATCTTCAACTCCACCAACTCTGCCAGCATTCCATCATTTGAGGTCTCGCCACAAATTGTAAGTGCATCAATCATTACTTGTTTCTTCCATTGGCTCATAATTTAAGGGTTTTACATTCTCGTTATTTATCTCTGTGCTTTCTTTCAGATAAGGTATCTGAGCCCAGTAATGTAGCATACCTCTACTAATGGCTGCTTTGTGTCGGTCACTTTTAGGCCGACCTTTCATTGCCTCTGAAATTTTCTTACGAGTTTCATCGCTCAGTTGTCGTTGTCGTCTCATTGTTCTTCTTTTTTTAAATATAATTATAAGGTAAGGAAAGTAAATACAGTACGTTTCCTCCCCAAAAAATCTGCGGTGCAGACTCAGCAACGGGGCTCAGACAGTTCACGCGCCCGCCATCGGCCCCAAAACAGCGGGTTTTATTGATTTTTACCTGTATGTAACGTGCTATATTTCAGTGTTTTACAATACTTTGAAAACTTGACGACCTTATCGAAGTCATCAATGAACCGTTTAGTTCGATAATTTGTCAGGGTAGCCGACTCATGCAGAGGCAACAAGTTTATAATGAACTTGTTGCCTCTTTCTTTTGTCCATTCATGCGACCGACAGCAACACGATACCACATCATCCTATCGACCTTTCGGAACACTCATGAAGGCATTTTTACCACAAAAACTTGCAGGAGTAGCATAAAAGCAGTATTTTAGCGCCTTGAAAAAATAACTCCCCACTATGAAACCTGATTCTATCACACAACTCGAGTTAACTGATGTTCCTGAGGTTTATCACAACCTCAAGTACAATGATGGCGAAATTTTCTTTGCCGATAACATCACATCCATCCCGGGCCTGATGAAACACTTCCAGGTCAACTTCATCGCCTATGTCATGGTTCTCGAGGGCAACCTTACTGTAGAACTGAACACTGTACCCTACCAGCTGGAGAAGAACAACTCGCTGTTTGTCGACCGCAAGACGGTCATCGGCAATGTGAGCCACAGCGACGACTTCACGTGCCTGATTTGCGCCATGAGCATCGACATGGGATTCGGGTTCTTCAACAAGGGACTGCTGCAATCCATCATGCACATCATCGCCAATCCGGTCATCACCCTCAGCCAGGAAGAAGTGGACCTGATGGTCAAGTACTATGAACTTCTCGTGTTCAAGATGGACCATCCTGAGATGAACTTCGGCCGCGAGACCATGCGCGACATCATCCGCTGCTTCGCCTATGACCTGCTGGCAAATATCAACAGGAAACTCGATCAGGGCAAAGACGATGACATGCTGCGCCAGGGAGACCGCATCTTCCGCCGCTTCATGCTTCTGCTGTCCGAGAATTCCAATGTCAACCGCAGCGTCAAGTCCTATGCCGACGAGTTGTGCGTCTCTCCCAAGTACCTGACCAGCGTCTGCCGCAAGCACAGCGACTACACCGCCAGCGAACTCATCGCCACATCAGTCATCAGCCGCATCAAGCAGCTACTGCTCTACAGCGACCTGAGTATCAAGGAAGTGGCGACCGAGATGCGCTTCGACAACCTCTCGTTCTTCGGTAAATACGTGAAAAAGCATTTGGGACTCTCGCCAAACAACTACCGCAAAGCCAACGGCTACGGCAAGTAATTCAACTACATCACCACAAGCCCCACAAATATAAGGTATTGATATTCAACGCCTCTACAGGTGCCGGATGGTTAACTCATTGACACCAATAAAAGTCATTAGGGTGCCCTGTAAACATTGTTCAAGTGGCGAATCAGGCAGGGACATTTGTTTTGCGAGCGAAACACCCGGAGGGTGTCATCTGAGTAACCGGGGGTACCTGCTAATGAAACGAGCGAAGCGAGTGAAGTGGCAGGCACCCCCGGTGCCACAATGCATCCATATTGTCGCCGGAGGCGACCCCAATACCCATAACCGTCAAGGGGGTCGCCTTATAGGGGCTGTTCCCCTGACAACTGTTCCAGCATCTGGGCCGCCGTGAGGCCTGTGACGGGATGGCGCCAGTCAGGTGCCAGCTCCATCATGGGCCGCAGGAAGAAGTCGCGCTTCGGCAGATGGGGATGCGGAACCTGCAGCGTCGGGGTGTCAATCACCAGGTCGTCTATCGCGACGATGTCGATATCCACCAGCCGGTCAACATATCCCCCCCTCTCGTCGCGGTGGGATGCGCTGCCCAGGCCGCGCTCGATGTCGTGGATGTGCTCGAGCATTTCCTGGGGCTCCATGTCGCTGCTCAGGACCATGCCCAGATTCATGAAACGGTTTGTGCTGTCAAATCCCCACGGCTCGCTCTCGACAATCGACGAGACGGCACATCGGTCATTGCCAGCCACAAGAGCAACGACGGCGCGATAGAGATTATCGCGCCGGTCGCCCATATTGCTACCTATATTGAGGTAATATTCCATCGGGTTGATTACAAGGTCTTGTGAACCTCGATCTCCTCGAATGCCTCGACGATATCCATCTCCTGCAGGTCGTTGAAGGTCTTGAGGCTCAAACCGCAGTCATAACCGCTGGTAACCTCCTTCACGTCGTCCTTGAAGCGCTTGAGCGATGCGAGCTCGCCCGTGTGGATAACGATACCGTCGCGAATCAGGCGCACCTTGCTGCCGCGCTTGATCTTGCCCTCGACAACCATGGCTCCGGCGATGGTACCCACCTTGCTGATGTGGTAAACCTGGCGCACCTCGGCGCTGCCGGTAACTTCTTCCTTGATGTCGGGCTGGAGCATACCCTCCATAGCGCTCTTGACCTCCTCGATGGCGTCATAGATGATGGAGTAGAGACGGATGTCAACACCCTCCTGCTCGGCGGCTCGCTTGGCCGAAGCCGACGGACGCACCTGGAAGCCCACGATGTAGGCGTCGCTGGCTGCTGCCAGGGTAACATCGCTCTCGGTGATAGCACCCACGGCCTTGTGGATGACGTTAACCTGAACCTCGGGGGTCGAGAGCTTGATGAGCGAGTCGCTCAAGGCCTCGATGGAGCCGTCCACATCACCCTTGACGATGATATTGAGCTCGTGGAACTCACCCAGGGCACGGCGGCGGCCGATATCCTCAAGGCTCACACGGTGCTGGGTGCGGCGGCTAAGCTCACGCTGCAGCTGCTCGCGCTTGTTTGCGATCTGGCGGGCCTCCTGGTCGGTATCCATGACATTGAACTTGTCACCTGCCGTCGGGGCACCGTCAAGTCCAAGAATCAGCGCCGGGGTCGAGGGACCGCTCTCGGTGATGCGGGCATTACGCTCGTTGAACATCGCCTTCACCTTACCGAAGTGGGTACCGGCAAGGACGATGTCGCCCACGCGCAACGTGCCGTTATCGACGAGCACCGTGGCGATATAGCCTCGTCCCTTGTCGAGCGACGACTCGATGATGGAACCCGTAGCCTTGCGGTTGGGGTTGGCCTTGAGGTCGAGCATGTCGGCCTCGAGCAGCACCTTCTCCATGAGCTCTTCCACGCCGATGCCCTTCTTGGCCGAGATATCCTGGCTCTGGTACTTGCCGCCCCAGTCCTCGACGAGGTAGTTGAGGTTGGCAAGCTCCTCCTTGATCTTCTCGGGGTTGGCACCCGGCTTGTCAATCTTGTTGATGGCGAAGATGATGGGCACGCCGGCAGCCGAGGCGTGGTTGAGGGCCTCGATGGTCTGCGGCATGACGCTGTCGTCGGCAGCGACAATCACGATAACGATGTCGGTCACCTTGGCACCACGGGCACGCATAGCGGTAAACGCCTCGTGACCAGGGGTATCCAGGAAGGTGATACGGCGGCCGTTGGGCAGTTTCACGTTATAGGCACCGATGTGCTGGGTGATACCGCCGGCCTCACCGGCAATGACGTTAGAGTTGCGGATGTAGTCCAGCAACGAGGTCTTACCGTGGTCCACGTGACCCATGACGGTGACAACGGGGGGACGCTGCACGAGATCTTCGGGCTTGTCCTCCTCTTCACTGATGGCCTCGACAACCTCGGCACTGGTATATTCGGTCTTGAAGCCGAATTCGTCGGCAACGATGTTGATGGTCTCGGCGTCCAGTCGCTGGTTGATGCTCACCATCACGCCCAGGTTCATACAAGTGGCGATAACCTTGTTGATGGGCACATTCATCATCATGGCCAAGTCATTGGCCGTGACAAACTCGGTGAGCTTCAACGTCTTGCTCTGTGCTGCTGCCAGTGCTGCCTCCTCGCGGGCCTCCTCGCGGTGCTCCTCTCGCTTCTCGCGGCGACGGTTGGCGGCCTTCTTGGTGGGCTTGGCGGTGAGGCGTGCCAGCGTCTCCTTCATCTGGCGCTGGACATCCTCCTCGCTGACCTCGGGACGCAACGGCTTGCGGTTGGCCTTCTTGTCTTTACCGCGCTTGCCGCCCTGGTCATCCTTGCCGCCACGGCCCTTGCCGGGCTGCGATGCGGGCTGGTTGCCGGCGGTCTCGATATCGACCTTCTCCTTGCCGATGCGTTTGCGCTTCTTCTTGCCGGCGTTCTCGGCCTGAGCCTTGGCGATGCGCTCGTTGCGCTTCTCCTCCTTGCTCTTCTTGCGAGGACGCGTTTGCTGGTTGATTGTAGCCAGGTCAACCTTACCCACGACCTTGAGTTGCGGACCCACGACAACGGGCTTGATGACATTGTCATCCTCCTCCACGTCATCTTTCTCGTCCTCGACGACGGGTTCGTCCTCAACAACGGGCTCGGGTTCGGGAGTGACAACCTCCTCGGGCTCGGCGGGAGCCACGGGGGCGACCTCGACGGGAGCGGGTTCGGGTTCAGCCGGGGCGGCAACAACGGTTACCTCCTCGGGCTCGGGAACGACGGGTTTCTCCTCAACCGGACTCGGAGCGGGCGTCTCGGCTACAGGCTCGGGTTTGGGTTCAGACTTCGGGGCCGCAGGTTTGGGCTTGCCACTGGCATCAAGGTCGATCTTGCCCAGGAACGTGGGCTTCTGTCCCGGCACCACGGTCTTGATTTCGCGCGATTCCTTGGCTGCACTGTGCTTGGCCTTGTCCTTCTGGCGCTCGGTAGCCATCTTGTCCGACTTGTTCTTGAGGTCCATGTCGGGCTTGAATTCCTTGACAAGCATCTCATAGACACTTTCCTCGATGCGCGCGTTGATGCTAGCATCGATTTCAATGCCCTTCTTGTGCAGGAACTCTTCAATGGTCTGCCTACCCACATTCAGGTCTTTAATGACTTTACTGATCTTTATCGCCATATAATGTTTTTTATCTGTTCGCTTTCGGCAATATGCCTTGGGCTTTTATAATAGTCTCTTGTTGAAAAAGTGAAATAATATTGGGTTGTGTAACTAGTGATACCGGTGTGACGCCTCAAGCAAGGATTACTCCTCAAACTCAGCCTTGAGGATCTCCAGCAGGTTGTCAACCGTGCCTTCCTCAAGGTCGGCGCGGTCAATGAGCTCCTCACGCGGGGTGCGCAGCACCGACTTGGCGGTGGCGAGACCCACATTCTTGAGTGCCTCGATTACCCACTCGTCAACCTCGTCCTTGAACTCATCGAGGTAGATATCCTCCTCGGTCTCGACATCGCGATAAACATCGATGCTGTAACCCGTGAGGATGCTTGCCAACTTGATGTTGAGGCCGCCCTTACCGATGGCCAGCGACACCTCCTCGGGACGCAGGAACACCTCGGCATGCTTCTCCTCGTTATCCAGACGGATAGACGAGATCTTAGCGGGACTCAGGGCACGCTGGATGAGCAGCTGGGGATTGCTCGTGTAATTGATGACATCGATGTTCTCGTTACGCAACTCGCGAACGATGCCATGGATGCGAGCACCCTTCACACCGACGCAGGCGCCCACGGGGTCGATACGGTCATCATAGCTCTCGACGGCAATCTTGGCCCTCTCACCGGGGATGCGTGCCACGGCACGGATGACGATGAGGCCGTCATGAATCTCGGGCACCTCCTGCTCGAACAGGCGGCGCAGGAAGTTCTGGCTAGTGCGCGATACGATGATCTTGGGGTTGTTGTTCTCGTTGTCCACGTTCTCGATGACGGCACGCACGACATCGCCCTTGCGGTAGATGTCGGTGGGAATCTGCTGATCCTTGGGCAGAATCAGCTCGTTCTTCTCCTCGTCGAGCAACAGCACCTCGCGTTTCCACACCTGATAGACCTCGCCAGCCACCAGTTGACCCTCAAGGGGCTTGAACTTGTTGAAGATGGCATCCTTCTGCAGGTCAAGAATCTTGCTGGCCAGCGTCTGACGCAGGTTAAGGATAGCACGACGTCCGAATTTGGCAAAGTCAATCTTGCGGGTGTGCTCCTCGCCCACCTCACAGTCGGGGTCGTCGTCGGCGCGGGCCTCGCTCAGCGAGATCTGCTTGTTGGGGTTCTCCACCTCACCATCCTCAACGACTTCCAGGTTCTGATAGATTTCGCAGTCACCCTTGTCGGGGTTCACGATCACGTCAAAGTTATCGTCATTGCCGAACATCTTGGACAGCACGCTGCGGAAGGACTCCTCCAGCACACTGATGAGTGTCGTCTTGTCGATGTCCTTGAGATCTTTAAACTCGGCAAACTGTTCGGTCATGTTGACCGCTTCTTCTCTTCTAGCCATAATGTTTTTTGTCTTTAGCCATTAGTGTTAGCCCTTAGCTGTTAGCCGTTGATCATACCGGCCGTGATGCTAAATGCCAATCGCCAAAAGCTAGATTTTGATGATATTTTTTGTGTATTTGATGTCACTGTAATTGAACCGTTCCTGCTCCTCGACCAGCTCGGGGCGCTTCTTGCCCTCGAGCTTGCGCTTGACGGTCATCGTCAGCGTGAAGCCTTCGTCGTCGGCATCGGCAAGGACGCCCTTGAGCTTGCGACCGTCGCAGGTCAGCACCTCGACCTCACCGCCGATGTTCTTGCGGTACTGCCTGGGCAGCAGCAGCGGCGACGTGATGCCATAGGAACCCACCGTCAACTCGTAGTCCTCGCCCGTATCGCGGTCAAAAGCGTCGAGCACGGCGTCGTTCACCGCCACACAGTCGTCGATAGTGATGTCCTCTTCGCTGTCCAGCGCCACGTCAATGATGTTGTCCTTGCTCACCTTGAGGGTGACAAGAAACATCTTGGTGCCCTCCAGGGCCTCGTTAATCACTTTTTCCAGTTCCGTCTTGTCGATCATCGGTCCAATTTTTTACTTTATAGGTTCTCAAGCCAAAGTAAAAGCACTCTAAACTCTAAACCCTAAACTCTAAACTCTAAACTCCAAACGACGGGCACTAGCCCGCGTTAGATTTATAATAAAAACGAGGAAGCCCAAACGCCCCCTCTCACGAATGCTGGCGCAAAAGTACTCTTTTTCCCGCATTCACGCAATATTTAAGGTGTAAAACAGCCTCAAAACGATATTACCATTCATAATTTTTAAGATTATTTAACAAAACCGCAATCTTTCTGCATCCCCTTGCGCTCTATTTTCAACAAAAGCGACCGTTAAAGCGGTCCCCTGTGCCGAGGCTCAGCCTCGGCCCCCTCTAAACCCTAAACCACTGCAAAAACGAAGCCGGCGATTCCCTCCGAATCCACCGGCTTCTCATTATGGAAACCTCAAAAAATTGACTATTCAAATCTTGTCCTTATTCGGCGGGGCTCATCACCACCTCTACCCTATTGCCGCCCTCAACCAGCTGGCGGGCGAAGGCCGAAATCGTTTCGGGGGTCTGGGAGCGGATGATATCCTCCCATCCGGTGTACAGGTCAAGTCCTGTCGTGCCGTACTCGAGCAAGACGTTCGTCCAGTAATCATTGGTCTTAACGTGCGTGGCATAGCTCTTGAGCAGGTCTTCCTTGATCTCGTTGATGGTTCCGGCATCGATGTTGCTGCAAGCCTTCAACATTTCCTCGTTGATGATGTCAAGCGCTTGTTGAGTGAAATCGGGCTTCAACGGGCACAACACTTCAACCACGGTCATGGGGGTGTCACCCAGCATCTGGGCAGAGTAGTTTGTACTCACGGTATAGGTGGCACCGGCATCCTCGCGAATCTTCTGCATATAGACTTTTCCGAGCACATCACACAGGATCTTGGCCTTGACTTTGGTCTCAAAGCTCACGGGCATCGTTTCGTCATGCCATACCACATAGGCCTGAACCTTGGGCGTTTCCATCTTGGCATCGAAGTGGTTGACGACTTCGCCGGCACTGACGTTGGCCACATTTCGCCAATTGCTCTTCTTGCCTTTCTTGCTGGGCAGCGAAGCGATGTACTGCTCGATGAGCGGGCAGATGGTCTCTTCATCAAACGAGCCCGTGAAGATGAAGGTATAGTCGGCAGCATTTGCCATGCTCTCGCGGGCAATCTGTACCATGCGGTCAAGGTTAACATTGGGCAAATCCTCAATCTTCATATTTCTTACTCGCCAGTCGTGGTTATAGACCGAATTGCTGATAGAATCGAACAGGATAGCATCCAGGTTGCTCGACAGGTTGGCAAGAAGGGCACCCTGCTGCGACATGACCTTATTGAAGTTCGACTCATTCTTGCGCATATCGGTGAAGTTGAGATACATCAGCTGGAACATCGTTTCAATGTCCTTGACGGTGGAATTGCCCATCAGGCCATCGTGATACTGGTCGCACATGTAGGATACGCCTACCTGCTTGCCAGACAAGGCCTTACTGATGTCACTGGGATTGAATCCGCCCAGGTCAACCACCGAATTGATGGCGCGCATCATCTTGATGCTGGCTGCGTCTTTCTCGTCATAGAGCGACATGCCGCCACGACGAATGGCAAACATCTTGATTTCGTTCTGGTTGAAGTCGGTCTTCTTGAGCATGACACGGGCGCCATTGCTCAGGGTGAGGTCGGTATAACCCAGCGCGGTATTGACGCTCTTCTTGGTGATCTTGCCGGGCTTGGGCAACTGGGCGAGCAGCGGCTCCTGCTTCACGTCGTCAACATAGGCCTCGATGGGGGTCACGCGGGCTTGATCGATGGCGGCCTTAAGGCTCTCGCTCGTGGAATGAACGGCGCCCTCGCCATCGGATTCATAGCTCACCACCACCAAATTCTTGTCGGTGTCGGCCACTGCACTGGCCAATATCTGCTGGAGGGTCTGATTGATTACCTCAAAGGGGACATTGGGCACCATCTGGCTCATGATGGCATATTCATTCTCAATCGAGACGATGGGCTCGCCATCCAGGAAGTTGGTATAATACTCAACGCCATATTCGTTGTTACTGATTTTATCGCGCTCGTTATACCGCTGCTCGAGCTGGCTCATCAACTCTTCCTGGGCACGCACATATTCGGTGTTGGTGAAGCCATATTGCCTGGCTCTCAACAATTCGGTCATGACAGCCTGCAATGCCTGCTCGGTCTCGCCTTGTTTGGGGACGATGGAGAAAGCCAACGCGTCCTTGGTGTTGGCAATGAGATAGGGGCCGTCGCTGCAGCGAGCTCCCAGGTACGGGCAATCTTCTTCCTGCATCTTTTCCATGAAACGGCCGTTGAGCATCGTGGACATAGCGTCCATCATGTAGTTGATAAACAGGTAATTGACGCTATTCTTCATTTCACGGTCAATGATGTCATGCTTGAACATCAGCTCGACCTGATTCTGGGCCATTTCTTTATCGGAGTTGACAAAGTAGATGCCCTCTTCGTTGTCGGGAACGGGGAAAGGCTCCACCTTGGGGCTGTTGGGATCAACGGGGATGTCCTTGAACAACTCACGAATCATGGCCTCGGTATGGTCCACATCCACATCGCCCACGATAACCAGGGCCTGATTGTCGGGACGGTACCACTTGTGGTAATAGTCGCGCAGGGCCTGATAGGGGAAATTATCAATCACGTCCATCAGACCGATAATCATGCGGTTGGCGTACTTGGAGTCGGGATAAACGGCGGGGAGCATATTCTCCAGCATGCGTTTCTGGTACGGACGTGTTCTCCACTCCTGGTGGATGACGCCACGCTCCTTGTCAATCTCATCATCCTCGAGCAGCAGGCCGTGGCTCCAGTCCTTGAGAATGAGAAGGCAGGAATCCAGGGCGCTCTGGCGGGCAGTGGGCACGTTGTTGACGTGATATACGGTATGGTTAAAACCGGTGCCTGCATTCAAGTCGGGGCCGAAGGCCACACCCAGGGTGCGGGTGTAATCGATGATGCCGTTGCCCTTGAAATGCTCGCTGCCGTTAAAGGCCATGTGCTCCAGGAAGTGAGCCAGACCACGCTGGTGCTCCTCTTCCTGCATCGAGCCCACGCGCTGGGCGATATAGAAGTTGGCACGATGCTCGGGATAATCGTTGTGACGGATATAATAGGTCAAACCGTTGTCCAGCTTGCCGATTCTCACGGCATCATCCACTGGCAGAGGCTGCAACTGGGCGTTGACCACGTTGGTGCTGCACACCACCGCCAACAGCAACAGGACTGCGAACAATCTTCTCTTGTTCATAGTCAGATACTTTTTTACGCTCTTCATAATTTTATATTTTTTAATTGGTTCTGAAAATGTTCATTTGCCCTTTAGACGCACCCTGCAACCAAAAAACTACACCCAAATCTCATTTTTTTTTAATTACCCACCCAATAAAAACCCGCCTAACAACCCTAATCCATTGATTGATAACCAACTATAAACACCAACCCACCTTAGGGATTGCTCTGGGACTTGTCTTGAGACTTGCCTTGAGACTTGCCTTGAGGCTTGCTTTGAGGCTTACTTTGGGGGCTTGCCGTGAGGCTTGCTTTTGAGACTTGCTGTGAGGCTTGTTTTGATGTTTGCTTTGATGTTTGCTTTGGGGATTGCTCTTGGGATTGCTTTGAGAGATTGCTTTGGCGCTTGCCTTGAGGCTTGCTTTGAGGCTTATTTTGGGACTTGCTTTGGGGATTGTCTTGAGGCTTGCTTTGAGGCTTGTCTTGAGGCTTGCTTTGAGGCTTGCTGTGAGACTTGCTGTGAGACTTGCTGTGAGACTTGCTGTGAGACTTGCTGTGGGGATTGCTTTGAGGCTTGTTTTGGGGATTGCTTTGAGGCTTGTTTTGGGGATTGCTTTGAGGCTTGTCTTGAGGCTTGCTTTGAGACTTGCTGTGAGACTTGCTGTGAGACTTGCTGTGGGGATTGCTTTGAGGCTTGTTTTGGGGATTGCTTTGAGGCTTGTCTTGAGGCTTGTTTTGGGGATTGCCTTGGGGACATGCTTTGGGGCTTGCCTTGAGGCTTGTTTTGAGGCTTGCTTTGAGGCTTGTTTTGGAGATTGCTTTGGAGTTTGCTTTGGAGTTTGCTTTGGAGGCCGCTCTCGCCCAACGGGCGAGCCTCTGAGTAACCCGTGGTAATGCTGGCAAACGAGCGAAGCGAGAGAGCCAGCATCACCACGGGTAAGGATGTACATAAGAATGTCGCTGAAGGCGACCCCCTTGACGGTTATCGCCTCCGACGACGATATGGACGCATTGCGGCATAAACAAACGATGTTTACCAGAGAACTAATATTTTTTTGATTTCTCGCGCGCAGCGCGATCAAGAAACATGAGTTTTGCAACCTCCTCCAGCAGTCGTGCTTAAAGAAATTCGGCCAACGGCTCGACTAATGTCTTTTTTTACAATCCGGTAGCTAATAAAATCAGATGTCATGGCCCCTCGATGGAAAAAAAGCACTACCTTTGCCTCTCGGCAATACGTAATATAGCAATGAAACCAGCAATCATACTGTTGACGATACTTGTGGTGGGTGGCGCCATCGTGTGGCTCATCGACCGCCTGTTCTATCACAAAAAGGGGGAAGAAAACGCCGATGAAACCGCCAAAAATGACGATGGCGGCGACTTGGTGCCCCAACGGGGCTGTACCGACGAGTCCTGCGGCATTCGCTCCATCTGTCCCAGCGAGCAAATTCTCGCGGGCGAGTGCAAACAGGAAATCACCTACTATGACGACGAGGAACTGGACGGCTTTGCAGGGCGTGACGAGAACAGCTACACCCCCGATGAGGAGGAGCAGTGGCGCGATGTGCTCTACACTCTCCAGCCCGCCGACCTGCTAGGATGGGGGCAGAGCATCAAGCATCGCGGACTGACGATGCCAGCGGCCATCAGGCAGGAATTCATGCAACTGGCCGGCGAACATCACGCGTCAACGCAATAAAACATCAAAAGGCTCGTTTATATAATACCGACAACAATAATCGACTGACGTTGAACAGAACCAGACGTTTCATACCGGTAGTCATTATCGCGATGGTGGTCGCGCTTGCTGCATGCAGCAACAAGACCAACACCGCGAGGTCCCGTTTTTGGCAGTCTTTCACGACCAAATATAACGTCTACTTCAACGGCAAGACCAACTATGACGAGCAGATGAAGGCGATGATGGACGCCTACGAGGACGATTACTCGCAGCGCCTGCTCATGCATCCCGCCGAGGCTCGCACTAACCCCAAGGCACCGCAGCCGTCGGGCAGTTTTGAGCGCACCATCGAGAAGATGGAAAAGGCCATCACCCTGCACTCCATCAAGAAGAAGCCCAAACGCAAGAGCGGCAAGGGACGCGATGCCAAGTACCAGGAATGGCTCGCACGCGACGAGTACAACCCCTACCTGCACAACGCGTGGTACCTGCTGGCCAAGGCCCAGTACATGAAGGGCGACTTCCTCGACGCCGCAGCCACCTTCCGTTACATCACCCGACACTTCACCTGGAAAAAAGACCTCGTCCAGGAATGTCAAGTGCGCGAGGCCTTGTGCTACTGCGCCATGGGATGGCCTGCCGAAGCCGACAACGTGCTCTCACACGTACACCTCGACGAAATCACCAACAAGCGGGTAAGGGCGCTGGCCAACGCCGCCTTTGCCGACTATTACATCAAGGACCAGCAACCCGAAGCGGCCATCCCCTATCTGGCCAAGGCAATCAGGGGCTTCAAGGGTAGTCAAAAGTCGCGCATGTGCTTCCTGCTCGGCCAACTCTATGAGGATGTCGGTGACAAGCACAACGCCTACCTGGCCTACAAGCAGGCCGGTAGCGGCAGCAGCCTTACCTACCGCACGAAATTCAACGCTCGCATCAAGCAGAGCGCCGTCTATGAGGGCACCAACATCGCCAGCGAGGTCAAGGCGTTGAAGCGCATGACCCGCTACGACCGCAACAAGGAGTATCTCGACCAGGTCTATTACGCCATCGGTAACCTCTACCTCTCACACGGTGATACGCTCAATGCCATCGAGAACTATAAGCTGGCGGCCGAGAAGAGCACCCGCAATGGCGTGGACAAAGCCATCAGCCAGATCGCCTTGGGCGGCATCTACTTCGCACGCAGGCAGTATGACTTCGCACAGCCCTGCTATGCCGAGGCTATCCCCCTGGTCAACGAGGACTATCCCAACTACCAGATGCTCAAGAAGCGCAGTGACGTGCTCGATGAGTTGGCCGTATATTCCCAGAACGTGACCCTCCAAGACTCGCTGCTGGAACTGGCTGCCATGACTCCCGAGGAGCAGAAAGCCGTCATCGCCAAGATTATTGAAGAGCTCAAGAAAAAGGAAAAAGAGGAGAAAGAGGCCGCCGAGCGCGAGGAGTACCTGGCCCAGCAGGATGCCAGGGGCAGCCAACTTCAGGACCGTGGCAACTCCCCGGCGTCCTACTCGATGAACACCGATAACTCATGGTACTTCTATAACGCCGCCACCAAGAACGCCGGTAAGACCCAGTTCCAGAAACAATGGGGTAGCCGCAAACTCGAGGACAACTGGCGCCGCTACAACAAATCGACCTTCTCGTTTGACGACGAGGAAGCCGACAGCGCTCTGCTTGCACTCGCCGACAGCGTCGTCGTCAATGAAAACGGCGATACGGTTCAGGTCGACGTCGAGGCATTGAAGCGCGCCGAAGATCCGCACTTCGAGGAATACTACCTCAAGCAGATTCCCAAGACCGAGGAGGATATCCAGCAGGCCCACGAGATCATCCAGGAGGGTCTCTACAACATGGGCATCATCCTCAAGGACAAGATGGAGGACTACGATGCCGCGGCTTATGAGTTCGGACAGCTGTTGGAGCGTTACCCCGACAACACCTACCGCCTGGACGTATTCTACAACATGTATATGATGTTCATGCGCAACGGGCAGGATGCCGACGCCCAACCCTATCGGGACAGCATCCTGATTGAATTCCCCGAATCGAAATATGGCATGGCGATGCAGGATCCCAACTATTTGGAGAACCTCAAGAACATGAACAATGACCAGGAGCAGATGTACGAGGCAGCCTATGCCAGCTACCTGTCCAACGACCATGATGGCGTGCACGAGGCCTATGCCGAGATGATGCGCAAGTATCCGCTCTCCAAGATCATGCCTAAGTTCATGTTCATCGACGCGTTGAGCTACCTGACCGAGAAGAACCACGAGAAATTCAAGGAGACGCTCAAGGACATGCTGCAACGCTATCCGCAGACCGACATCACGCCTGTCGCCTCCGAGATTGTCAAGCAGCTCAACCAGGGACGCAGGCTCGAGGGCGGTGGCAGCAACGTGCGCGGCATGCTGTGGACCACTCGCCTGAGCAACGACACGACGCCCCAGGATCTGGAGCGCACCTTCACGCCGTTTGCCGAGGACAACGACAAGCCGCAGGTGTTCATCCTGCTCTTCCCCCTGGACAGCGTGAACAGCAACATGCTGCTCTATGAGGTAGCAAGACACAACTTCAATGCCTTCAAGGTCAAGGACTATGATATCGAGCAGATGAACTTCGGTACGCTGGGTCTGCTGGTGGTCAAGGGATTGGACGACTTCAAGGAAGCCACCCACTACCGCACGGCCTTTGAGCAGGACCAGAGCATCAACGTGCCCCGACAGGTGCACTATGTCATCATCAGTGTGGATAACTTCAACCTGCTCTTGAACGAGGGACGCACCTTTGAGGACTACTTCAACTACCTGGAGGAGAAGAACGACAAGGAGCACAGCGACCTCGAGAAGAAGGAACTTGACGAGGAAGAGAAGAAGGCGATGGAGGAGGCCGAGGCTCAGGCCGCTGCCGAGCGCGAGAAAGCGCGCCTCGAGTACGAACAGATGGAGCGAGAAGCCGCCGAACTCGCCAAACGCGATGCCGAAGAGAAGGCACGCGAGGAAGCCGAGGAGAAGGCGCGTCTCGAGGCCGAAGCCGCCGAACAGGCACGACTTGAGGCCGAAGAGAAGGCTCGCCAGGAAGCCGAGCGCAAGCAAATCAAGGCCGACAGCTACCGCGACAGGTCAACGGCTACCCCGACGACCACCCAGGCTCCCTTGAGCGAGAAGGAGCTCAAGGCACAGGAACGCGCCGAGGAAGAGCACCTCAAGCAGCTCGAACGCGAAGCCAAGAAGCGCGAGAAGGAAGAACGCAAGCGTCAAAAGGAGATTGACGACAGCATCAAGAAGGAACAGAAGCACCAGCGCAAGCTGGCTCGCATTGAAGAGATAGCCGAGCAAGACTCCATCGAGCAAGCCGAGAAGGAGAAAGAGAAAGAGCGCGACTTCCGCTACAAGTGGCGTGAAGACTCGGCAAAGGCTGCCTATAAGGCCGCAGAGCAGGCCAAGAAGGATGCCAAGAAGGCTAAGGAGCAAGCCCGCAAGGACAAGGCCAAAGAGCGCAAGGAACTGGCTAAACAGCGCGAAAAGGAGCGCAAGGAGAAAGCCAAGGAGCGTGAACGCGAACGCAAACAGAAGCAGAAGGAGCGCAAGGAGCAGGCCAAGGCCCGCGAACAGGAGCGCAAACAACGGCAAAAGGAGCGAGAACAGGAACGCAAAGAAAAGGCCCAACAGCGCAAGGAGGAGGCTAACGCCCGCAACGAGGAGCGCAAGAACCAGGCCAGACAATCCGGCGGCTCATCCACTCCAAGCCAGTCTAGCCAACAGTCCAGCCCCTCTAGTCAATCTAGTCAATCTAGTCAGTCTAGCCCCTCTAGCCAATCTAGTCAATCTAGACCATCTAGACCATCTAACCCGGCCAGCCCGACCACTCCGGACAACCCGACCGCTCCGGCTCCTCCCACCACCCAACCCGACAAGGAGAAAGATTAACAACAACAGTATATGAGTAAAGAAAGAATTTTGTGGGCCGATGACGAGATCGATCTCTTGAAGCCGCACATCCTGTTCCTCGAGAACAAGGGCTATGAGGTCGAAACCGTCACCAACGGTCGCGATGCTCTCGACGCATTAAACAACCAGATTTTCAACCTCATCATCCTCGACGAGAACATGCCGGGCATCAGCGGCCTGGAAGCGCTGCAGCGCATCAAGGTATTGCAGCCCAACGTCCCCGTCATCATGATCACCAAGAGCGAGGAGGAAGACATCATGAACCAGGCCATCGGTAGCGAGATTGCCGACTACCTCATCAAGCCGGTCAACCCGATGCAAATCCTCCTGTCCATCAAGAAGAACCTGCACAGCGACGCCCTGATTGCCCAGAAGGTGACAGGCGACTATCAGCAGGAATTCATGCGCATCGGACAGATGATCAACTCGGCACAGACCATCGAGGACTGGTATGAACTCTACAGCACCCTCGTTCGCTGGGAGCTGACGCTCTCCAACACCGACACCCAGATGGACGAGATGCTCAAGATGCAGAAGGTCGAGGCCAACAACGCCTTTGCCAAGTTCGTCAAGCGCAACTACGAGAGCTGGCTCACGCAGCCCGAGCACCCCTTGCGCAGCAACGAGCTGTTCAAGACCAAAGTGCTGCCGCTGCTCGACAAGGGCGAGAAGGTGTGCTTTGTCGTCATCGACAACTTCAGGCTTGACCAGTGGCGCACCGTCAGCCCGCTGCTCGCCGACTACTACAATATCGAGAGCGAGGAACTCTACACCACCATCCTGCCCACCGCCACACAGTATGCCCGCAACGCCATCTTCTCGGGACTGATGCCCGTGGACATCGAGCGCATGTTCCCCGATCTGTGGGTCGACGAGGAGAGCGAGGAGGGCAAGAACCTGAACGAGGCGCCGCTCATCCAGACGCTGCTCGACCGTTACCGCCGCAAGGTACACTTCTCCTACAGCAAGATGAACGACAGTGCTGCCGGCGAGAAGCTGATGCAGAACTTCGGCATGTTCAAGAACTATGAACTCAACGTGCTGGTGTTCAACTTTGTGGACATGCTGTCCCATGCCCGCACCGAGTCCAAGATGATACGCGAGCTGGCTAACAGCGACGAGGCATACCGCTCGGTGACCGTCTCTTGGTTCAAGAACTCCAATGTCCTCGACATCTTCAAGCTCATGGCCGAGAACGGCTACAAGGTCGTCCTCACCACCGACCACGGCACCATCAAGGTTGACCGTCCCATCAACGTCATCGGCGACAAGAACATCAACACCAACCTGCGTTACAAGGTGGGCAAGAGCCTGACTTACAACGGCAAGCAGGTGTACGAGATCAAGCAGCCCAAGCGTGTAGGCCTGCCCGCTCCCAACATCTCGAGCACCTACATCTTCGCGATGAACCGTGACTTCTTCGCCTATCCCAACAACTACAACTACTACGTTTCCTACTACAACGACACGTTCCAGCACGGCGGCATCTCCATGGAAGAGATGCTCGTGCCCATCGTGACTCTCTCACCCAAGTAAACCACTCTAAAACCATAATCACTATAGCCACTATAGTCACTATAGCCACTATAGCCACTATTAAAAACAACGAGAAAAAAATGAAAGAAGCTAGAATTATCGAGATACCGATTCCCAATCTGGAGGCCATCGACGATGCCGCCTACAAGTTCATGACCGAGATGGGCGACCTGACGGTCTATGCCTTCTATGGCGAGATGGGCGCTGGCAAGACGACGTTCATCAACGCGCTCTGCAAGCAACTGGGCGTGGAAAGCGACCCGACCAATTCGCCCTCGTTTGCCATCATCAACGAGTACCGCAGCGACACCACTGCCGAACTCATCTACCACTTCGACTGCTACCGCCTCGAGAAGGAGGAAGAAGCCGTTGACCTGGGCGCCGAAGACTACTTCGACAGCGGAGCCCTGTGCTTCATTGAGTGGCCCGAGCGCATCGACGGCCTGCTGCCCGACGACACCGTGCGCGTCGACATCACCGTCAACGACGACAACAGCCGCACCCTCAAAATGACCCTCCCCTCTAACGTCTAAAGTCTAAAGTCTAAAGTCTAAAGTCTAAAGTCTTAGGACTAGGGACTAGAAACTAGGGACTAGAAACTAGAAACTAGGGACTAAAAACTAAAAACTAACATGCCACACTACATCAAGGTCAGCCAGACGGCTAGCACCAACACCTACCTGTCCCGCTTGGCAGCAACACTGCCGGGCGGTACAGTCATTTACACGCCTAGCCAAACCGCCGGTCGTGGCCAGAAAGGCAATTCCTGGGAAAGCGAGGACGGCAAGAACCTCACGTTCTCCCTGTTGCTCAAGCGACCGCCCGTCAAGGCCCGCGACCAGTTCTACCTGAGCGAGGCGGCGGCACTGGCCGTCGTCGAGGCGCTGACGGGCGAGGCGGGCGACGGCTTCTCCGTCAAGTGGCCCAACGACGTCTATTGGCAGGACAAGAAGGTCTGCGGCATGCTCTTGGAGAATTCCCTCGACGGCACCGATATCGCCACCTGCATCGTGGGCATCGGCATCAATGTCAACCAGGAGCGCTTCCTGAGCGACGCCCCTAACCCCGTCTCACTCATCAACATCACAGGCCGCGAACACGACCTGATGGCCCTGTTGAAGCGCGTCTGCTCACGCATCGAGCAGCTGGTGGACTCACTGGCCGATGACGACGCCCGCCGCGACCTGCACGAGCGTTACATGACCGCCCTCTACCGCAACGACGGCCAGCAGCACCCCTGGGAGGACGCCACCGGCCGCCGTTTCATGGCCAGCGTCGCCGGCATCGCCCCCGACGGCACTCTCACCCTCCTCCACGACGACGGCACCCGCCACGACTACCTCTTCAAGCAAGTCAAGCACATCATCTCAGGCGTTAGCCTTTAGAAAACTGAAAACTAAAAACTAAAAAATATGAATATCGTCGTTTACTGTAGTGCACAAGACAATTTAGACAACAAGTATCTGCAATTGGCCACCATGTTAGGCCAGTGGATAGGGGAAAACGGCCACACCTTGATTTATGGCGGTGCCGATCAAGGGCTCATGCATGCCACCGCCCAGGCTGTCCACGAGGCGGGCGGGCGCATTGTGGGCGTGCTCCCGGCAGTGTTTTCTCACCTTTCCGAACCATTGTGTGACGAGATGGTTGCCACTAGAGACCTGCAAGAACGCAAGCAGTACATGATTGAACATGGCAATGTGTTTGTTGTACTACCTGGCGGTATAGGCACACTCGACGAGTGGATTTCCACCATCTGTATCATGTGTATTGGCAATGACGATCATCGTCCCATCATTGTCGCTGACCTCGATGGCATGTTCGATTCAATGGTTGCTCAACTCGATGTCTTGTACCACTCCCCCTTTGGACGCGGTAAGAACCTCAACCGCTCAATCGTCGCCCGCACCCCCGACCAACTCATCGCTACCCTCAACACCCTGCCCCCACACTAAACCGCTAAGGTTTATAAAACACCTGATTAGTCTGAATTCTCTGAAAGCATCCACACTGTAGGGCCTCGCCTTGGCGTGGCCGCACGACAAACGAAAGAAAAAAAACGCAAGAAAAGGGGACGGCTCTTCTGGATGAAAAATGCATGCATTTTCGGACTGAAGAACCGTCCCCCCGTAATAAACACCTGATTAGTCTGAATTTCCTGAAAACATCCACACTGTAGGGCCTCGCCTTGGCGTGGCCACACGACAAACGAAAGAAAAAAACGCAGGAAAAGGGGACGGCTCTTCTGGATGAAAAATGCATGCATTTTTCGGACTGAAGAACCGTCCCCCCGTAATAAACAACTGATTAATCTGAATTCTCTGAAAACATCCGCACTGTAGGGCCTCGCCTTGGCGTGGCCACACGACAAACGAAAGAAAAAACGCAGGAAAAGGGGACGGCTCTTCTGGATGAAAAATGCATGCATTTTTCGGACTGAAGAACCGTCCCCCCGTAATACCTCGCCCCCCGTAATAAACCCCGCCACGGCGCTAAGAATCCTCAAACAACCCAAACAACAAAATATTAAAAAATAAAAAGTTGTTTTAGTTGTCTGATGTTGTTCCTGTTGTTTGAAAAAAGATGCAGCCAGCAGAGCGCCCAATAAACACTAAACCCTAAACTGCGAGCATCGCGAACTCACAAACTCGTCAAGGTCGGTGACATGGAGTTTCTTGGCGATTGTTATTTTCTTGTTATAGACGGTGCCGATGCTCTTGTAGCCCATCGTCACCATGATTACCGTGCGGGAGAAGCCGCAGCAATACAGGGCCAGCAGGTTCAATTCGCTCTCGTTCAGCGACCCCCCGGCCTCCTCTTGGGCCTTGATGAGCACATTATCGTGCAGTTCGTTGACCAGGGTCTGCAGGTTGGACCAGTAGCTGCTGTCGTCACCCACACTGGGCACGGTCATCATTTCCCTGAACTTTGCGATAAACTTGTCGCCGTCATATTGGTAGGACCAGGCCATCAGCTGTTGCACGGCTTGGATCTGCTGATTGATGATGGCACGCAATTCGTCACTTTGGGGTTGCATCCCTTCAGCGCTTTGTGCCCGCTCATCCAGCTGAAGCTGCATCTGCTGCAGACTCGACAACGACCCGTCTAGGTCGGCCTTGAGCATCTCAACCTCGTTCTGGCTCATCATCAATTTGTTCTTATACCGCCACACCAGGAAGGCCGCCAGCAGTAAAGCCAACGCCAACAACGCCGTCAGCAACAAAGCTTCTTTCAGTCGGGATTCACTTTTCATCTGGTTCAGCACCGCCAACTGATGGTCATATTTCTTTTCCACCTCGAGCAGGCGGTGGTTGAGGCCTCTAATCGTCAATGAATCGGCGATGGAATGGGCAAGTTCAATATAATATTTTGATTTCCCCTCATCTTTCCAGTGAAGGTGCTCCAGCTCGGACAGGAGCTCATAGTACACGATGCTGTCCCTCGCGCTGGTGGCCTGGGGAGCACGCTTCAGGTAGTAAACCGCCGAATCAGCCTGGCCCAGGAACAAGTAGGACGATGCCAGCCGGTAATGCGCACGGGGATGGTCGATGATGGCTGGATTGGCCGAAACAGCCCGCAGACCGAATTGCTTGCTCAACCCATAATTCCGCTCTATGACCAGATAATATTCCGACAGCGCATAACGATTAGCAAAGGCATGGTATTCATCACCTAGTTTCTGGGCCAAATCAACGGCTTGTTCCATATAGATCACTGCCGAGTCATGCTTCCCCTCGATATTGCGGTAGATGCCGCCGATGCTGGTGAGGCACACCAGTTCATAGTGATTGTCCCCTAGCGCTTTATATATCGGCAACGCCTCCTTGTACTTCTGCAACGCGATGGTGTTAGTCCCTATCACCTGCGACTGGTACAGAGTCCCCAGCCTCAACTTGGCATAGGCGATCATCGAGCTGTCGGTAGCCAGCGGCAGGGCCTCGGCTTGATGGTAGCTTTCAACCGCTTTTTCCAGGTTGCCCATGTCCTCATTGACGCACCCCTGGGCGACGAGCGCCTTCAGGTATTTCAAGTCGTCACCCGAATGCCTATAGTAGCCCACGGCCTCGTTAATCGCCGAGTTGCTGGTGCAGGGGACGTAGTTCTTGTACATCGCCATCGACAACAGCACGGCGTGATAGGCACGCTCCTCTTTGCTCAATGGTTGGGTATCCATCTGCTGCAGCAAGGGCAACGCCTCCCTTTCCTGCTGATGATAAACCATCGAGTCAATCAGCGAGAGTTCCTGCATCTTGGCGCTGTCTTGGTGACACCCTGCAATTATCAGGGAGAAAACTGCAATCAGTGGAATATAGATTTTCTTGATGTGTATCATTTGATAGCGTTGTCTGTTTCAAGTTTTACGGCCATCCACCCCTGGTAGCGGTGAATTCTTGATGCAAAAATAACACATTATGGCCATTGTTTCATCCTGGTGAGTACAAAATGAGATTTTTATTTTTTAGATGACAGATTTTCAGCATTTTACATTTTTGAAAATGAGGTCGGAATATTGCCGATTTTAGACCGATTTAACATTTTCAACACCTAACTTTGCAAGAAAAAAATACTAACAATCATGAGAAAAAATGGCACCCCCGTGTCACCCCCGTTGTAAAAAATCACCCCTCCCCCCTTGACAAAAAGCAAAAAATTCACTATCTTTGCACCAGTTCGCCCCCGCGTGCCCCACGCCCCGCGACTTGCCCCCGCCCCGCGACATGTCCCGTGGGCGGCGGCTCTGCCGCCGTAAAAGAGTCCCCCCGCACCGCGACTTGCCCCCGCACCGCGACATGTCCCGTGGGCGGCGGCTCTGCCGCCGTAAAAGAGTCCCCCGTCACCGCGGCGTGCCCCCCGCACCGCGACATGTCCCGTGGGCGGCGGCTCTGCCGCCGTAAAAGAGCCCCACGCTTCCCCTGGCGGTCCCCTGTGCCGCCGCAGTGCGGCGGCCCCTTTGTCAAAGTATTGCGAGCCTCTGGCTCGCACCAGTAATAACAACAACTTAAAACCAAAAGAAAAACACCATGGAAATCAATTTCTACCGCGACGCCAATTCACAAGGCTACGACGAGTCCTGGCAAGCCTGCCAGTTCACCAGCGACACCGACCTCTCCTCCTTCAGCAGCAACCCCCTCGTCTCCATCAACGGCCAGGCCTACCTGCGCCAGCACCACGTCACCTACCTCACTGGCAAGGAAACCTGCAGGGCACACCATTTCGCCAAGCACCTAGCCATCCAAGTCCTCACCGCTCCAGCTACCTCGTGTCCCGTGGGCGGAGGCTCTGCCGCCGTAGCACCCTCCTCTCTCTCCACTCCCCCCTCCTGCAAAGTCCTCTGGATCGACACCCTCAACGGCCCGCACGTCGCTGCCGCCATCTACCGCGAGCTCTCACACCACGCCACCGACGATGGCGACCTCCACTACACCTGCCTCGACGTGCTCGGCGGCCAGCGAGACGACCACTGGTGGCTCAACCGAAGCATCGAGAAGCTCATCAACGACCTCAAGCCACAGCTCGTCGTCATCGACGACATCGACCACTTCATGCCCTACTGCGGAGTGCGAGTCGCCACGCTCTTCGACCGCACTGTCCGCGACGTCGTCAACCACTGCGACACCGCCTTCCTCCTCATCGGCTATAACCACACCGGCAAGAAAGCATGTACCGCTGGAGAACTCGGCCGGCGCCTCTTCACCAGCGCCAACGACATCTTCGCCCTGTCCACCGTCCGCGACGTCACCACAGTCCGCCACATCAGCGGCTACGACCTGCACGTCTTCCCCGGCGACTCCCAGTTCCACTTCTCCATCGGCAACGACAACCTCCCCCACGAGACTGGACAGCCACGCATGGCTCCCGCATCAGGCATCGACGACGACACACTGCGCGACATCGTCGACGGCATCATCCAGCCCGGACAGGATATCACCACCGCCGACCTCCTCGCACAGGTCAAGGCACGACACACCCAGCTCAAGCGCCACACCCGCGACGCCGCCCTACTCGACCAGATCCAACGCCTCCACCTCCTCACCCCATACCCCGACCCCCAAGAAGAGGCCCCTTCACCCAATGAATCCGCCCCCTCCGTCAGGCCCATCGACTCCGCCCCCACTGTTCCCCTAGCGGTCCCCCGTGCCGACGCTGAGCGGCGGCCCCAACAGGACCAGGAAATTAACACTTTGTTAACACTTCCGACCCACCCTCAACCCGCCCTCTCACCCAATCAATCCGCCCCCTCCGTCAGCCCCGGCGACCCCGCCCCCACTGTTCCCCTAGCGGTCCCCCGTGAGGGTGTGTCATAATTCAACCACTAGAACAATAACCGCCCTACGGGCGGGAACCTTTAGCTCGGCGAAGCCAAATTTAGCAAATTAATTATAAGATTTTTATTAATATGATAATATTATCAATTTTAATTTAAAAATTTGTTTAATTTCCCGTGCGATAGCACGGTTATATTGCCGAGTCGCAATTATGATACACCCTCCCAACAAGACCAGAGAATTAACACTTCCGACCCACCTTCAACTCGCCCTCTCACCAATGTTGAGTCCCCTGGGGTAGCATAGTTCAACAACAATACTCCATCTTGGATAATTTTGAATAAAATTAATTTCCCGACCGCTAGGGCGATTATAATTACAGGCGAAACAATCCCTGTAATGAGGCTCTTCAACCCTCATTTTATCCACCTATGAACAAAAATGAGATTTTTGTTTTCTAAATACCATATTTCCAGCATTTTACATTTTTGAAAATGAGGTCGGAATGAGGCGCTTTTTTGACAAATTAGTTATAACTTTGCAGGTGAAATCCTATCGCAATTAATAACTAAAAACGACATATCACTATGAACACGACAACGAAACTGATGACAGAGATGAAAAAGACATTACTTATATCGATTTTGGCGCTGTTGGGCATGACCCAGGCTGTGGCTCAAGATTACGAGTACGTCCCCTTCGTGCGCGAGGGCGTCAAATGGACGTACTATATCATTAATTATCAATACGATGCGGATCTAGAGACTAATCCTGCTCGTGGAGACAATGTGGCTTACCGCACCCTGGAAATAAAAGGCGACACCGTGATCAACGGTCTGACCTACAAGAAAATGCACAAATATAGCGGTGAATCAATCAACGTGGAAAATGACACAGTGCCCGTGTACTTGCGCGAGGAGAACAAGAAGGTTTATGCTTTTGTTCCCGAGTTTAAGTTCTACGATGACTGTTATGTGGGCAACTGGCTGACATTCTCTGAAGTAGAAGCAACAGCTATCAGAATGGGACAGGAGTTTCTGCTCTATGACTTCGAGGACGCCATTACCTATTGGGAGAGCTTCGACAACGAGTGGACCTTATTAAAGCCGCTATCGGTCGACACCATCACCGTGGGTAATCACTTGGTTAAAAGGTATAAAGGCCAGAACAATCGCTTCACCATTATCGAGGGCATCGGCTTGATTGGTATCAACTGCAGTCCTATTGCCCTTTTTATAGGACTATCTATGGGCATGCATAACGAGGTTTACGGCCTCGAGAAGGTCGTTGAGAATGGCCAGGTCATCTATCCCGAGAATTCTGTTGAGAACAGGTACATGCCGTTCATCCGCGAGGGCGTGAAGTGGGTTAATGAGCGTGTGACTGTCAACAACGGTGACACGACCTGCTGCTACTACACCTATGAGTTCAAGGGTAACCACCCCGAGAAGTTCGTTCATTACTGTGACATCAACTTCACCTGTAAGGCTCTTTACCGCTATGAGGGCGCTTACCATGCCATTGATGTGGACAATGACAGTATCGTTGCCGCCTTGCGCGAGGACGAGGCCATGCTCATATCCTACTGCAATGAACCATTGTCACAGGTTTACAGCCAAGACATGAATATGATTGACTTTAATGGATACACAGGGCCACGTGCACAACTCCTCTACAAGATGGGAACCTTAAATGCCACGATGCAGGAATGCAAGGATTATTTCATTAGGTACCAGCGCGAGCAGCAATTGAACGATGACAACCTTGTCATGCTTGAGCCAGTGATAATCGATGGCTATCGCTGCAGCCGTATGGCTTATCTCGATGAGCATGGCGATACGCTGGCCTATGTGGTCGAGGGCATCGGCTTTGACAGCCGCGACATGGGCGACTTGTTGACGCCGTTTACACACCGTCCCGACCCCACCGCCGACCATCAGGAGTGGTGCGGCCTGAGCCACGTCATTAAAGACGGCAAAATCATCTACAAGGGCATGCGCTATAATCCTAATGCGATAATTGTCATACCTGGCGATGTCAACGGTGACGGCGAAGTTAATATCGGCGACGCCAACAGCGTGATTGATATCGTCGTCATGGGCGGCAACAACGGCCACACCCGCATACCCGCAGCCGACATGAACGGCGACGGAGAAGTCACCATCGCCGACTTCAACGCCATCATCGACATCATCCTAGGGCAGCAAATAAGATAACATCACTATGAACACGACAACGAAACTGATGACTCTGTTGCTGGCGCTTATACTGCCAGCCTCCGTTTTTGCCCTTCCCCCTTACAGCTATACCAACTATGAGTTTGCGGTGGATGGCATATACTATAAGATTGTGGACAATGAGGCTTGTGTCACCTATCAAGAATACCGTAGTGGCATGCACCTGAGTGATTACCATGGCGACGTGGTAATTCCCGCCCAGGTCACCTATCAGGACGTGACCTACCCTGTCACGACAATTGACTATTATGCGTTCAATTATTGCCAGGGTTTAACGAGCATCACCATTCCTGAATCAATCACCGCCATCAAGGATAATGCATTCTACCTGTGTACGAGACTGACCTGTGTCAACCTTCTTACACCTACGGTTGTCATTGAAAGATATGCCTTCTCGATGTGCTCTGCATTGACAACCATTACTTGTCCCTTGACGACACCACCTGCGATGTACTATGAGGAATGCTTTGACAGCTACGAAACTGCCACCTTGTATGTTCCCGCCAGTGCCGTGGAGAGCTATCGCAATGCTCCCATCTGGAAAAAATTCGTCCATATCCAAGCCATAGACAACCAACCCGGTGACGAGCCCGGTTACGAGTACGTCCCCTTCGTGCGCGAGGGCGTCAAATGGACGTATAGCATCCAGGAATACCATTACGAAGAGGATTACTTAACCAATCCGGCCCGTGGAGACAATGTTGTTTACCGAACTCTTGAAATCAAGGGTGACACCGTCATCAACGGCAAGACCTATAAGGCCGTGCACATGTGCACTGATGACGTGTACAGCGAGCCAAAGGATGTCGTTCCCGTTTACCTACGCGAGGAAGACAAAATGGTGTATGGCATCGTGCCCGACAGCACCTTCTATGACGATGCCTTGGTTTGTACTACTCCATTTTGTTTCCCGCAAAGTGATGTCACTTATTCGGGCGAGGAATTCCTGCTCTATGATTTCCAGGATATGGTTGCCTACTGGGACAATCTTCTTATTGATAATAGCCTGCAACTGCAACTCGACACTGTTCAGGTGGGCGGGCATTATGCCAAACGCTATTTTGATAGTCGTCAAGAGTGGGATCACTTCCAGGTCATTGAAGGCATCGGAGCAACGGGTATGAACAGTTATCCACTGGCATTTTTAATGCCCACGAGCCCTGGTATCCACACCGATGAATACTACAGTCTTGAAAAGGTTGTCGAGAACGGCGAGGTCATCTATCCCCAGAATTATGTGGAGGACAGGTATCAGCCCGTGATTCGCGAGGGGGTGAAGTGGGTCAATGTTCATGTGGTAATCAATGACGGGGACACGACCAAGAACTACTATACCTACGAGTTCAAGGGCAATTACCCGGAATTGGACTCCCATGATCGGGTGTTCAAAGCTGTGTATTCCAGGAATTCTGATGCAAAGGGCGTCGGCACTGGCGAAGAACGACTGGTTGCCGGATTACGGGAAGACGAAGCCTGCATTCTCAGTTTCAGGAACGAACCGCTGAGCGTCGTAGACCATCTAATCAATTTCTATTTCTTCTATGGCAATGGCAACGTTTGTTTGTTGCATGAGAATTTGCAAGGGATGTGGGATATTAACTACTACATCAACAGCCAAACCGACCCCGAGAAGAATTTCCTAAACACCGATAATTTTGTCAAGGCCGACCCAATTGAGATTGACGGAATGCGATGCAGCCGTATCGCATATATCGGTGAACAGGGCGATACTTTGGCCTATTTGGTCGAGGGCATCGGTTTTGACAGCCGTGACTTCGGCGACCTGTTGACACCCTTCACACACTACCCCGAAGCCTCAGCCAACCATCAGGAGTATTGCGGATTGAGCCACGTCATCAAGGATGGCCAGATCATCTACAAGGGCATGCTCTTTGATCCTAATGCGACCATAGGTATCACGGGCGATGTGAACGGTGACGGCGAAGTCAACATCGGCGACGCCAACAGTGTGATTGACATCGTCGTCATGGGCG
>CACYSG010000001.1 GCA_902776955.1 uncultured Bacteroidales bacterium | reverse complement strand
CGATAAACATCACCATCATCCATAATATTAGACTCTTTTTCATCATTTCCACTGGCTTTAATACTCGGGAATTTCCTCTATTTCAAAATACGGCAGCTGCGCCACCTCCTCATCACTCAACGAGTTCAGGAACTCGTCGATGGGGCCACTGGCTTGCTCGGTTATCGCCACCTGACGACTATTGTCGGTCAGCAGCTTGGTGCCGATGCCGATAACCAGCAGCGCCACCGCGGCAGCCGAGGGGATGACGACCCATCGCGGCAGCCGGTGCGCCCTGTGACGACTATTGATGGCCTGCTCGGTGACCCTGTCGAGCAAGTCGTTCACGTAGTCTTCGCCTTCCTGGTAAGGCATTCGTTTGCCGATATCGTTAAATGTCTCTTTCATTTCGCATGCTCTTTAATGAATTCTTTCACCCGCTGGGTGGCATAATGGTAATTGGTCTTGAGCGAGGGCACCGACTTGCCGGTAACCCGCGCAATCTCGTCATAGCTCATCTCCTCATAGTAGCGCAGGTTGAACGCGATGCGCTGCTGAGTGGGCAACGTCAATAACGCCTGCTGGAACAACATTTCCAGGTCGTCTCCATCAAGCGGTGACTCGGCTTGCAGCTTCGCCGTCAACTGGCCCGATAGCGAGTCAATGCTCTGGAACAGGCGGGTCTGGCGACGCAGGTGCTGCAGGGACTCGTTGGTGGCAATGCGGTATAACCACATCGAGAGCGCCCCGTCGCCCTTGAAGGTGCCTATTTTGTCCAGCACCTTGATACACGTCTCCTGGAGCACGTCCTCGGCATCATCATGCCCCACAACGATACGCCTGATGTGCCAGTAGAGCCGCGGCCCATACTGCCTCATGAGCGCCCTGAAACCCTCGTCGCGCCGACCAGGGTCGCGGAGCATCTGCTGCAAAGCGTTATCCTCGGTGATGCTAACCATGTGTATATATAAGATGTTGAATCGACCCGAAAGTTAAAACCGCTTGACTTTTTTTCAAAAAAAATTCTCACTTTTTTAACTTGTGGAGGAAAAACGCATCATTTAACTAGAAATTAACCATCAAAAAAAATTCAGCTATGGCACAGAAAGTTTTACGACCAATCCTGATTTTAGCAGCGGTGCTATTGTGCGCCTTCACCGCCGGGGCACAGACCTGCGACCCCAGCGGGGACTGCGGCGGCGACACCACTGCCGGCACCTTTGACGTCCTCATGCCCATGGGCCAGTCGGCAGTGGAGATGATCGAAATGGCGCCCCGTCTCGAGACCCTCGACGGTAAGACCATCGCCCTCGTGGGCGGCTCGTTTATGGCCAGCGTCACCCATGTGGAGCTCAAGAAACTCATCCTCGAGAATTTCCCCACGGCGACGGTCTATGTGCTCAGCGAGATTGGCTCCGCAGGGCTCTTTCCCGGCCCCAACGTCCGCAAGGCGCAGGTCGAGCGCTTCCAGCAAAAGCTATTGGAGTATGGCGTGGACGCGGTCATCTCGGGTAACGGCGGATGCGGCATCTGCACACCCAAGGAGACGGGCTCGTGCATCGCCGCCGAGTACATCGGCATCCCCTCGGTGATGATCGCCGCCCCGGGCTTTGATACCCAAGCCAAGACGACGGCCCACAACAACGGTCTGCCCGTGCTGCGCGTGGCCGTCTATCCCGGCGCCTTTGCCTCCCACACTGAGGAAGAACTCAAGCAGAACACCCGCGAGGTGCTCTGGCCCCAGATTCTCGACATGATCACCGAACCCATCACCCAGGAGGAAATCGACGAGGGGCAGCAACTGGAGGAAATCGACCCGCAGCAGCCCATCTTCAGCGGCACAATCGACGAGGTCAACGAGTTCTACAACGACATGATGTGGAGCGACGGCATGCCCATCATCCCGCCCACCCTCGACCGTGTCGAGGAGTTCATGAAATATACCGATTACCGCTGGAACCGCACCATCGCCGTCCTGTCGCCGTCCTACCGCCAGTCACTCGTCTGGCATGTCGCCATCAACGGCGTCATGGCGGGATGCAAACCCGAACACATGCCGTTGCTCATCGCCTTGACCAAGGCCATGACGTCGGGCGACTTCAGGCGCACACTGGGCAGCACACATGCCTGGATTCCCTACTGCTGGGTCAACGGTCCCGTCGCGCGCCAGCTGGGCCTCGACCATGGACAAGGACAAATCAACGAACAGGCAAACGTCGCCATCGGGCGTTTCCTCAACCTTGCCATGCTCAACCTCGCGGGCTACTACGTCAAGCAGGACCGCATGGGCACCTTCGGCTACCCCGTATCGTGGTGCTTGGCCGAGGACGACGAGGCCTGCCTGCGGGTGGGATGGAATCCCTACCACGTGAGACAGGGACTCGACGTCAACGAGAGCGCGGTAACGGCGGCATCGACGCTGCTGTGGGGCAACAATATGCCACCGGCAACCACCGACGGCGAGAAAATCATGCAGCTCATGGCGTGGGACATCACCGAGCGCTGCCAGCTCGCCCTGGGCAGCGGCGTGCAGTTCACCCATCGAACGGTGATGATGACCGAGGAAGTGGCTTCCCTGCTCAAGGACCAGTACGGCACCGTCGACAACCTTGAGGACCAACTGATTGCCACAGCGCGCAGGCCTCTGTACGAGAGGGCCTATGCCCACTACTATGCCAACCCGGGTAGCGCCATCAACGAACACGTGTCACTGGAGCAGTACATGGCACGCTTGCAGGAAGACGAGAACGCCGAGATGACCCCCACACCCGAGTGGTATGCCAGCGATGCGCCTCAGATGCTCACCATCCCCACGATGGTCAAGGGCGAGACGGCGTTCATCATCACGGGTGACCCCTCGCGCAACAAGGTGCAAATCATGCCCGGCGGTAGCATGTCAACGGTTGCCGTGGAACTGCCCGCCGACTGGGACCAGCTCATGGAGGAAAAAGGCTACCAGCCCTTGAGGACGTTCTACCTCGAGCCCATAAACGACGAGGGACACGATGTCGTGACCCAGGTCGAGGAAGTGCCGGTGACCACCGCAGTCGGCGAGGACAACGACAATGCCGAAGTGCACTACTACAACCTCAACGGCCAGGAAAGCTCCAGACCTTTCGAGGGCGTGAACATCGAGGTGACGACCCACAAGAACAAACCGCACCGCGCCAGGAAAGTCCTGCGCATGAAGTAACCCCACAAATAGACTTGAGGATGAAAAACCATTGTTTCAATCATATATGGCGCCTGCTGCTCGCTTTAGCGCTAGTGGCGCTGCCGCTGCAGGCCGCTGCAGGACTGCGCGGTGACGTGAACGGCGACGGCGAGGTCAATATCACCGATGCCACCAAACTCATCGCCAATCTGCTGGGTGGCGATAACCTCATCGACCAATACAATGCCGATGTGAACAGGGATGGCGAGATCAACATCACCGATGCCACCACGCTCATCGCCTATATACTCGGGAATCTTGATTTCCCGCCCGAGGAGGAAGAGTTTAACGTCGGCGGCGTCTCGTTCGTTATGATTCCCGTCGAGGGTGGTACGTTCACAATGGGGGCGACCAACGAACAGGGCACCGACGCCAACGACCGCGAGAGGCCCGTCCACCAGGTCACGTTATCGACTTTCTACATCGCCCAGACCGAGGTCACCCAGGAACTATGGATCGCCGTCATGGGTGACAACCCCAGCTACTTCAGGGACAGCACTTTACCCGTCGAAACCGTCTCATGGGACGACTGCCAACAGTTCATCGCGGCCTTGAACGACTTGACCGGAAGGACATTCCGCCTGCCCACCGAAGCCGAGTGGGAATTTGCGGCACGCGGTGGCATCAAGAGCGAGGGATACAAGTATGCGGGCAGTGACATGCTCGACGCGGTGGGATGGTACTCGGGCAATGACTCCTGGATGATGAGGGGAACCGACTACTACGGCACCCACTATGTGGCAACGAGGAATCCCAATGAACTGGGACTGAACGATATGAGTGGCAATGTGCACGAGTGGTGCCAGGACTGGTTCGCGGGATACTCGATCGAAGCCCAGACCAATCCCACCGGACCCTCTTCGGGAACGGGACGGGTCTATCGGGGCGGATGCTGGTATTTCGACCAGTGGTTCTGCCGCGTGTCGTTCCGCAATTCAGTCGCTCCATCCTACCGCAGCTACGGCATCGGCATGAGGCTGGCCCTTGACGCCCAGGACATCTGACTAGATAAGAAAACACTAGTTCAGTGAAATTAAAGTGTGGATAAAATGAACATCCACACTTTAATTTTGTCAAACTCACGTTAAAAAGGTGACTAACTTCAAAAAATGGCACATTTATTGCGATAGTTTGTCAGGAATGATGTAAATTTGCCATTTGTAGAAACATTATTCACCTTATAATATTTATAAAACGATGAAAAAAGGATGTATCTTACTTATTATCCTGGGCGTAATTGCCCTTGCTCTGTTTGGCTGGGTTAAGAGCAGCTATAACGGACTCGTGAAACAACAGGAGAACGTAGAAAAATCGTGGGCAAACGTTGATAACCAGTATCAGCGCCGCGCCGACCTCATTCCCAACTTGGTAGAGACCGTCAAGGGCTATGCCAAGCACGAGCAGGAGACCCTCGAGGGCGTTATCGAGGCGCGCGCCAACGCCACCAAGGTGACCATCGATCCCACCAAGATGACCCCCGAGGACCTGCAGAAGTATCAGGCCGCACAGGGTGACGTGACCAACGCGCTGAGCCGACTGATTGCCGTGAGCGAGAACTATCCCGACCTGAAAGCCAACCAGAACTTCCTGGAATTGCAAAGCCAGCTCGAGGGATGCGAGAACCGCATCGCGGTAGCACGCAAGGACTTCAACGAGGCTGCGCAGGAGTATAACACCAATCGCCGCACCTTCCCCACCAACATCATCGCCAGCATCTTCAACTTTGGCGACAAGCCTTACTTCAAGGCACAAGAGGGTGCCGACGTGGCTCCAAAGGTGGACTTCGGAACAAGCGAAAGCAAGTAACCGATGGCACTGGCCGATTTCATACCCAGTGAGGGCCAGCGGCGAATAGCCGATGCCATTACCGCTGCCGAGCGTCACACCACAGGCGAGATCTGTGTACATGTGACGCCTCGGTGCCGCGGTAATGTGGTGAAACGGGCCACCAGAACGTTCGACCGACTGCACCTCTACACCACCAGGCGCCGCAATGCCGTGCTCATCTTCATCGCCTACGAGGCGCGCAAGTATGCCATCCTGGGCGATACGGCAATCAACGACGCGGTGCCCGAGGGCTTCTGGGATGGCGAGGTCGAGGAACTGGGGCGCTACCTCAAGGCGGGACGACCCGTTGACGGCCTGTGCGAAATCATTGCCCGTATAGGCGAACGGCTATCGCAGTATTTCCCTGGCGAGCGTGACGACGAGAATGAGTTGAGCAACGAGGTCTCCTTCGATGACCTTGACGATGACGATGACCTACCTGATGACCACAACGATGACTATGGCAACATGGAATAAAGCGATAGCACGCCTGGCGGCATGCTTGCTGCTGTGCCTGACGGCCGTGACCGCGCTGGCTCAGGTGCCGCCGCGGCCCGACCCGCCGCGACTGGTCAACGACCTTGCAGGCATCCTGGGAGACTGCCAGTGGCTGGAGGACTCTCTCGAGAAAATCGCCATGGAAACCAGCAACCAGATCTGCGTGGTGACCATGGACGACTTCGGCGACTATGAAAAGGCCTGGATGGCCTACAGCATCGGACAGGCTTGGGGCGTTGGCAAGAAGGGGAAGGACAACGGCGTCGTAATCCTCATCAAGCCCAAGACCGAGCACGGCAAGGGCGAGGCATTCATCGCACCGGGCTATGGCCTGGAAGGTGCCATCACCGATGCCGCCAGCAGGCGCATCGTCGACAACGTGATGATCCCCTACTTCAAGGAGAACGACTACCTGGGCGGCGTGTGGGCCGGAGCACAGGTCGTGCGCGACTTGGCCACAGGCGAGTTCAACGAGGAGGATTATGTCCAGCAGGAGGGTGATGACGGAGCCTTATTAGCATTAATCTTATTCATCCTCATCTTTGCCTTCTTCCTGTATGTTGCACACCACAACAACGGCAACAACGGCAACCGCAACAACCGTGACACGGGCACCTGGGGAGGACCCATTATCATCACCGGCGGCAGCGACTGGGGACGCGGCGGCTCCTCTTGGGGTGGCGGCGGCTCCTTCGGCGGCGGTGGCGGCTGGGGAGGCTTCGGTGGCGGCTCCTTCGGCGGCGGCGGTGGCGGCGGCAGCTGGTAAAAACCCCTCTCCACCGTGGCGGTCCCCTGTGCCGAGGCTCTGCCTCGGCCCCTCTAAACTCTAAACTCAAGCTCCAAGGGCGCCTGCGCCTTTGGAGCTTGATTATACGAATAACTGCTTGAGGATATCAGGCGACCGCAGCGTCCCGATGGCCGCATTATGCAGCCGGTAGTAACTGATGATCACGTCCAGCATGCGGTTCCGCTCCTCGCGCGAGAAGCGAAAATAGCCCATGTTCCTGAACGTCATGCGCGACAACAGATGAATCACTTGCGCCTCACCAGGCTGCAGATGCATATGCCCCCGCACGGCCCCCGAGACAAACACGCCATCGGTCATGTCAAACCAGTACCCCTCACGGTAGCTCTCCACGTTAGGCTGGATGCCCAGGTGCGCTCCCAGGTGATAGAGAAAACAGATATGGAAGTTGGCGACCTGGCCAGGCATCTCCTCCAGCAGCTGCACCGACTGCTCGATGTAACGGAACAGCGGGTCGTTGCCCTCGGGCTCCTGGATGACATGGGTGAGCAATTCGCTGATGAACAACGCGATCGCATTCTTCACAGGGTCACTGTATATCGTCAGCAACGGATAGTTGCGGCGCACCTCGCGCAACACCGACAGGTCGCGCCCCCCTCGGATTCCCGCCTCCAGGTCAATCAGCGACAGCGGCATGAGCAGGGCATTGCGCATGCGGGCTGCCTGCGTCTTCCCCTGAGCCACGGCAAACGACATCAGCCCGCGACCATCGGTGTAGATGTGCACGATATTGTGCTTGTCGCTGTAGCGGATGGTATTCAACACTATGCCCCTAAGCTTCTCATACATGCCGCTAATTTACTCATTATTCGGCATTCAGGAACAATAAATAACTAAATTTTGCAAGTTTTTTCCGCTTTTCAAGAGGTTAAATTTTGTCAATTCAAAAAATGTTTCTAATTTTGCAGTCGCTTTTGCGGAAAAATCCCGCTTTTCGGCCCATTCGTCTATCGGCTAGGACGCAAGATTTTCATTCTTGAAAGAGCAGTTCGATTCTGCTATGGGCTACTTTTAATAACTAAATATCAACGTTTTATAAATAATTATGGCAAACCATAAATCAGCAATTAAGAGAATCCGTCAGAGCGAGACACGCCGTCTTCGCAACCGTTATTACAGCAAGACCATGCGCAATGCTGTTCGCAACATTCGCAAAATGACCGACGCTAAGGAAGCAGCCGAGGCTATGCCCAGGGTAACTGCTATGCTCGACAAGCTTGCTGGCAAGAACGTCATCAGCAAGAACAAGGCAGCTAATCTCAAGTCTAAGCTCGCTCAGCACATCAACAAGCTGAACCAGGCCTAATCAACTAGGCGTTCGCGACGCCTGGCGCCGCGGTTCAGCTAAGGTTCGGCCCATTCGTCTATCGGCTAGGACGCAAGATTTTCATTCTTGAAAGAGCAGTTCGATTCTGCTATGGGCTACCGTAGCAAAGCGTTAACGTCCGTTTAACGCTTTGCCCTTTTGTTTTTTATATTCATCCCCCATTACCCCCCCGTCCCCCATCCCCCCGCCACCCCCAGCCGTCGCCGATCTCGGCGATGGCTCAAAGAAAACCGCGACCGCTCCCATCCACCCCCAGCCGTCACCCCAGCCAGCGCCACCCCCAGCCGTCGCCGATCTCGGCGATGGCTTCTCCAGCAACCACCACTGCCAGCAAAAAGGAGACGGCTCTCCTGCAGCGACAGGAGAACCGCCCCCCGAATACAGCTACCGCCGAGTAGGGCCTCGCCTTGGCGTGGCCGCCACCCGATCGCTACCGCATGACGCCTCAATGATTGAGCACCGCCGCTATCAGCAGCGTAGCATCGGTAATATTGATCACGCCATCCCCGTTCAAGTCGGCATTGGCCTCGAGGATGCTACCCAGGTCACCATTGAGCAAAGCGCTGATGAGCATCGTCGCATCAGTGACATTAACCATGCCGTCACCGTTCATGTCACCACCCATCGGAACCGCGGTAAAGTAACCCGGATTGCTAGGTCCCCCGTCCAGGCGGGCATATTCCGCATCGGTGTGGTCTCTGCTATAGGTAGTACCCATGCCGCCCACTAGTTGTCCGCAGGAACCGAACATAGAACTGGAATTGGTGATAGCCGCCGTGCTCCATTGGCTGCCTCCATAGATGGTCTTTAGCCTAGTGCAGTAGTAGAACATGCATTTCATGTTGGTCACATTTTCGGTATTGAAACTGCTCAAGTCAAGGCTCGACAGTTTGCTACAAAAGTAGAACATGTAACTCATATCGGTCACGTTCTCGGTATTGAAGCTGCTCAGGTCGAGGCTTGTCAAGTTGTAGCTATCATCAAACATATGGCTCATGTCGGTCACCATGGGGGTCTTAAAGTTGCTCACGTCAAGACTATTCAAACAACTGCAACGACTGAACATATAACTCATGTCGGTTACATTCTCGGCATTGAAACTGCTCACGTCGAGGCTGTCCAATTGTTCGCAGATATAGAACATTTCCTTCATGTTGGTCACCATAGGGGTCTTGAAGTTGCTCAGATTCAGGGAAACCAGTGATCTGCAATAGGCAAACATACCATTCATGTCGGTCACGCTATCGTTACTCCAGTTGCTCACGTCGACGTTTACCAGGCTCTTGCAGTCGCAGAACATCCTTTTCATTGATTTCACCTTGGATGTATTGAAATGACTCAAGTCGACACTCTCCAATTTATAGCAGCAATAGAACATGTTGTTCATGTCGGTCACGTTACGGGTGTCGAAGTTGGACATATCAACACTCTGCAGATTATAGCAGTCATAGAAAAATTTGCTCAAATTGGTCAATTTCGGGGTCTTGAAACTGCTCAGGTCAAGGCTTTCCAGCCCGCGACATTCATAGAACATATAATTCATGTCGGTCACGTTCTCGGTGTCGAAATTGCTCACGTCAAGGGTCTTCAGGCGCCAGCAGTTATAGAACATTCCGTACATGTTTGTCACATTCGGTGTGTGAAAACTGCTCAGGTCGAGGCTCCTCAAATTGTAGCAATAACTGAACATGTTGCGCATAGTGGTCACACTATCGGTGTTGAAACTGCTCACGTTCAAGCTTTCCAAATTTTTGCAGCTACCGAACATCCAACTCATATCCTTCACGCGACTTGTGTTGAAACTGCTCAAGTCAAGGGTCTGCAAGCTGTCGCAGTTATTGAACATGCTGTACATATCGGTCACATTTGATGTGTTGAAGCTACTCAGGTCCAGGGTCTTCAAACTATGGCACCCCTCGAACATCTCTCTCATGTTAGTCACGTTCTCGGTATTGAAGTTGTCCAAGATAATGGTGGTCAATTTATCACAGTAATTGAACATTTCAGCCATATTTGTCACGTTTCTGGTGTCGAAACTGCTCAGGTCAAGGGTCTTCAGGCTATCACAGTAATTGAACATTCCACTCATGCTTGTCACATTCTCGGTGTTAAAGTTCGTCACATCAAGGTTCTGCAGCTTGTGGCAACCTAGAAACATGGCCGCCATGCTTGTCGCGTTTGCCGTGTTGAAGTGGCTCAAATCCAAACTTTCCAAACTTTCGCACAGATAGAACATTTGATACATCTGGATTACGTTCGAGGTGTTTAAGCCAGTCAGGTCAGCGCCAGTCAACTTCGAGCAACTATAGAACATGCCACTCATGTCGGTCACGTTTCGTGTGTCGAGGTTACTCATATTAACGCTCCGCAAATTTTTGCATCCATGGAACAGATCACTCATGTTGGTCACCTGAGATGTGTTAAAGCCGCTCATGTCAACACTTAGCAACATCTCGCTGCCATAGAACATGCCTTTCATGTTTTTTACCTTTGCGGTGTTCAGCGGGCTCAGGTCCAGGCTGGTCAAACTTTTCAAGCCTGCGAGCATGTGATCCATATTCGTAACATTTGCGGTGTTCAGCGGGCTCAGGTCGAGGCTGGTCAAACCCGTGCACCAAGAGAACATAGATGACATATTGGTCACTTTATCGGTGTTCAGCGGACTCAGGTCTAGGCTGGTCAACTTCTCGCAGCCAGCAAACGAGTTACTCATGTCGGTCACTTTCTCGGTATTGAAGTGGCTCAAGTCAAGGCTCGTCAAACTTTTACAACCGCCGAACATCCGACTCATATTGGTCAGGTTCTCGGTGCTGAAGTGACTCAGGTCAATGCTCCTCAACTTCTCGCAGCCATAGAACATCCAATGCGTTGTGGTGACTTGAGAAGTGTTCAAGTACTCCATTCCGATAATTTCGGTGAGATTCTTCATGTTATAAAACCAATAAGCAGGTTTTATATTAGTGGTGCCGGCAAATGACGGATCAAACACTACCCGTGCCACAGACAGATACGAGCCATCACTGTTCCATCTTGCCCGATTATTGCCATTGTCCGCGTTATAGGTCATGCCCGGTCGCGTACTCCTCAAATTGTCATAGTAGAACGTCATCGTCGAGTCCTCAGGAGTGATGCACGCGTAGGCCTCTTGGGCCGCAGCGCTCATCGAGCACAACAGGCACGCCACTAGGGCTACCGCTTTGATTAAAAAGTCAGGATGTTTCATAGCTATAAATATTTAATAGGTTAATAATACTTTTTCATTGGTTTTGGCTCACCCCCACGGGCAAGCCACCTAAGGTTAATGAACAATGCGCAAATATACGCTTTTTTTCACTCTTCCACAAGCAAGACCACCTCATCTTTGTATAAAAAAAGTGACAAATCCACTCCCCACCCCCCCATCCCAGCGCCCCCCCCAGCCGTCGCCGATCTCGGCGATGGCTTCTCCAGCAGCCACCCCCGCCAGCAAAAAGGGGGCGGCTCTCCTGCAGCGACAGGAGAACCGCCCCCCGAGTCCAGCAACCGCCAAGTAGGGCCCCGCCTTGGCGTGGCCGCCCCCCGATCGCTACCGCGTCTTGCCTCAGTTATTGAGCACCGTCGCGATCAGCAGCGTAGCATCGGTAATATTAATCACGCCATCCCCGTTCAGGTCCGCATTGGCCTCGAGGATGCTACCCAGGTCGTCATTGAGCAAAGCGCTGATGAGCAACGTCGCATCAGTGACATTGACCAGGCCATCGCCGTTCATATCACCACCCATGGGAGCTGCAGTAAAGTAACCCGGATTACTCGGGCCACCGTCAATGCGGGCATATTCAGCATCAATGTGGTCTGTGCTGAAGGTGGTACCCTGGCCACCCACAAGCTGATAAGAGAATCCGAACATATTGTTGGAACTGGTAACAGCCGCGGTGCTCCACCCGCTGCCAGCATAGATGGTCTTCAGATTGTAACCGTCATAGAACATGTTTGTCATGTTGGTGACATTCTCGGTATTGAAACTGCTCACGTCGATGCTGACCAAGTTGTGGCAGTGATAGAACATTTCGTTCATGTTGGTTACCATGGGGGTCTTGAAGTTACTCAAATTAAGAGAAACCAGGGCATTGCAATGTGCAAAAATACCGTCCATGTCGGTCACGCTATCGTTACTCCAGTTGCTCACGTCAAGGTTTACCAGGCCATCGCAGTCATAGAACATCCATTTCATTGTTTTCACCTTGGATGTATTGAAATGACTCAGGTCGAGGCTCTCCAATTCATAGCACCAATGGAACATGCTGCTCATGTCGGTCACGTTCTGGGTGTCGAAGTTCGACATATCAATACTCTGCAGACTAAAGCAGTTATTGCAAAAACCACTCAAATCGGTCACATTTGGGGTCCTGAAACTGCTCAGGTCGAGGCTCTCCAACGAGCGGCATTCATAGAACATATGATACATGTCGGTCACGTTCTCGGTGTCAAAGTTGCTCACGTCTAGGGTTTTCAATGCCCAGCAGTTATTGAACATATTGTACATGTTGGTCACATTCGCCGTATTAAAATTGCTCAAGTCAAGACTCCTCATCGACCGGCATTCATCAAACATTCGCCTCATGTTGGTTACATTCGCAGTGTTGAAACTGCTCACGTCTAGGCTCTGCAAGCTCGCGCAGTAATTGAACATTTCTCGCATGTCGGTCACATTCGCCGTGTTGAAACTGCTCACGTTCAGGTTTTCCAACTTGTTGCAACTCTGGAACATACACTCCATAGTTGTCACGTTTGAAGTGTTGAAGCTGCTTAGGTCCAGGGTCTTCAAACTACTGCAGTAGGCGAACATGCTGCTCATGTCGGTCACATTCGCGGTGTTGAAACTGCTCAGGTCCACGTTTTGCAAACTATGGCTGCTATAGAACATCTGTCTCATGCTTACCGCGCTCTCGGTATTGAAGTTGTCCATGATGATGGTGGTCAACTTATCGCAGCTTTTGAACATTTCGCTCATATAGGTCGCGTTTCTGGGGGTGAAACTGCTCAAATCCAGGGTCCTCACACTATCGCATGAATAGAACATGCGATAGATGGATTTCACATTCTCTACGTTGAAACTCGTCACATTAAGGTTCTTCATGCCCTCACAGCATTCAAACATTTGATGCATGTCGGTCACGTTGGCCGTGTTGAAATTGCTCAAGTCAAGGGTGACCAAACTCTCGCAACCCTTGAACATTTCATTCATCAGCGACACATTCGAGGTATTGAAACCGCTCACGTCAAGGCTGGCCAGTTTTTTGCAGCTATAGAACATACAACTCATGTCGGTCACATTTGCCGTGTTCCAGTTGCTCAGGTTAATGCTCTCCATGTTTTTGTTACCGTGGAACATACTTTGCATGTTTGTCACCTGGGACGTGTTCAAGCAACTCACGTCTAGACTTACAATACTCTCGAGAGTACTTAACATGCTTTGCATGTTTGTCACCTTGTCAGTGTTCAGCGGTGTCAAGTCAATACTCGTCAAACTCTTGCAGCCCGAGAACATTCGTTCCATATTTGTCACGTTCTCGGTGTTCAACGGACTCAGGTCAATGCTCTCCAAACTCTCGCAGCCAGCGAACAAGTAACCCATGTCGGTCACGTTCTCGGTATTGAAATGGCTCAAGTCGATGCTCCTCAAACTCCTACATTCCCAGAACACTCGGTTTAACCTGGTTAGGCGGCCGGTTTCGAAGTGACTCAGGTCAACGCTCTCCAACCTTTCGCAGTAACAGAACATCTGGTTCACGTTGGTCACCTCCGACATGTTCAGGTATTCCATACCCGTGATGGTACGCATGTTTTCAAAGTAGTGAAACCACTCGCTGGTTGTGGTGGGACGGTAGTCGACAAATGACGGGTCAAACTCCACCATCGCCACGCCAGTGCGGGTAGCGGCATTATTCCAGAGACGTGAATTAGCACCCGTGCCCATCATATAGATCGTGCCCGGGCGGGAACTCTTCAGGTTGTCATAGTAGAACGTCATCGTTGAGTCCTCAGGAGTGAAGCACACATAGGCCTCCTGGGACATCGCGCTCATCGTGCACAGCAGGCACGCCACCGCGAGCGCCGCTTTGATAAAAAAGTTAGGATGTTTCATAGAAATCACTATTTAATTGGTTAATAATACTTTTTCATTCGTGTTGGCTCACCCACACGGGCAAGACACCTAAGGTTAATGAACAATGCGCAAATATACTCCTTTTTTCACTTTTCCACAAGCATGACCACCTCTTCTTTGTATAAAAAAAGTGACAAATCCACCCCCCAGCCACCCCCAATCCCAGCCATCGCCACCCCCAGCCGTCGCCGATCCCAGCCACCTCCAGCCGTCGCCGATCTCGGCGATGGCTTCTCCAGCAGCCACCCCCACCAGCAAAAAGGGGACGGCTCCTGAATGAAAAATGCTTGCATTTTTCGGACAGGAGAACCGCCCCCCGGTCGCTATCTCGCGACGCCTCAGTTATTGAGCACCGCCGCAATCAGCAGCGTCGCATCGGTAATATTGATCACGCCATCCCCGTTCAGGTCAGCATTGGCCTCGAGGATGCTACCCAGGTCGTCATTGAGCAAAGCGCTAATCAGCAACGTAGCATCAGTGACATTAACCTGGCCGTCACCGTTCACGTCACCATCGATCGGAACCGCGGTAAAGTAACCCGGATTGCTCGGGCCACCGTCCAAGCGCGCATATTCAGCATCGATGTGGTCTCTGCTGAAGGTAGTACCCATGCCGCCCACGAGTTGTCCGCAGGAACCGAACATAGAACTGGAATTGGTGACTGCCGCCGTGCTCCATTCGCTACCTGCATAGATGGTCTTCAGCCTAGTGCAGTAGTAGAACATGCATTTCATATCGGTCACATTTTCGGTGTTGAAACTGCTCAGGTTAATGCTCGACAATCCGCCACAAAAGTAGAACATATAACTCATGTCAGTCACCTTCGGCGTGTTGAAACTGCTCAGGTCGAGGCTTGTCATGTTGTAACAGTCATCAAACATGTGGTTCATGTCGGTCACGTTCAACGTGTTGAAACCGCTCAAGTCGAGGTTTCTCAAAGCATAGCAGTTAGCGAACATGTAACTCATGTTGGTCACATTCTCGGTATTGAAACTGCTCAAATCAAGGGTATCCAATTTATTGCAGTGATAGAACATTTCATTCATGTCGGTCACCATGGGGGTCTTGAAGTTGCTCATATTCAGGGAAACCAGTGAATTGCAGTGGGCAAACATACCGTTCATGTCGGTCACGCTATCGTTACTGAAGTTGCACACGTTGATGACAGCCAAACTGTCGCACCCATAGAACATCCATTTCATGGTCTTCACCCTCGATGTATTGAAATTGCTCAGGTCAATACTCTTCAAGTTATCGCACCAATGGAACATGTTGCTCATGTCGGTAACGTTACGGGTGTCGAAGTTGCTCATATTAACACTCTGCAGACTAAAGCAGTTATTGCAAAATTTACTCAAATTGGTCACCTTCGGGGTCTTGAAACTGCTCAGGTCAAGGCTCTCCAACGAGCGGCATTCATAGAACATTTGGTACATGTTGACTACGTTCTCGGTGTCGAAGTTGCTCACGTCAAGGGTCCTCATACGCCAGCAGTTATAGAACATTTGGTACATGCTTATCACATTCGGAGTGTGAAAACTGCTCAGGTCTAGGCTCCTCAAATTGTAGCAGTAGCTGAACATGCTGTTCATGTTGGTCACACTATCGGTGTTAAAACTGCTAACGTTCAAGCTTTCCAACATTCTGCAGCTCTGGAACATCCCATACATATTCTTCACGCGACCTGTATTGAAGTTGCTCACGTCGAGGCTCTCCAGGCTATCGCAAAAAGCGAACATGCTGTTCATGTCGGTCACGTTCTGAGTATTGAAGTTACTCAGGTCGAGGGCCTTTATCCTAGGGCACATATAGAACATTCTGCTCATGTCGGTCACGTTCGAGGTGTTGAAATGGCTCAAGTCGAGGCTCCTCAACTTATTGCAGCAGGCGAACATTTCAACCATGTTTTTCACGTTCTGGGTATTGAAACTGCTCAGGTCCAGAGTCCTCAGGCTGTCGCATGAATAGAACATTCCACTCATGCTTATCACATTTCCCGTATCAAAATTAGCCACATTAAGGTTTTTCAGCTTGTCGCAGTTAGCGAACATTTGATACATACTTGTCACGTTCGAAGTGTTGAAGGTGCTCACATCCAGGCTTTCCAGACTTTTGCACATATAGAACATTTCGTACATTAGTGTCACGTTCGAGGTGTTAAAGCTGCTCAGGTCGATGCTGGTCAACTTCTCGCAATTATAAAACATGCCATGCATGTTTGTCAGGTTGCCCGTGTTGAGGTTGCTCAGGTTAACGCTCTGCAAACTTGTGGACCCATGAAACAGGCTACTCATGTCAGTCACCGCAGATGTGTTCAACGGACTCAAGTCAGCACTTAACAATTGCGTGCAGCTACTCAACAAGCGAGACATGTTTTTCACCTTAGCGGTGTTCAGCGGCCTCAGGTCAATACTCGTCAAACCTTTGCAGAATGAGAACATAGCCTCCATATTTGTCACATTAGCGGTGTTCAGCGGCCTCAGGTCAATACTCGTCAGACTCTCACAGCTTGAGAACATAGCTTGCATATCAGTCACATTCTCGGTGTTCAACGGGCTCAGGTCAATACTCTCCAATTTCTTGCAACCACAGAACAAGTAACCCATATCGGTAACGTTCTCGGTATTGAAATTGCTCAAGTCGATGCTCCTCAAACTCTCGCAGCCATAAAATAGTCGGTTCAATGAGGTCACATTCGAGGTGTTGAAATGGCTCAAGTCTATGCTCTCCAACTTATTGCAGTAACAGAACATCCAGCCAACGTAATTCACCTGAGACATGTTCAAGTATTCCATGCCAGTAATGGTTTTCAGATTCTTAAAGTCGGAAAACCACTGACCGGTTCTTGTGGGACGGGCATCGGCAAATGACGGGTCGAATACTACCCTCGCCGTTTTCAGGTTAAATCCATCATAGTACCAGCGGGGCTTGTTGCCGTCGGTATAGGCGTTATAGGTCGTCCCCGGACGTGTACTCCTCAAGTTGTCATAGTAGAACGTCATCGTCGAGTCCTCGGGAGTGAAGCACACATAGGCCTCCTGGGACATCGCGCTCATCGTGTACAGCAGGCACGCCACCACGAGCGCCGCTTTGATTAAAAAGTTAGGATGTTTCATAGCTATAAATATTAATTGGTTAATAATACTTTTTCATTCGTGTTGACTCACTCCCACAGGCAAGCCACCTAAGGTTAATGAACAATGCGCAAATATACTCCTTTTTTCACTTTTCCACAAGCAAGACCATCTCATTATATACCAAAAATATACCAAAAAAGTGAGCTGGACATTTGTCCAACTCACTTCTCTCTTATGGTTGCCTTGCCCGGACTCGAACCAGGAAATGCGGCACCAAAAACCGTTGTGTTACCATTACACTACAAGGCAATCCTTATGTCACTCGAGCGGCATGCCGCCCCAAATGCGGTGCAAAATTACTGCTTTTTTTTGATTTGCAACCTTTTTGGCAGGATTTTTTTGTGATTACAGGAATGGAATGTTCCCCAGAATCTCTTTCTGCTCAGCCTTGGACATCTCCCACCATTGTTTATCACGTGTTATCTGGATGATATAGTCGATCTGCTTCTCGGTGAGAGCCGGACGCTGGGATTCACGCAGTTTTTTCGTCATGGCCTCAACGATGGCGTCAATCTCTTCCTGACTCAGGACAGGTTCCGTCACACGCAGCTTTCCTGCCAAATCACCGACGATGGCGTCAATCTCTTCCTGGGTGAGAACAGGTCCTGTGGCCTTTATATCACGCAGTTTTTTCGTCATGGCGTCAACGATGGCGTCAATCTCTGGCTGGGTCAGGACAGGGTCGGCATTCATCGGCGTATTGGCAGCAGCAATGATGGCGGCGATTTCTTCATCGGTGAAGACGCCATCACCACGTGTAAAGGGTTTGGCAATCGGCTCCTGGAACTCCGGCAGATGCCTCATCGTGGCAAAATCCTCGTCAATCTTTGCCTTTTCTTTGTCGGTGAGCCTGTTCTCCTTGAGTTTCAGCATGAGGTCATCGATGTTCATTTCATTGAGCCTGATTTGAAACTGCTTGAAGTAGTCAAGAATCACCTGCAATTCTTTGTCTGTCATTTGATTTCGTTCCATAAAAGTCATAAATTTAGTTGGTTAATATTAAGGGCTTTTATCCCGGTTATTTGGTTATGTATTTGTCTTTTTGGGTAGTATAGAGAAACGGCTGTGCCATCATTGCGACTCGGTAATTATAGCGCTACGCGCGGGAAAAGTTTTGCAATACCTTGTTTTAACGCAATGATGACACAGCCGTGTTCATCACTTCACGAGGAGCAGGAAGTAGTTCTTCTTGCCCTTCTGGGCCAGGATGTACTTGCCGTTGAGCAGCAAGTCGGCGCTGGCGGGCATGTTCGGGTCGGCGAGCTTCTCCTTGTTGATGCTCACGCCGCCGCCTTGCGTCAGCTTGCGCATCTCACCCTTGCTGGGGAAGACGGCAGCCACATCGGTCAACAGCGAAATCATCGGAGTGCCCTCGTCGATGGCGCTGCGGGGAACCTCAAACTGGGGAACACCCTCAAACACGTTGAGCAGCGTCTGCTCGTCGATCTTGTGCAGGATGTCCTTGGCCTTGTTCGAGAACAGGATCTGTGAGGCCTCGACAGCCATCTCATAGTCCTCGGCGCTGTGTACCATGGTGGTAATCTCCTTGGCCAGGCGCTTTTGCAGCGGACGCAGGCCGGGATCCTTCTCCTGCTCGGCAATCAGCTCTTCAATCTCGTCCTGGGGCAGGGCGGTGAAGATCTTGATATACTTCTTGGCGTCCTCATCGCTCACGTTGATCCAGAACTGGTAGAACTTGTAAGGCGAGGTGCGCTGGGGATCGAGCCACACGTTGCCACCCTCGGTCTTGCCGAACTTGGTGCCGTCGCTCTTGGTGATGAGCGGGCAAGTGATGGCGTAGGCCTCACCGCCGTTGATGCGGCGAATGAGCTCGGTGCCCGTGGTGATGTTACCCCACTGGTCGCTGCCGCCCATCTGCAGCCTGCAGCCCTCGTGCTCATACAGGTACAGGAAGTCGTAGCCCTGCAGCAGCTGATAGGAGAACTCGGTGAACGACATGCCGTGGTCGGCGTTGGCGGCCAGACGCTTCTTCACGCTGTCCTTGGCCATCATGTAGTTCACGGTGATGTGCTTACCGATGTCGCGGATGAAGCTCAGGAAGGAGAAGTCCTTCATCCAGTCATAGTTGTTCACCACGATGGCGTGGTTGGGGGCGTCGCTGTCAAAGTCCAGGAACTTGGCCAGCTGCTTGCGGATGCACTCCTGATTGTGACGCAACGTCTCCTCGTCGATAAGCTTGCGCTCCTGCGACTTCATCGACGGGTCGCCAATCATACCCGTGGCACCGCCAATCAAGGCGATGGGACGGTGTCCCGCACGCTGCAGGTGCTTAAGCATCATCACGCCCACCAGGTGGCCGATGTGCAGTGAATCGGCCGTCGGGTCGATGCCCACATAGCCACTAGTCATTTCCTTGTTGAGTTGTTCCTCGGCACCGGGCATGATGTCATTAATCATGCCGCGCCATTTCAGTTCTTCTACAAAATTCATTGTTATTCTTGTTATATGGATTATTGTTTTTTCTCTTCTTGTGCGACAAAGATACAACAATTTTATCAACCACCCCACATTTCACCCAATTATCACCCGTTTTATTAACTCCTCCTCTCTTCCCTCCCCTCCCTTTTCCCCCAGTGGCCACTGTCCAGTACACAGCGATGCCACCGCCGTCCCCATCGCTGTCCCGTCCCCGCCTCCGCCCCGTCCCCGCCGCTACACCGCCCCGGCTGTCCCGTGGGCGGCGGCTCTGCCGCCGTCGCCGTCCGCTCCCCTCCGTTATATCCGTTTTCTCCGTTATATCCGTTCCCCGTCCCCCCTGTGGCCACTGTCCAGTACACAGCGATGCCATCGCTGTCCCCGCCGCTACGCCGCCCCCGCCGCTACACCGCCCCGGCTGTCCCGTGGGCGGCGGCTCTGCCGCCGTCTCCGCCGCCGTCCCCTCCGTTATATCCGTTTTCTCCGTTATATCCGTCCCCCGTCCCCCCTGTGACAACTGTCCAGTACACAGCGATGCCATCGCTGTCCCCACCGCCGTCCCGTCCCCACCGCTACGCCGCCCCGGCTGTCCCGTGGGCGGCGGCTCTGCCGCCGTCGCCGTCTCCGCCCCCGCCTCCCTCCGTCCCTCCGTTATATCCGTTTTCTCCGTTATATCCGTCCCGTTGTTTGAAACTTTCCCGCCTTGTCGTTGCCGTTTCTAGAAAAAGTGGTAAATTTGCAAGTTGGAATTTAAACAATGAGCAAGATGGCAAAGGACCCGTTGAATACGCCGATGATGAAGCAGTTTGTCGCGATGAAAGCAAAGCATCCCGACGCGATACTGCTGTTCCGTGTGGGCGACTTCTATGAAACCTATCTGCAGGATGCCGTCACGGCCAGCGAGATCCTGGGCATCACCCTGACGCGACGCAGCAACGGCGCTGCCGCGGCGACCGAGATGGCGGGATTCCCCCACCACGCCCTGGACACCTACCTGCCCAAGCTGGTGCGGGCGGGCAAGCGTGTGGCCATCTGCGACCAGCTCGAGGATCCCAAGCTAACCAAGAAGCTCGTCAAGCGCGGCATCACCGAACTCGTCACCCCAGGCGTGGTCGTGGGCGGCACGATGCTCGACCGCAAGGAGAACAACTGGCTCGCAGCGGTGCACTTCGGCAAGAAGATGCTGGGGGTGTCGTTCCTCGACATCAGCACGGGCGAGTTCCTCACGGCCGAGGGCAACGAGGAGTATGTCGACAAGCTCTTGGTCAACTTCTCGCCCAAGGAGGTACTCATCGAGCGCAGCAACCGCCAGCGCTTCACCGCCACGTTCTCGTCGCGCTACCTGACGTTTGAGCTCGAGGACTGGGTATTCACTATCGACGCGGCCAACGACCGGCTGCTCAAGCATTTCGAGACGCAGAACCTCAAGGGCTTCGGCATCTCAAGCATGGACAATGCCATCATCGCCAGCGGGGCCATCCTGCACTACCTGGACATCACCCAGCACACCCAGCTGGGACACATCACCCACCTGTCGCGCATCGAGGCCGAGCGCTACGTCCGCCTGGACAAGTTCACCATCCGCAACTTGGAGCTGGTGGCGCCCATGAGCGACGACGGCAAGTCGCTGCTTGATGTCATCGACCGCACCATCTCGCCGATGGGTGGACGCATGATTCGCCGATGGGTGCTGTTCCCCTTGCAGGACGTGAAGGCCGCCAACCGGCGTCTGGACGTCATCGAGCACTTCATGCGCGACCCCGAGGGGCGAGACCTCATCAAGGAGCGCCTGGAACTCATCGGTGACCTGGAACGACTCACGTCCAAGGCCGCCGTGGGACGCATCACGCCGCGCGAACTGGTCCAGCTCAAGAGCGCACTGCAGGCCATCGAGCCCATCAAGCGCTACTGCCAAGAGGCGGCGTGCGACGTGCTGCACAGCCTGGGCGAACGGCTCAATCCCTGCGCCCTCATCCGTGATCGCATCGAGCGCGAAATCAACCCCGACGCCCCCAATCAGACCAACCGCGGCAACATCATCCGCCGCGGCGTGGACGAGCAGCTCGACGAACTGCGAGACATCTCCACCAGCGGCAAGGACTACCTGGTGGCGATGCAGCGCTCGCTGAGCGACCAGACGGGCATCCCCAGCCTGAAGATTGCCTACAACAACGTGTTCGGCTACTACATCGAGGTGCGCAACACCCACAAGGACAAGGTGCCGCCCGAGTGGATACGCAAGCAGACGCTGGTCAACGCCGAGCGCTATGTGACCCAGGAACTCAAGGAATACGAGGAGAAAATCCTGGGGGCCGAGGAGAAAATCCTCATCATCGAAACCCGTCTGTTCAACGAACTGGTGACCGCCGTGACCGAGTATATCCCCGCCATACAGAGCGACAGCGCCATCATCGCCCAGCTCGACTGCCTCAACGCCCTCACGCGCGTGGCGATGGAGAACCGCTACAACCGCCCCGTGCTCGACGACAGCCTGGACATCGACATCGCCATGGGACGCCACCCGGTCATCGAGTGCCAGCTGCCCCCGGGCGAGACCTATGTGCCCAACAGCATCCGCCTGAGCAACGACGAGCAGCAAATCATGATTATCACCGGCCCCAACATGGCGGGTAAGTCGGCACTGCTGCGACAGACGGCGCTCATCACCCTCATGGCACAGATGGGCAGCTTCGTCCCCGCCGAGCAAGCACGCATCGGCGTGGTGGACAAGATTTTCACCCGCGTGGGCGCCAGCGACAACATCTCGCTCGGCGAGTCCACCTTCATGGTCGAGATGACCGAGGCCGCAGCCATCCTCAATAACATGAGCCAGCGCAGCCTCATCCTGTTCGACGAGCTGGGACGCGGCACAAGCACCTACGACGGCATCTCCATCGCATGGAGCATCGTCGAGCACATCCACGAACACGCCACCCGTCCCAAGACCCTGTTTGCCACCCATTACCACGAGTTGAACGAGATGGAGAAATCCTTCAAGCGCATCGTGAACTACAACGTCAGCGTCAAGGAAATCAACGGCAAGGTGGTCTTCGTGCGCCAGCTGGTCAAGGGGGGCAGCGAACACAGCTTCGGTATCCACGTGGCCAAACTCGCGGGCATGCCGCCCAGCATCGTCAAGCGCGCCGACGAGGTGCTCAAGCAACTCGAGGCCAACAGCCAGGGCGGCAATACCGTCACCAAGGACCTCGGCGACGTGGCCAGCAGCCGTTCGGGCTACCAGCTCTCCATCTTCCAGCTCGACGACCCCGTCCTGACCCAAATCCGCGACGAGATCCTCACCATCGACATCAACAACCTCACGCCCATCGAGGCCCTCAACAAACTCCACGACATCAAGGGCATCCTCACCGGCAAAAAAGAACGATAACTACAGTCCTAAAGGTCTTTAGGGACCTTAAAGTCCTTAAAGACTTTAAAGACCTTAGAAACTGATAACAATGAATCGATCTGATTTTGAAATCATGGCCCCTGTGGGCTCTTGGGAATCACTGTATGCCGCCCAGCAGGGGGGCGCCGACGCCATCTACTTCGGTATCGAGGGCCTGAACATGCGCTCCCGCTCCAGCGTCAACTTCACGCTCGAGGACCTGCGCACCATCGCCCAGTGGTGCCACGAGCACGACATGAAGAGTTACTTGACGGTCAACACCATCGTCTATGACGAGGACATGGACTACATGAAGCAGATCGTCACGGCTGCCCGTGATGCCCAGGTGAGCGCCATCATCGCCAGCGACATGGCAACCATCATGTTTGCCCGCTCCATCGGCGTGGAGGTGCACATCTCGACCCAGGTCAACGTGAGCAACAGCGAGGCCGTGCGCTATTACAGCCAGTGGGCCGACGTCATGGTGCTCGCCCGCGAACTCAACCTGGAACAGGTCAAGAAAATCAGTGGTTTCATCGAGCAAAACGACATCCGCGGCCCACACGGTGACCGCGTCAGGCTCGAGATGTTCTGCCACGGCGCCTTGTGCATGGCGGTCTCGGGCAAGTGCTACATGAGCCTGCACCAGGAGAATACCAGCGCCAACCGCGGCGCATGCCGCCAAATCTGCCGTCGCGGCTACCTGGTCACCGACCTGGTGAACGGCGACGAACTGACCATCGAGAACAAATACATCATGTCGCCCAAAGACTTGAAGACCATTCACTTCCTCAACAAGATGGTGGATGCCGGCGTGACCGTGTTCAAGATCGAGGGCCGCGCACGCGGACCGGAATACGTGCGCACCGTCGTCGGCTGCTATGACGAGGCGCTGCAGGCCATCTGTGACGGCACCTACGGCGACGAGGAGCGCATCAACGAATGGAACGAACGACTGGCGAAGGTCTTCAACCGTGGCTTCTGGGACGGCTACTATATGGGCCAGCGACTGGGCGAGTGGTCGGCCAAATACGGCTCTAGCGCCACCAGAGTCAAAAAATATGTCGCCAAGGGCATCCGCTATTACAGCAAACTGGGCGTCGCCGAGTTCCTCATGGAGGCCGGCGAACTCCACGTGGGCGACGAGGCCTGGATTATCGGCCCCACGACGGGCGCCATCCCTTTGACCATCGAGGAAATACGCGTGGACCTCAAACCGGTGGAAAAGACCATCAAGGGCGAACACTTCTCCATCGCCGTACCCGAGAAAATCCGACCCAGCGACAAACTCTACCTCTGGGAACACGTCACGCCCAAGCAGTGACAACTTGGCCTTTTAGAGGCCGCTACCAATCTGGCATATAGGGTATATTAACATTATAATTCGTTGCTTATGAAAAAAATTACTTTTGTTTTGCTTCTTGCCGCCATGGCGGTGATGAGCGCTTGGGGTCAGGGCCTGACGGCATCATTTGCCGCCGAAGAGGCCTCAGTGCCCTATTACACAATGGGTTGGGACACGCCCAGCGAGTTCGACTCTTGGACCTATGAGGCGACCAGCAGCAGCACCTGGCATCAGGGCAACCCGTCGCAGTCGTTCGGGACAATCGACCTGACGAACGTTGCCTCGATGGTACTCAACTACGCCAGTGGCCAGAACGAGACGGCCACTTCGCCTGCCATCGAAATCAGGCCCAACAGCACGCTCGAGTTCTACTGCTATGCCAGCGGCATCTACCTGATTTACGGCGCATGGAAACTCTATGCCATCGTCGATGACACACCCACGCTGCTCATCGACCAGTTCATGTGGGCGCAGGATGCCGGTTACGACGGCCCCAGCTGGGAGCGTTTCACCGTCGACCTGGCAGCGTTTGCAGGACAGCAGGTGAAATTCTCGTTTGTCTATCAAGGTGACTATGGCGAGGACGAGGCCATCGACGGTTTCAGGATTCTGCAAGCCGATGCCGGTGATGAAGCCGTCATCAACATCAACGAGGGCGAGAGTGTACACTTCAGGGACATGTCAATCGGCAATATCACCTCATGGAACTGGACCTTTGAGGGCGGCGAACCCGCTACCAGCACCGAGCAAAATCCCGTGGTGACCTATAACCGTGCCGGCTCCTATGCCGTGACGCTCACCGTTGGCGACGGCACAGCGACCGACACCAAGTCTCGCACCGCCTATGTCAATGTCCATGCCGAGGCCCCCGTAGCCCATGTAGGCCTGCCCGACGGCGCTTACCTGTCGCCCTGGGTGATGATGTTTGTTCCCGTCGATGTGCCCTTGACCTTCAAGGACGCCTCTACCGGCAACCCCACCTCGTGGCTCTGGACCTTTGAAGGCACCGATATCGCCACCAGCGACCAGCAGAACCCCACAGTGACCTATCTCGAGGAGGGCACCTACGGCCTGAAGCTTGAAGTGGCTAACGAAGTGGGCTCAAGTGTCGACGAGTATGTCAATACTGCCATTCAGGCCGGCGGCGAGCAGGAAATCTGGAACATCGCGCCCGAGGAGAATAGCGACTTGACGATGATGGAGATGGGCTGGTATGGCAACTACGCCGGTACCAACTGGCTGGGCATTGGCGAGTTTGCCGAGCATTTCGACGCTCCCGTCACCGACGCTCAAATCAAGCAGGTGAACGTCTACTTCGGTAAGACCACTGCCGCCTCGACCGATGCCGACATCGAGATGAGGATCATGGCTGCAGATGCCGACGGCATGCCCGGCGAGGTGCTGGGTACCACCAGCGTAAAGGCTGGCGACCTGGCCTTTGACCCGACAACGGTCAACGCCACCGAGTTTGTCTTCGACGAGCCCGTTGCTGTTCCCGCGGGTACCGAGTTCTTTGCCGTCGTGGGACCCTTCCCCAACGATTACGGTGACGACATCGCTATCCTGCTGTGCCACCGCGACCTGGGTGAGAAATGCACCGGCTATCACTTCGTCTATGATGAGGAGAATTACGAGTATCTCGAGACCGGAACATGGTACAAGAACTCCGATGATCCTCTGTCGCTCGCCGTGGCTCCCGTGCTCAGCTTCGTCACGCCTGTAACGCCCACCAGCATCGACCAGCCCGTGGTTGACAAGGTGGAAGTCGGCCACACCTATTACAATCTGGCCGGCATGTCAAGCGGCATCCCCTTCGATGGCATCAACATCGTGGTAACCCGCTACAGCGACGGCACAACCACCGCTACCAAGCTCATCAAGTAACCGCCCTCTTGAAACATCAAGAGCGCGTGTAATCTCAATAGACGAGTCCCGAAGGCCGATATCGACCTTCGGGACTCGTCTATTGAGATTAGATTTACTTTCGTTATTGTCCGGTAAAACCGCACTGGTGTAGAATTGTAGGGCCTCGCCTTGGCGTGGCCGTCCTCACCAGCGACCGGGTGCAGTTCTATTGTTTGTTCTTGTGCTTGATGCTTTGTTATTTCTTCTTGGCCGGCGATTTGCGGGCAGCGGGCTTGCGCTTTGGCGCCTTCAGGCGCAGCACTTGGGCGCTGCGGGCAGGCAGGTAGAGCTTGAGCCAGCCCAGGTGGGCGGCGGCATACAGGCCGTCGTGCTCGGTGAGGTGGCTCACGCTGCTGTCGATATTGCCGTAACCGCCATAGCGGGCATCGTCGCTGTCAAACACTCCCTGGTATTCGCCCTCGGGGGCCAACATCGGGTAGTCCACATGCGAACGGTTGGGGCTGAAGTTGAACACGAACACGAGGTCGCCGCGCATGTAGGCCAGCACCTGGTCGTCGTCCTTGTCCCACAGCTTGCGCACGGGCAGTTTCTGGAAGTTCTTCACACCGCCGATAAGGTGGATCATGTCGTTGTCCCAGTTGTTGAGGAACTGGTACTTGAGGTCCTCGCGGTCCACGAGATCCCACTGGCGGCGGGCATATTTGTAGCTCCAGCCGTTACCCTCACGCGGGAAGTCGATCCACTCGGGATGACCCCACTCGTTACCCATGAAGTTGAGGTAGGCGCCGTTGATAAGCGAGGCGGTCACCAGCCTGATCATCTTGTGCAAGGCCATGCCGCGGTCCACAGTGCCGTCGTGGTCATCGGTCATCATGTGCCAGTACATCTCCTTGTCGATGAGGCGGAAGATGATGGTCTTGTCGCCCACAAGCGCCTGGTCGTGACTCTCGGCATAGGAAACGGTCTTCTCGTCGGCACGGCGGTTGGTCAGTTCCCAGAAGATGGACGTGGGCTTCCAGTCCTCGTCCTTGCGCTCCTTGATGGTCTTGATCCAGTAGTCGGGGATACCCATCGCCATGCGGTAGTCAAAGCCGATACCGCCGTCCTTGAACGTGCGTGCCAGTCCGGGCATACCGCTCATCTCCTCGGCAATGGTGATGGCATTGGGGTTAACGGCATGGATAAGCTCGTTAGCCAGCGTGAGATAGGTGATGGCATTGGTGTCCTGAGTGCCGTTGTAGTAGTCGTCATAGCAACTGAAGGCCTGCCCCAGTCCGTGACTGTAATACAGCATCGAGGTCACGCCGTCGAAGCGGAAACCGTCAAACTTGTACTCCTCGAGCCAGAACTTGCAGTTAGATAGCAGGAAGTTGAGCACGGCGTTCTTGCCGTAGTCAAAGCACAGCGAGTCCCATGCGGGATGCTCGCGCTTGTCGTCGCCATAGAAGTACAGGTCGCCCGTGCCGTCAAAGCAGCCCAGACCCTCTACCTCGTTCTTCACGGCATGGCTGTGCACGATGTCCATGATCACGGCCACGCCCTGGGCATGAGCGTCATCGATGAGGTGCTTCAACTCCTCGGGGGTGCCGAAACGCGACGAGGCGGCATAGAAGCTGGACACGTGGTAGCCGAACGAGCCGTAATAGGGGTGCTCCTGGATAGCCATGATCTGGATGGCGTTGTAGCCGTCGGCCACGATGCGAGGCAGCACGTTCACGCGGAATTCCTCGTAGGTGCCCACGCCCTCGCGGTTCTGTGCCATACCGATGTGGCACTCGTAGATGAGCAGCGGTTTGACATTGGGAACAAACTTCTTGACCTTGAACTCGTAAGGCTCAGCAGGATCCCACACCTGGGCCGAGAAGATGTAGGTCTTCTCGTCTTGAACCACGCGGGTAACATAGGCCGGGATGCGCTCGCCCTGGCCGCCGTTCCAGCGCACAAGCAGCTTGTACAGGTCGCCGTGATGCAACGCCCGTTTGGGCAAAACAATCTCCCAATTGCCGTTCTCCAGGCGCTTCAGCCGGTAAGGGGCACACTCGCGCCAGTCGTTGAACTGGCCGATGAGATAAACTTCGGTGGCATTCGGTGCCCATTCACGGAACACCCAGCCGCCGTCGGCAGTACGGTGAAGGCCGTAGTAGTTGTAGGCGTTGGCAAACTCCACAAGGTTGCCTGTGCCGCCGGTGAGTTCGGCTATCTTGTTCACGGCATCCTGGTGACGGCCGTTGATGGCGTCGCTGTAGGGTTCCAGCCACGGGTCGTCGGTAATGATTGCAAGATTCTTCTTTCTCATAGTCGCTCGATCAATGATTAAGTGATGTAAGCATCGGGAATTCCATGGGCACAGCAATCGTTTTGCCACGCCACATGGCAAAGGTACAAAAATAGTGACAACTAACCCCGCTTTTGCCATCAGTTTTTCTGTTTTATCATTGAAATCGGTTGCAAAACGTCTATCCTGCGTCGCCGATTGCAAAAATATTAGTACCTTTGGCGGTTAAACGAAAAAAACAAGAAAAAACGATAATAACGCGTATAATGGGAAACATACTGGATATACTGAGTGACTGGATTGTAAGCGCCAGCGATGCTGTGTGCGGATATCCCGAGTTTTTCCTCCTCATCGGGGGTGGCTTGTTCCTTTTCCTCTATTCGGGAGCGGTGTCCATCAGGAGACTGCCGTGGGCCTTACGCGCTCTGCGCGACAAGCAGGCAAGCGACAAGGGCAAGCAGTCGGGACAAATCAGCTCGGTTCAGGCGCTCTTGAGCGCCATCGCCGCAACCGTCGGCATGGGCAACATCGCCGGCGTGGCCATCGCTTTGACGATTGGCGGCCCGGGCGTGGTCTTCTGGATGTGGGTGAGCGCTCTCGTGGGCATGTCCACCAAATTCTTTGAGGGCTCGCTATCCATCATGTACAAGGGACGCGACAGCGCCGGCGAGGTGCAGGGTGGTCCCATGTACATCATCACCAAGGGCTTGGGCGAGAAGTGGAAACCGCTGGCAGTGGCCTTCTCCATCTTCGGACTCGTGGGCACGCTATGCTTCATGCAGGCCAACCAGCTGGTAGAGTCGGTAACGACGGTGTTCACCACGCCCATGGGCATCGAGAACACGCTGATGCTGCGATTCATCATGGGTCTCGTCATGGTGGCCATCGTGGGAGCCGTCATCCTGGGCGGCATCAAGCGCATCGCCCTGTTCGCGTCGCGCATCGTTCCGGCAATGGTCATCCTTTACCTCATCATGGTCATCATCATCATGGTGATGAACTTCAGGGAGATTCCCGGCGTTTTCGGACAGATTTTTGAGGGGGCGTTCAGCATGGAAGCGGGATTCGGAGCGTTCGCCTTCGTCGCGCTGACGGGCGCACGACGCGCCGCCTTTGTCAACGAGGCTGGTGTGGGTACCGCCTCGATGATGCACGGTGCCAGCAAGAACACCGACCCCATCCGCGAGGGTCTCATCGCCATGCTCGGCCCGGCCATCGACTCGGGACTGGTGTGCACCTTGACCTCGATTCCCATCATCATCGCCGGCAACTACGTCGGGCTGGATGACCCCAAGGGCCTCTTCGTTGCCCTGGGCGCATGGGGACAGTTGCTGCCCGGGCTCGGACACCTGCTGCTCATGGTGATTGTCTTCTTCTTCGCCTTCTCGACAATGTTCTCCTACAGCTACTACGGCCAGAAGTGCACCAACTACCTCTTCGGCGCCCACAACGTCAAGTGGTACAACTACTATTACCTGGTGATGATTGTCGTCGCCGCGATGATTCCCCTCAAGGTCATGGTCAGCATCATGGATCTCGCCTTTGCACTGATGGCCTTGTGCACGATGATCACCATCATCGCACTCGCCCCCCGCGTCAAGCAGCTCATGACCGAATACTTCAACAAAGGTCAAGCCTCCCCTGAGGAACCCAAGGAATAATCTGTATGTCGGCCCTATAGCCGATTAAAACCGCGCCGAGTGGAGTACTGTTGCGTTTTTACTGGTATTCGGGGCGGTGAGTGTAGTGATTGCGCAGGGATTCAAAGGTGGCGGGTGCGGCTTTCAGGCGGGCGGTATCGGCGAGGATGTCATAGCTGGCGGCGATGCCTGCAAGGGTGACATCGACGGATCCTGTGGCAGGGGCTTCAATCACGGGAACAGGGATGTCCCAACCGTAGAACTCATTCAGCGCCGCGAGCATCATGGCGGTGCCGCGTTGCTTGCCCTGTGAGCTATAGCCGGCGATGTGGGGAGTGGCGACGATGGCTTTTTCCAGCAATTCGCGGGAGATGTCAGGCTCGTTTTCCCAGCAATCAAGTGCCACATCACCATGCCAACGCAGGAGCGCCTCATTGTCAACGATGGGACCCCGGGCGGCATCAAGTATCAGGCGGCAATGGCCCAGCGCATCAAGAAACGCCTGGTCACACAAGTGCCACGTGGGCCACTGGCCATCGCGTGTAATAGGCGTGTGGAAGGTGATGATGTCACACCGACGCTGCAACTCCTCAAGCGACAAGAACCCCCCATCCGTTCCCCCCGTATTTTCCGTTATTTCCGTTTTCTCCGTTCTCTCCGTTCCCTCCGCATTTGCGGCCGCCCAAAATAATCCTTCGCGCCTTTGCGCCTTTGCGTGGGCTCCGTCCGCCGTTTTCTCCGTTCTCTCCGTTTTCTCCGCATTTGCGGCCGCCCAAAATAATCCTTCGCGCCTTTGCGCCTTTGCGTGGGCTCCGTCCGCCGTTCTCTCCGTTCTCTCCGTTCTCTCCGTTCTCTCCGCATTTGCGGCCGCCCAAAATAATCCTTCGCGCCTTTGCGCCTTTGCGTGGGCTCCGTCCGCCGTTCTCTCCGTTTTCTCCGTTTTCTCCGCCATCTCCCTGGGCGGGTCATTCAGCAAGACAGTAAAGCCAAGCTGCCGAGCCCAGCGGGCAACGATCGACCCGATATGCCCCACGCCGACGATCCCCAGGCTGAGCCCATCGGCAGTGGTGATGCCGCGGACCTGCATCCATGCATGGATGGCACAGAACACCCATTGGGCGACGGCAGGTGCGTTACAGCCCGGAGCGTTGCACACGGTGATGCCGCGTGCGGCGCAGTAGTCGAGGTCGATATGATCGGTGCCGATGGTCGCCGAGCCGATGAAGCGCACACGGCTACCGTCGAGCAACGCGGCATGGCAACGGGTGCGGGTGCGGATAATCAGCGCATCGGCGTCCATGACTGCGTCACGCGTGATATCCTCGGGCTCAAGATAAAAAACCTCGGCTCTGGGCTCGATGACGCCCTGGATGTGGGGGATGTGGCTGTCAACGATAATTTTCATGGCATCAGCAGGTTTGCGGTAAAGAAGGCTATACATGAGGCCATGAACAAGATGACGAACACATAGCGGTAAGGCCTCGTGCCGCGCAACGTGTGGGCGTGAGCCATCTGCACGGCAACCATTAGACCCAACAGCGGCAGGAAGACTGTCACGTCGAGGTAATTGACACACATGGCGACAAGGGTCACGGCAAGCGTGATGACAAGGAATGCGTTATACACGCGGGTCTGCATCCTGTAGTTCATGATGACGGTCATATTCAGCGCGGCAAGCACGATACCCAGCACGGCGGTCACCGCAGCCACAACCAGGGGCAGGGTCGTCTCGTTCATCCCTGCAAGGTGCCAAATTCCGTTGATTTGGGGAATATGGAAATCGGCGGGCGTTACAAGGCCTAGCCCGAGCACAATCCAGAAGGGCGTAATCAGGCCGAACAACATCGCGAGCATCCCCTTGAGGTTCAACACTCCCATGTTCATGAATCCCAAGAAGAAAGTAATCGCAAGCACCACAAATCCGTAGTGAAACATACTACCCGCTGCAATCAGCGCAAAAACCAAAAATATGCTGCGCTGGGCATGGCGGTCCTGGAACGAGGCGAACAGCGGCAACATGGCCATCGACGACACGAGACACAGCAACGTGCCGGGATTAAGTGACACAAGACCTTGCGGGTTAGCCACTTGCAACCAAAAGAAGGCCGAGGCGAACAGATGGGTCGTAGAGCGCACAAAGGTGAACACCTTGTTCAGCGCGAGAATGATGATGCCGGTAACCAGCAGGAACAACACATTGACGGCAGCCGATTCGGGGCCAGGCTCGAAGAATCGTCCCTGAAGCGGGAAAAACATCCCGCTCTCGGCGCTGGATGCGGGCGCGACACCCATAACCAGTGCCGCGGCAGCGGCAACGATGAGCATCACGGCACTCAGCACCATGAACGCACGACCGTTAAAATAATCGTTGATATGTTCCCTCGCCGTCATCAGTATTGGATAGTGAAAACAAGAAAGACAAAATCACATAACTTTGTCTCTTTTGCCTTTCTTGTCTTCAGTCTTTGTTATTCTTTGTTGTCGGTGGGTGTGGTATCGTCGAGGTCACGACGCTTCCAGCTCTTACGGCGGCCGTGGACGATGGGCACTTCCTTGTCGGCACCGAGCGTAGGCTTGCGGTCGCGCAGGATGCGCTTGGCAAACGTCGAGGTGTGACGGAATTCCTGATCAAAGTCGTCGTCATAGCGGCCTTTCTTGTCTCGATTATCCACGCCTGACATCATCCTGCGGTCGCGGGACACCGAGGCTCGGCGCTGGCGTTCCTCGTCACTAATGGGAGCCGCTGTCTTGTCGTCGTTCTCACGACGTCTCATGTCACGGCGGCCACGACGGTCATCGTCGCGACGGTCACGGCGGTCGCCATCGTCACGGCGACGGGGACGGTCCTCGGTACCTTCCACGCGGCGGGCATGGTAGTTACCCTTACTGCGCTCGCTGGCGCGGAAACCCTCGTTGCGGATGTGCTCACCGCGCTCGCGCATTTCGTTGTAACGGCCGTCAAATATGACATACTCAAGCAACTCGCAGTCCAGACCGCCATTATTGAGCTTGTAGCGCACCGACGGCTTCAGGCCCACCTTGTAATGCAGCTCGTTGTCATAGCAGATGAGCCACACGTTATAGCCCTGGAAGGTGTGCTTGAACTTGTAACCCAGGTCGCGGTACAGCGACTCGATATCCTCGGGGTTAAGGCGCTCGCCGTAGGGCGGGTTGCTGATGAGGGTGCCTCCGGCTGGCACGTGCTCGATGTCGTTGATATCGCGGCGCTCCAGCTCGATATATTTGATCAGACCGGCGTTCTTGACGTTGGCACGGGCAATGGCGATGGCCTTGCCCTCGATGTCGCTGCCGTAAATCTTATGGGTGAACTCGCGTTCGGCGCTGTCGTCGTTATAGACCTTGTCATACAGGTCGGCGTCATAGTCGGGCCACTTCTGGAAAGCATAGCTGTCGCGATACACGCCGGGGGCGATGTTGGCGCCGATAAGGGCGGCCTCGATGAGGAACGTGCCCGAGCCGCACATCGGGTCCACCAGGTCGGTCTCGCCACGCCAGCCGCTCAGCAGGATGATGCCGGCGGCGAGCACCTCGTTGATCGGAGCATCGGTCTGGCCAACACGCCAGCCGCGCTTGAACAGCGGCTCTCCGCTGCTGTCGAGCGACAAGGTCACGTCACGGCCCGAGATGTGGACATCAAGACGGAGTTCGGGATTTGTGAGACGGATGCTGGGACGCTGGCCGTATTTCTCGTTAAAATAGTCGGCGATGGCATCCTTGACACGATAGGTGACAAAGCGCGAGTTGTTGAAGTTCTCGCTATAGACGGTGGCATCGATGGCAAAGGTCGTGTTCACGGTCATCAGCTGCTCCCAGTCAAACGTCTTGAGTTGCTCGTACAGGTCATCGGCACCTGTGGACTGCAGCGTCAGGAACGGTTTGAGCACGCGCACTGCCGTGCGGCAGGCAAAATTAGCGCGATAGAGCATCTCCTTGTCGCCCTTGAAGGTAACAACGCGGTTGCCTTCGGCAACGTCCTCGGCGCCCAGGGCGCGCAACTCGTCGGCGAGCACGCCTTCCAGTCCTAGGAAGGTCTTGGCCACCATATCAAATTTGTCGTTCATCATGTTCAGTTTATCTATAGATGCCGCAAAGGTACAACTTTTTTTTCACTTGTCGGTCCAGACGCGAAATTTTGAGGCGGTAGGCATCATTTTTGTAGGTAAAGACTCAGCAACACCTCTAGCCACCGACAGCCAGGGGTGAACATTTGCGTTTTTTAACACGGGATTTCGTGGATGTTAGGCGAAACGGCACTAATTTTGCTATTTAATGGGGGAATGTACCCTTGTATCAACGATTGTAACATAAAGATAAAATAAAGGATATGAAACGATTACCGATGTTGCTGATGGCATGCCTGCTGGCAGGGCTAGTACTGACAGCATGTGGCGGCCGCGGCAAGCTGGAGAAAGCGGTGCGCACTGTTCTGGTGAGCGGCGACACGACACGGGCTTCTTATGACTCGTTGTGCTCGTTGGTTACCGCCAACCCGGGGAAATATGCCGACCTGTTGACTCCCGAAGGCAAAATCGACCACAAACGCATGGCCGAATTCATCGAGGGCATCGCATCGGCGCTACGACCGCCTATGCATTGGGACACGCGCCCCTATGGCGGCGTGGAAGACCTGTCGCTGACGGTTTACTTTGAGCGCAGCGGCTCGATGGTCCCCTATGACCAGCGCGGTGGCGGTGGCCAACTCAAGAAGGCCGTGAACGACCTGATTAACCACTTCCCGGCGGGGAGCAAAGTGGACATCAACATCGTTAACGATGGCATCTACCCCTACCAGCACACGGTCGATGAGTTCCTCAAGGACCGCGACATCTACCAGAGCACGGCAGGCATCGGCGATGCTTCCTATACCGACTTCCAGCTCATTTTCAACAAGATACTGGAGGCACAGCGACCTGGCAACGTGAGTGTGCTGGTGAGCGACCTGATCTACTCGCCCAAGGACACCCGCGGCGTTAGCCTGGAAAAGATTTTCAACGAGGAGAACAGCCTCGCCACACGCGTGTTTGCCAAGTATAAGGGCAAGAGCGTGGTCGTCCAGCAGTTCATGGGCGACTACAGCGGCAAGTATTACCCCTATAACGGTGTGCCGTTTGAGTACAATGGCAAGCGGCCGTTCTACCTGGTCATCATCGGCGACAACGAGTCGATCGACCAGCTGGCAAGCGACAAGCGTTACGCTGGCGTGCTGGATCCGGCGGGCATGAGAAACAGCTACCGCTTCAACCAGGGCACCAGCGAGGTCCAGTGCAACGTGCTGCCCGACTGGAAAGACAATGCTGGACGCTTCCGCATCAGGCACAGCGACGGTATCGTGCTCAACAAGTGCGACGGCGACCGCCAGACGGGCAAGTTATGCTTCACCGTGGCGGCCAACCTGGGCGGACTGCTCAAGGACGAGGCTCTGCTGACCGACGCGGCTAGCTACGATGTGGAGAGCATCGACGGCTACACCCTCACCGTGCAGCCCATCGACCAGAGCATGGTGACCAACAACAACAAGTCCTACCTTGACGGCATGACCCACCTGCTGACGCTCACGGGCGACCTCAAGAGTCCGCGCGACGAGGTACACATCTCGCTGCGCAACGAGCTGCCCGCTTGGGTGAACCAGTCGTCAAGTTCCAGCGACACTAGCACCGGCGGTTCGTTCGCGACGACGACCCTCGGCCTGGAGCAGCTGCTGGGCGGCATGTTCGACGCGATGAAGGGCGGCAAGAACATCTTTGAGGTAACCATCAAGCTTCAACGCTAAAAACAAGGACCTTAAGGCCCCTAAAGACCTTAATGACTTTAATGACTTTAAAGACCTTAAGGACCCATTAAAGAAAGAATTAAAACTTAAGATTGCAAGATATGAAACATCTGACTTATCTGATTATCGGGATTGCAGTAACGGTACTGTTTTTCATCCTCAGCTGCACCGACGGATTCAACATCTACGAACTGATGTACTACCATCAGGGATTCAACGATGCGATGTTCAACCTGGACATGTATCCCGTGATTGCCGCCATCACCATCCTCGTGGCTTGGGGTGGAGCGGCCATCTACTACTATGCCATCAACTCGGTGAAGTTCGACCGCTGGTATCACTGGCTGGCCATCATGGGAGTAGTGGCTGTATTGGCACCCGTGATTTGCTACATCTACAACGACTCGGTGTTTGCCAACAACAACATGTCCTATATCGGCGAGTCTGTCGCATTCGAGATGCAGACGGTGCTGTTTGCAGCCTTGCTCTACGTCGTGGCGTCCTACTCGATGCGCTGGTGGAGCAGCAACTGCCGCCACACCCCGCTGCCACAGTAATTTATAAACAACTAGAAACTAGGGACTAGAAACCAGAAACTATATATGAGATTATTCCTTTTTGCTATCGGAGGTACCGGATCGAGGGTCCTGAAGTCGCTGCTGATGCTATCGGCAGCTGGCGTGCGTCCCCTTGACGAGAACGGCAAACCCGTCAGGGACCTGGAAATCGTGCCTGTCATCATCGACCCGCACAAGGCCAACGAGGACCTGAAACGCACCGAGGCGCTCTTGAACGACTACCGCGACATCAGGCGTCGGCTCTACGGCAACGAGCCTAACGCCGAGGGCTTCTTTGCCAACCGCATCGTCACCCTGCGCGAGATCATGAGCAACACGAGCGTGACGCTGGGCGACACGTTCATCTTCAACCTGGGAGCCGTCGAGAACGCCAAGTTCCGCGAGTTCATCGGCTTTGACACGATGAACGAGGCCAACCAGGCATTGACATCGCTCCTGTTTGCCAACTATCAACTCGAGAACAAGATGAACATCGGCTTCGTCGGCAGCCCCAACATCGGCAGCGTCGCACTCAACGAGGTCAAGGACAGCAACGAGTTCAAGGCGTTCAGCAACATCTTCCGCCAGGGAGACCGCATCTTTTTCATCAGCTCGATCTTCGGCGGCACGGGTGCCGCGGGCTTCCCCATCATGGTGAAAAACATCCGCCAGGCTGCCAACCTCGAGGGCATCGAGAACCGTGACGCCTTGAGCCGCGCGCCCATCGGCGGACTGACGGTACTCCCCTACTTCACCCTCGAGGGCAACAAGCAGGATCAGCGCATCGCCACGAGCGACTTCATCGTCAAGACTCAGAGCGCGCTCTACTACTATAAGAACACGCTCACCGGCGCCAACGACAGCAACGTCAACAGCATTTACTACCTGGGCGACCAGGTGAGGTCTAAGCCCTACCTGTACGACCCGGGCGAGCACGGACAACGCAACAACGCTCACCTCATCGAACTCATCGGCGCACTCGCGCCGCTGGACTTTGCCGGAGCACCCGACAGCAAACTCACCGACCCCGACGGCTACCCGTTGCCCACGACGGCCTACGAGTACGCCCTCGCCAAGGATGACTTGAGCCTGAATTTCCTGTCGCTCGGACACCGCACCCGTCAACTCATCTATGAGCCCATGAGCAAATTCCACCTGCTGTTCCTCTTCCTGACCACGGGATTCAAGGACATCATCGGACAGGGATTTACCGAGGACGCCCCAAAAATCAAGAGCGACTTCCTCGCATCCCAGTTCTACCGCACCTTGGTGGACCACTTCCTGCTGGGTTACGCCCAGTGGCTCACCGAGATGAACGACAACATGCGCAGCGTGGCCTTCTTCAAGCCGGGCGAAATCGACATGGCCCATGCCATTGAGGGCGTCAACGTCAAGAAACGCCTGCTGGGACACTTCAAGGTCGATAACGACGTGCTCAAGGCCGAGATGAACAAGCTGAGCAAGAACAACGCCAGCTACAGCGACCGCACGGTGGAATTCAAACTGCTCGACCTCTTCAACAAGGCCGCCCACAACGTCTTCACCGAGCGCTACGAAAACATCAACTAAAAAAACATATATCTAGACCATCTAGTATATCTAGTGCTTCTAGACCATCTAGTAAATCTAGAAAAAGAAGAATATGAGCGAGATACTATCATACAGCAACAACACGAGCAAGAACGGCGAGGAGGACTGGATTGCGCATGCCCCCTACAGCGATGACGACATCGCGCGCATCAAGGACCCCGACGGCGGACTGAGCGAGAATCCGCGCACCGCCATCCCGAGCCCGCTGGCACAGCTCGACCTGGTGAAAAACGCCTTCAAGCAGCTGGCCAACGACCACCTGCGCGGCGCACGCATGAACGAGCGCCTGGTGTCCAACGCCCTCGACGTGGCACAGTTGTTCTTTGATTACGAGAACCACAAGGACTACCTGCGCATCATCCGTTGGAACCGCGAGGAGTGCCTCGAGCAGTTGAAGGCCAATCCGCAGCACCGACTCTACGGCGAGACGCTGGACCTGTTCCTGCGCAGCGACAAGGTGTATAACTTCGACCTGCTCAAGGACTGGTACATCATCATGTGGGACCGCAAGGTGCTGGGCGGCACCTCGCCCGCATCGGTAGTCATGGCGGCACCCGCATTGGGTACCATCGAGGCCATCAAGGTGGAACAGGGCGTGAGCCTGTTCGGCGAGACTCGCCACCTGTGGCAGCGCGACGAGGACTTTGTCTATTACTTCTACCTGCTAATGAACGCCTACCCCGCACTGCGTCTGCACTGCGGCGAGGTGTATGCCTACATGCAGAAGAACCTGGAGCCGCTGCGCCAGAACCGTCCCGACCTGTACCGACGCCTCACCACGGTCATCCCCAACCTCGACGCACTGGACGAAGGTCGTGCCAGCGCCGTGCTGGAGCAGCTGGAACACAGCTACGACCCCTTCGGTGGCGGCATCGACGTGAGTGTGCTGGGAGCACGTTTCTACCACAAGCGTGTGCTTGATATCCGCACGGCGGCCAGCGAGAGCGACTTTGTCATCACGCCATCCATGCCACAGGACAAGAGCGAATTGCCACTGGTGCTGGTCAATGGCTTCAACGGCAGTGTGGAGCACTTCCGCTACATCGACAAGGAGTGGGACAGCGCCACCCAGGTTTATGCCGGTGGCATCCCCTTGAATGACCGCAAGTTGCCCGACACTTCGATACAATACCCGTTTGTCACGACCGACGATTTCCTGGCTGACACCATCGTGCGGCTGGGCAGCGGTTGTATCATCGACACCGACCATTTCTTCGACGGCAACCTCAAGCCGCGCACGCCTCAGCCCACCTGCGGCTATCTGCTGCCCTTAAAACCGTTGCTGTTCACCTACTTTGACACCGATTACCTGAAAGGGACCATCGCCGGACGACATGTGATTGACATCGAGGAGTTTGCCGACGGCAGCGTGATGGTGACCCTGCGCATCCGCGTCAAGAAGGGCGAGAACCGTTACATCGAGTTGTCGCGCAAGTATTTCCCCATCAACGACCACACGTGGACCTTTGACGAGCGACGCGGCACCGGACGCGTGGTTGCCGCCACGTTGTCCACGTCGATTTTCCCGTTCGTCAAGACCGATGCCAACGACGACTACACCGTCGAACTCTTCACCATGATCGAGAACGGCGGCGCGACCTTGCGCTTCTACAAGAACGGCATCAAGACCGACGGACTGAACGTGCGCGATGCCATCCGTTCCCACTCGGGCTACAGCACGGCCTACTATGACGTGGACGGCTCGTTTGACTACATCGAGGTAAGCGTCCAGAATCACCTGGGACGCTCGGGCGGTGTCATCATCCCGCAATGGAAACCCTATAATCCCAGCGCCAAGGAACTGATATTCGCTGTGGACTTCGGTACCACCAACACCCACGTCGAGTGGGCCGAACGCGGACAGCCCTCACAGCCGTTCACCTTTGAGTACGGCTCGCAGCAGGTGCTCGTCGCCTCGCTGCACAAGCCCAAATCGCTGGAATATGCCGAGCAGGTGCAGCGCGTTGAGTTTGTGCCACGCGAGATTGACAATGTCTATGGCTTCCCGCTGCGCTCCACCCTGGCTCGCAACGAGAACAGCGGCATCGGGTGCAATCTGTTCAGCGACGTGAACATCCCGTTCCTGTACGAGCGCCGCTATTTCCACGGCTACGAGGTGACAACCAACCTCAAGTGGAAAGGCGACACTGGGTTGGCCAAGGCGTTCCTGCGAGAGCTCACCCTGCTCATCAAGGCCAAGGCGCTCCTCGAGAATGCCGACCTGCGCCGCACCGAGGTCGTTTACTTCTACCCCGTCAGCATGGGCGGTGCCGACCGTGACGCCCTCGAGCGCACCTGGAGCGAACTGTTCAGCACCTACATCGGCGCCGATAGCGACCGTCTGCGCTCCTACCCCGAGAGCCTCGCGCCTGCCTACTACTACAGCGGTGCCGAGGTGGCGGGCAGCAGCTATGTGTCGATCGACATCGGCGGCGGCACCTGTGACACGGTGATTTACCAGCCGACAATCGACCGCATGGCCAGCGAGCCGGTGGCCATCTCGTCGTTCAGGTTTGCCGGCAATGCGATCTTCGGTGACGGATTCACCGACAAGGACGCCGACAACAACCCGTTGCTGCAGCACTACACGCGCTACTTCAAGCAACTCATCGAGAACGACAAGGGCAACAACATCGCCTACCTGGGTAGCATCTTGGCCGACATCATGGCACAGAAGCGCAGCGAGGACATCAACGCATTCCTCTTCTCGATTGAGAATGTCGAGGAACTGCGCACCCTGCGCGAGATCGACCGCAACCTGTACAGCTACAACGCCCTGCTGCGCAACGACAGCCAGCGACGGCTCATCTTCATGTACTTCTACACGGCAATCATCTACTACATCGCCCAGGCCATGAAGCAGCGCGGCTACGAGATGCCCAAGCAGATTTACTTCTCGGGCACCGGCAGCAAGATTCTCAACATCCTGGGTTCGATGAGCCGCATCAACATGCTCACCCAGACCATCGTCGAGCGTGTCTACGGCAAGCAGTACACCGAGATGTTCGAGATCAAGCAGGAGACCCAGTGCCCCAAGCAGATTACCTGCCGCGGCGGCATCAAGCTGGAGAACCGACGCCTCGAGGGACAAGCCGACGTTACACGCTATAACGCCACAAGCGTGAAGCGCATGCGCTACTGCTGCTCGATGTTGGGCGAGGACGACCTGACGATGGCCCAAGTGGAGTCCATCGACGTGCGTGACCGCCTGGTGGAGAAAGTCAAGGAGTTCAACGCGTTCTTTGTTGACCTGTGCGACGCGACCATCAAGGACGAGTTCGGCATCGAGAACAACGTGATGGCCCTGTTCAGGAGCGTGCTCGACGACAACCTGGCGAACTATCTGACCGCCGGCATCAACACCTTCCTAAAAGGACGCTACAATGCCACCGACGTGGTCGAGGACGTTCCGTTCTTCTACCCCATCATCGGTGTCATACGCCACAATCTGCTCAAGAACATGCGCAACGACGTAATCAGCAAGTTTAATCAATAAATATAAATATCTCCAAAAAACTTTTAGAGTTATGAAACGCTTTACATTACTCATGGCAGCCATCATCTGCCTCGCCACCTCGGCACTGGCGCAAATCAATGCCGACCAACCGCTCTCGCCTGCTCTGTGGAAACAGGGCGTCGCCCGCTGTGCACACTACACGGCCTACGCCAAGGGGTTCGCTAAGACCTCCGACGAGATGCAGAGGCGCTTCCCCCAGGGTTACAACCTCGACGACCTCAACGACGTCTATGGCAACCAGGGCACCAAGTGGGAAAAGATCTACAACGAGTTCAAGAAGAGTGAGGACAAGGGTGGTAGCATCAACGACCTCAAGGAGCTCGTGATACCCCAGGTATGGAAACTCGTTGAACCCGATTTCCAGACATTCATCACCGATCACCCCGAGATTGCTAACGCTGTACCCTCCCCGACCGACAACGAGAACCCCGAGGGCGTCCAAGAGGGCGGCGAGAATAACGAGGCTGACGCCGAACCCATTCACGATGCACGCCACAGGCAACAACGCAACAACGCTTCGGCCTGTGATGCCAACCTGCCCTTGTGGCTCGGTATCCTGGGCTCACTGCTCGGCCTGTGCGCCCTGCTAACGGCCCTGAGCAACCGCGGCAAAATCAATGAGATGAAACGCTCGTTTGCCCGCGAGATCGAGCGCACCAACGCCAACCTGCAGGAGTTCTCGACCGACGCCGCCGACCAGATGAAGGCCTTGTCCATCAGACTCACCGGCAAAGCCGCCCGCGCTAACGGCGAGCCTGTCGAGCCCGTTGCCGAAGCGGAAGAACCGCTCATCGAGGAAGAGCTTGCCGAGGTCGCTCCCGACGAGGACGCCCCCGAGCCCATGGCCCAGGAGCCTGTTGAGGAAACCGACGAGGTGATGAACCTGTTCATGAACAAGCCCGACGAAAACGACGACTTCACCCACGTGAGCGACACCTTCGAGCCCGGCAACTCCATCTACGTGCTCACCACGTTCGACGGCCAGCATGGCACCTTCGAGGTGATTGACAAGCCCGAGGTACACCGCTTCGCTCTGATGATGCCCGCCGAGAACCTGATCCGCGCCTGCTCGGGCAACGCCATCCAGATTCCCAGCGGCAGCCACATCGTTACCGACCGTCCCGGCGAGGCCGAATTCATCGACGGCAAGTGGCACATCGTTGTCAAGGCCATCATCCACTACGAAGGCTAACGTTCTTTCAGTTAAGAGTTAAACAGATAAGAGATAATAGGTAGACACTGTTCAATAAGCAGCCCACCGTCAACTATTATCTCTTATCTATTATCTCTTATCTCTTAACTATTAACTATTAACTAAAAATGCGTTGGACCTGTCCCAAATGCGGTAAAAAGCTCGATATCAGCAACGAGCAGCTCGTCGCCAACGACGGCGTGATTGTCTGCCCGCAGTGCTTGCTGCAGGCACGCCAGCCCGTGCCCACCGCACGCGTTGCGGCACGTTATGACGAGGCCGATGCAGCTACTCCGCCTCCACCCAAGAGCAGCAGCAACAACGCGACTCCCCCGCCCCACAAAACGCGCATGAAACAGGCAACCACCTCCTACCGCTATACCGGCCTGACCGGCGATAGCGGCACCAAAAAGAAAAACACTTCCACCAAGAAGAAAAGCAAGAAGAAAAAGAAAGGCCAAGACGGCATGAGCGCCTTGGGCTGCTTGGGGCGCACCATCGTCTTCACCCTCATCCTGTTCGCCGCCTATGTCTTTTTCGGCCTCCTCCTCGAGGCCCTCCAATAAACAACAGTCCCTCCCAACTTATCGACCGTACTACACCCCCAACCTGTAGAGACGCAAAATCTTGCGTCTCAAGGTCAGCATAATGGTAATTTCAACCGATTGGAGACGCAAGATTTTGCGTCTCTACAGACTTCAGAACTTTAATTTCATCCCCTCTTGCCTCAATTACCACAGGATGCGTAAGAACAGATAAGCGTAGATGAGTTCGGTGACGACAATGATAGCATCCAGGATAATGTCGTTGAGACCGATTCCCAGCATGTACCAGGCAATGGGAAGCAGCATGACAACGAGGATGCGGACAATCATCCAGATGCCCAAACGGCGCAGCTGCCCGCGGTACCAGATGATAATCAGCGCTCCCAGCGGCAGATAGCACAACGGCAGCACACAAGCTATGACGAAACTGACCTCGGGAAAGGCCGACTCAAAGAGGATAGCAAAAAAAGTGACGATATTGAGCGCTATGATAACGATCCACAACGCCGTGAGCGGATGATACAGGCGCTTCATGCCGCGCATCGCCGCATAGTACATCGTCACCATGCCCACCGTGTTGACGAGCGCAATGACTATCGAGGAATAATCCTTAAACCACCTGTCAATCGGCGTGATGGTGAATATCGCCGCCACCACCATGATGATAAAGGCCGCCAAGATGACCCATTGGGGAAGCCCAGAGGTCAGGTGATTGACGTTGCGGTTATTGTCAACCGTATAATCTAGATTGTCGGTTATGGTGTTCTGCATTTGAGAATAGTCTATTTTTGTTGAATGGGACAAAGGTAGTAATTCTCTAGTGAAAAATAGCTCAATGGTTGACCCAAAAGGCCCATTCTGACGCAAAATTGGCAATTTGGTCGCTTTGTCGCCGATTTGGTTGATGAAAAATGCGAGTTTTTGTCGGTTTTACAGCTCCTCATCTGAAATAGTAGTACCTTTGCAAAAAATTTTTCAAATAACAAAATTCATGCAAGAGGCGCTTATCCTCAAACTCATCATCCTGGCACTGGCAGTTACATTTATTGCAGTCATCATTGCATTGGTGCTGTCGTTTAATGTTACCCAGAAGCTGATGAAGCACAACGCCAGCCTGGTTGGCCAGATGAAAGAGAGCGATAAGCAGAAGGCCTCGACACAGCAGAGCCTCTACGAGACCGAACACGAACTGCACAAGGCCGAAGAGGAACTCAAGAACGCCCAAGACAAAATCAACGAGATGCTACGTCAAGCCAATCAGGCTGACCAGTCGGGCAGGCTGCAGCAGGAAATCGACGATGTAACCAACGCCGCCGACAAGACCGACGAACAGCTCATGGACTGGATTGACACCCAGATAGACAACTTGGGACTGTACAGGAATCCCGACGTGACGCTCAAAGAGATCGCCCATGCGCTCAGCCTGACCCAGCGGCGTATCACTCAGGTCATCAAAACCCGTCAAGAAGACAACACCCTCGCCGAGTACTTGAACACCAAACGCCTGCTGGCAGGTTGCCGCCTGCTGGTGGAGCAGCCCAACTGGACCATCGACGCTGTGGCCCACGAGGTAGGATTCGGCGGCACGACCACCTTCCGCACCATCTTCAGGAAACGGTTTGGCATGTCGCCCAAGCAGTACCGCGAGAAGAAGCGTCTGATTAAGGGTGTCCAAGAAGAATAAAATCAACATTAGATAATTAATTCATAAAATCGAAACAAAAAATGAGAAAAGCAAGATTTTACATGACATTGGTTGCACTTGTCGCCATCAGCTTGACAACGAGTGCACAGTACACCCAGGTCGACCGCATCGCTAGCGGTGTACTCAGCGGTCTCAACTCAGTGCTCCAGTCCCAGGAACGCAAGCAGAAGGCCGAAATCTACGCTCGCGAGAAGGCTCAGTACCAATCCACCTTCGACGACATGATGGAAGAGGCTCGCGAACTGGAGGAAGACGGCAAATATGCCGATGCCCTGGCCAAGTATGAGGAAGCTGCTGTGCTCAACTGGAAATATGAATACATCGACCAGCGCACCCTTACCCGCAAAATCAACAGCCTGTACAAGCCCGCCGGACGCACCGAAGACGGTCCCAGTGTCCTCAACAACGACAAGGTGACACTGTCCGACTACTCGGGTTACCGCTTCATGAGGGAGAACCCTATCTGCAAGCCCGGCAAGAAGGCCGAACGCGTCCAGATCCTGCGCGTGTGCTGCTCCGACACCGAGACCCGCATCGAAATGGAGTGTGAGAGCGGTACGATCAATACATTTGCCTCCATCAACCCTGAAGCCTACATCAAGGGCAAGAAGAGCGGCAAGTTGGGAATCGTGAGCACCCAGAATATCACCGTCTCGCCCGCTAAAACCAATATTGACCAGGCCTATCAGAAACTGCGTTTCGCCCTGATTTTCCCGCCGCTGTCGCGCGAGGACACCGAGTTTGAACTCAAGGAGAGCAAGTATTGGCAATTCACCAAGATCCCTTGCAAGTAAATCCCGCAACGGCATCATCACAAAGAATTCTTATCAATCGCACTATTAATATTTAATCAAATTCAAATCAATCAAGAAACAATGAAAAAGTTCTTATTTGCTGCAGCCGTCATCGTGTGCGCTGTGTTACTGAGTGTAAACTTGACCTCTTGTGGCGATGACAAAAGCGAGCCCGATATGACTATCCAGTACTACTGCGGTGGTACTACCGATAATGATTATTCCTATTTCCCGCATGAGACGGACAAAGCCGCTGCCCAAGCCGTTTACGAAGGCCTGCTCAAAGAGCTCAAGACGATCATCACCGGTCAGGAATGGTCTGTGAAGTACAACAACAGCAATCGTGATGAGGTTATCAAACGCGAGGACGAAGCCGCCAAGAAGAAGTATGCCGAGATGGAAACCAAGCTCATGGCGTTCAAGAACAAGGTCGACAACCTCGACAAGACCCAGGGCAAGAACAAGTTTGCCTTCGGAATCGAGGTAACCATTGCTTGCAAGCACACCCTGCCAACGGGCACCACGACCCTCGAGTCCCGTACCATCAGCATCAAATACAATGGCGACGAGTAAACTAATGTAACTAACTGTTTATCAACATTTATAAACTATCTTTAATTTATTATTAAATCTAAATCAATCAAAACAATGAAGAAGTATTTTTTCATGAGTGTGCTGGTCCTCATGGCCGCCCTCACAATGACAAGCTGCGGTAATGACGATAGCAAGGACGAGCCCGGCTCAAGCAAGGGCACGACCTACAAGGCTGGTGTAACTTTCGCCGGCGATATCCTCGACATCTGCGACGTCACCATGACCTACAAAGATGCCGAAGGCAAAAGCGTTACCGAGAAAGTCACAACCACAGGCTGGAACTTAGCCGTGGACGTTAAGAAACTGCCCGCAACTGTCGGCGTAAGGTGTGACTTCAAGTTGAAGGAAGGTGTACAACTCAACAAGGACAAATATGACCTCATCGCTAGCATGGCTCACGTTGTTGTTGTCAACGGCAAGGAAAACAAGGATGTTGCAAGAGACTTCATCAAGTCCAGCGGTGTGACCAAGGACAAGTTGGCTAGTATCATTACCAGGTATAGTGGCACATGCTACGGCTTCAACATTGAATCCAATGGCGCTGTTAAAACGACCCAGAACATAAGCTTCTAAAAATAGCTATATCACGATTTCTTGAAGAGAAATGGGCCCGAATTGCACGGGTCCATTTCTTGTTTTTTCTCATTCCCGAGCCTGTTGCGACAACTCCACTCGGCGCAGTTTTAATCGGCCTAACGGCCGAGAAATCAAAAAAACGCATAAGAATTATAAACAATCAATTGTATTATGATTTCATTAATAATATTTTTTTTGATTTCTCGCGCGCAGCGCGATCACCTATTAAGAGACATTAGTTTTGCAACAACCTCGTGTCCCCAGCAGTTACCGGCTGAGGCGTCCACGGCACCTGCCAGCGGCACAACGACAAACCAAGAGCGAGACTACTCACGCAGTCTCGCCCTCAGCGCTTCTTCTTGGACTTGAACCAAGGACCCCCTGATTAACAGTCAGATGCTCTAACCAACTGAGCTAAAGAAGCAATCCTCTCTTATTGTGTTATTCTCATATTATGTTCGTGCGCTTCTTCTTGGACTTGAACCAAGGACCCCCTGATTAACAGTCAGATGCTCTAACCAACTGAGCTAAAGAAGCTTTTTCAGCACCCTTGCGGCAAACCCTGCCGAAAAATGCGGTGCAAAGTTACTGCCAATATTTGAACTGTGCAATAAAAAAATAAAAAAACTTGAAAAAAATGACCACTTAACGCTTTTTTAGGCCCCTAAAGCGACCTAAATTCAGGGAATAATAGTATTTTCGCAGCCACAAACAATATATATATAATGAAAAAGACGCTCAAATACCTCGCCTGGGGATGCGTGGCCCTGTGCCTGGCAGCACCGGCAGCGCTCGCCGACGACGACAAGTCGGTCAACGATGATGCAGCCGTGGCACGCAGCCTGGACATTTTCAACACGCTCTACAAGGAACTGAACACGTTCTATGTCGACACCATCAACGCCCAGAAGAGCATCGAAAATGCCATCAACGCGATGCTCGACGACATCGACCCCTACACCGAGTATATCCCCGCCGTCGAGACCGACGAATTCATGACGTTGAGCACCGGCGAGTATGGCGGCATCGGCAGCTACCTGATGGAACGCTCCGTCAACGGCAAGAAGGGCGTCTACATCAGCGGACCCTACGAGGGCAGCCCCGCCGCACGCGCCGGCTTGCGCTCCGGCGACCGCATCATCATGATCGACGGCGACAGCACCGACACCTGGACCAGCGACCAGGTGAGCAAGCGACTCAAGGGACAGGCCAACACCCACCTGACGGTGACCGTCGTACGCCCCTACGATGAGGACAGCGTGAAGACCTTCTCGTTCAACCGCGAGACCATCAGCGTCAACCCCGTCCCCTACTACGGCGTCACGCGAGGCAACATCGGCTACATCGACCTGACGACCTTTAACGAGAAGTCGGCACAGCAGGTGCGCGACGCCCTCATCGCACTCAAGAACGACCCGCGCGTCGAGAACATCGTGCTCGACCTGCGCAGCAATGGCGGCGGCATCGTCGAGGCGGCCATCCAGATTGTCGGCTTCTTCGTCCCCAAGGGCACCCAGGTCCTCGTCATGCGTGGACGCGACAAGTCCAGCGAGCGCACCTACAAGACCACCGTCGACCCTATCGACACCGACATCCCCCTGGCAGTGCTCATCGACGGCGGCTCGGCCAGCGCCAGCGAAATCACAGCGGGCGCCCTCCAGGACCTCGACCGCGCCGTGATCATCGGCTCGCGCTCCTTTGGCAAGGGACTGGTACAGTCCACACGCAACCTCCCCTATGACGGCATCCTCAAGGTCACCATCGCCAAGTATTACATCCCCAGCGGACGACTCATACAGGAACTCGACTACGGCAACCGCAACGAGGACGGCACCTACAAGAAAACCACCACCGACAGCACCGCACGCGTCTTCCACACGGCACACGGCCGCGAGGTCAGTGAGGGCGGCGGCATTATGCCCGACATCAAGGTCGAGCCGCGCGAACTCAAGCGCATCGTCTATAACATCATGCGCGACCACTGGGACTTCGACTTCGCCACACGCTACGTCGCCCAGCACCGCGACGAGATCCCCAGCCCGGCCGAGTTTGAGGTCACCGACACCATCTTCAACGAGTTCAAGGCCTTCATCAACCCCGACAAGTTTGAGTATGACAAGGTGTGCGAACAGCAACTCGCCACCCTGCGCAAGACCGCCACGTCCGAGGGCTACATGAACGACTCCACCGCAGCCCAGTTCGACATCCTCGAGGCACTGCTCAAGCATGACCTCGACCACGACCTCGACCTTCACCGCCGCGACATCGCCTACCTCATCTCACAGGAGATCATGGACCGCATGTACTACACCCGCGGCCAGGTCGAGAACTCCATCAAGGACGACGACTTCCTCGACGCCGCCCAACAGATGTTCAACAAGCCCGGCGAGTACACCCGCATCCTCAACATCAAGGCCAAACCCGCCAAGAAAAACGCCACCGCCCCCAAGAAAAAGAAAAAAGGAAAACAATAAATACAATAAACACAATTCACAAGACGCTGCCACGCCCACCCGTGGCAGCGCCTTGTTTCTTGCTGGGGAAGCGGGGAACGGCGGCACAGCCGCCGCCCACGGGACAAGACGCACAGCCGCCCACGGGACAAGACGCGGGGACGGCGATGGCATCGCCGTATACGGAACAGCAGGGCGGAACGGTGGCGGTTATGGGACGGAGGTGGGGACGGCGCACACGGGACAAGACGTGGGGACGGCGATGGCATCGCCGTATACGGAACAGTTGTCGCTGGGGGTGGATGGGTGGGGCGGAAGTGTTAATGAGGTGTTAATTGAGTTGGGTTTATTGCTGATTGATAGTTGGTTGCTGCCATCTGTTGGGGTGGTGGCGGAATTGTCGAGTTCTTCCTGAGTGGCGTCGTTGATGGCTTTGCCTTTGGGGTCGGGTTCGACTTCGTGGGGGAGGTTGTCTTCGGCGATGAAGAAGCGGAATTGGGTGTCTTCTGGGCTCCGGCTGAGGTCGTAACTGGTGACGAGACGGACAGTGGTGATTTCGCGCTGAGTAGAAAGCGAGAAGACGTCGGTTGCGTCGAGGAAAAGGTACTTGCCGAGGTTTCCTGTGGTGCTGGCTCTCTTACCGAGGTGGTTATATCCGATGAAGAGGAAGGCCGTCTCGGAGTGGTTGGTGACATCCCGGACGATTCGGCAAAACTCTGTTGCGATGCGAACGCCACAGAAGGGCATGAAATGGTCGATGTCGTCAATAACGACCAATTCGGGTTTTAACTGCTTGATGAGATCCTCGATGTTGCGGTTGATGGCATAGAAGTTCTCGCGCTGGGCGCCAAGAATGTCGAGGCAAACGAAATGCAGATTTGCCTTTGCGGGGGCGTGTGCGACGAGTTCGTTGTAAATTCGGTTACAGATGTACGGGCCATGTAGGGTATCAATCCAAAGGACCTTGCAAGGTTTGGGCTTGTACAAGGCAGAGGATTGCAATAGCTCAAGGTCCTTAGGTGAATCACTTGCGAGGACTTGGGTGGCGAGGTACTTGGCAAAGTGGTGGGCTCGACAGGTGTCCTTGCCCGTCAGGTAGGTGACATGGTGCTGGCGGATGATGGGCTGCCCGCTGAGTGTGACTAACGGCTTGACATTGGAGAAGGAACTGAGTTCGGTCTCGTGGGTGAATTGGCAGTTTTGCCAGGATTCTTCTTCGCCTAAGGCGTTAGGATAACGATAATAATTGATTTCCATTGTGTTTTTCATTTAATGTGTTTAACATGGTATTACTTGAGTGCAAAGATAATACATGGAAGGGGCGGTTGTCAATAGATAAGGGGAATTTTTTGCGAGCCTCAGGCTCGCAATACATCGACGGTCATGCAATAGATGCAATAGATACAATAGTATTAATAGATACTATAGGGATAGTTGTTCCTGTTTGATTGATGAATGAACGGGGATGCGGTTGAAGTAATCAGAGAGATCGGTGGTTTGTATTTGTTGTTTTTGTTGTTTTTTCCTTTTTTTGGTGGGGAGTTTTTTATTACGGGTTGGGAAGTCGTAATAGTGGACAATGGTGCTATTTGGTGGTTTTTCGGTGTTTGTTTGGGGATTTTGAGTAACTTTGTGGCATGGAAATCGGTGAACTGTGTGACATATTTAACCGGAAAGGGCGGGTGACGGCCGTCGGGAAGTTGATTGGCGACGGCGGTGGTCGGGCGGTGATTGATGGGCTGGCGGGGTCGAGTGCGGCGATGTTGTTTGCTGCGCTGCCGCAGAGGGCGGCGCCCTATCTCATCATCGTCAATGACTTGGATGAGGCGGGGTATATGTATAATGACTTGTGCCAGTTGACGGGGGACAAGCAGGTGCTGATTTTTCCGTCGGGGTATAAGCGGGATATCAAGTATGGACAGGTGGATGCGCCGAACGAGATCCTGCGTACCGAGGTGCTGAACCGCTGGTATGACGACCCGAACGTGCGCTGGGTGGTGACCTACCCCGAGGCTCTGGCCGAGCGTGTGCGTCGGCGCGAGGATGTGGAAGCGAGCACTGTGCAGCTGCGCACGGGCGGCACCGCCGACCTCGTCGAGGTGGCGGCGCGGCTGCGGGAGTTGGGCTTCACGGCAACCGACTACGTCTATGAGCCGGGACAGTACAGCGTGCGCGGCTCGATTTTGGACGTGTTCAGCTTCAGCAACGAGTTGCCTTACCGCATCGACTTCTGGGGCGACGACATCGACTCGATACGCACCTTTAACGTCGAGACCCAGCTGAGCGAGGAGCGCCTGGAGCACATCAGCATCCTCAACAACAGTTCATCGCAGGGCGGCCGCGAGGACAACGTGTCGCTGCTGGATTATGTGGGCGACGACACCATCGTGCTGTGCCGCAGCGAGCAATGGCTCAAGACCCGCATCGCCGAGATTGCCCGTGAGGACATGTCGGCCAGCGCGCTCATCGCCGACGAGGGCGACACCCAGGCGACCAACAAGGTCGTTGACGCCGACCTGTTCGTGCATCGGCTGGAGCAGCTGCGCCGCATCGCCTTCACCCAGGGCGAGGCCGCTGCCGAGCGCGGCGTCAAGCGGCTGACGCTGCATTGCAAGCCGCAGGGCATCTACCATAAGAATTTTGACCTCATCGGCCAGTCGTTCACCGACTTCCTGGCCAAGGGCTATCGCCTGATCATCCTGAGCGACAGCGCCAAGCAGATCGAGAGGCTGCGCAACATCTTTGAGGACCGCGGCGACGACATCAGCTTTGAGCCCGTGCTGCGGACGCTGCACGAGGGCTTTGTCGACGACGACCTGAAGCTGTGCGTGTTCACCGACCACCAGATCTTTGACCGCTTCCACAAGTACAACCTCAAGAGCGACCGCGCCCGCTCGGGCAAGCTGGCCCTCTCGCTCAAGGAGCTCCAGCAGATCGAGAAGGGCGACTATATCGTCCACGAGGACCTGGGCGTGGGCAAATTCGGCGGCCTGATACGCACGTCGATGAACGGCACGCCGCAGGAGATGATCAAGCTCACCTACCTGAACGGCGACGAGGCCTATGTGTCGATCCACTCGCTGCACAAACTGTCGAAATACCGCAGCAAGGAGGGCGAGGCGCCGCGGCTAAACCGCCTGGGCAGCAACGCGTGGGCACGCATCAAGTCGCGCACCAAGAGCCGCCTGAAGGACATCGCGCGCGAACTCATCCGCCTGTATGCCGCGCGCCGCGAGCAGCAGGGCTTCGCCTACACCCCCGACGGTTACCTGCAGCAGGAGCTGGAGGCGTCGTTCATCTATGAGGACACCCCCGACCAGCTGACCGCCACACAGGCCGTCAAGGCCGACATGGAGAGCAACAAGCCGATGGACCGCCTGATATGCGGCGATGTGGGCTTCGGCAAGACCGAAATCGCCATCCGCGCCGCCTTCAAGGCCGCCACCGACGGCAAACAGACCGCCGTGCTCGTGCCGACGACGGTGCTGGCGTTCCAGCATTACCGCACCTTCAAGGAGCGCCTGCACGACTTCCCCGTGAGGGTGGACTACCTGAGCCGCGCCCGCAAGCCCAAGGAGGTCAAGCAACTGCTGGCCGACCTCAAGGAGGGCAACATCGACATCCTCATCGGCACCCACAAGCTCATCGGCAAGACCGTGCAGTTCCACGACCTGGGCCTGCTGGTGGTGGACGAGGAGCAGAAGTTCGGCGTCGCCGTCAAGGACAAGCTCAAGCAGTTGAAACTCAATGTGGACACCCTGACGATGAGCGCCACGCCCATCCCCAGGACCCTGCAGTTCTCGCTGATGGGCGCCCGTGACCTGAGCACGCTCACCACGCCTCCCGCCAACCGCTACCCCATCCTCACCACGGTGGGGACGCTCAACGACGACATCGTCGCCGAGGCCATCAACTTTGAGCTCTCGCGCAACGGCCAGGTCTTCTTTGTCAACCACCGTATCGAGCAGCTCGAGCAGCTGGAGAACATGATTCACCGCGTGGTGCCTGATGCCCGCGTCGCCGTGGGGCACGGCCAGATGCCGCCCGAACGGCTGGAACAGATCATCATCGACTTTGGCAACCACGACTATGACGTGCTGCTCTCGACCACCATCATCGAGAACGGCATCGACATGCCCAACGTCAACACCATCATCATCAACAACGCCGACCGCTACGGCCTGAGTGACCTGCACCAGCTGCGCGGCCGCGTGGGCCGTAGCAGCCGCAAAGCCTTCTGCTACCTGCTCGTGCCGCCGGGCAAGCCGCTGGCCACCGACGCCCGTCGCCGCCTGCAGGCCATCGAGAGCTTCAGCGACCTGGGTTCGGGCATCCAAATCGCCATGCAGGACCTGGACATCCGCGGTGCGGGCAACCTGCTGGGCGCCGAGCAGAGCGGTTTCATCGCCGACCTGGGCTATGAGACCTACCAGCGCGTGCTCAAGGAGGCCGTCACCGAGCTGCGCAACGAGGAATTCTCGACGCTGTTCAGCGCGGCGGGTGACGGGGACAACGGAGATGACGGATTGGACGGAAATACCGAGTTTGTCACCGACTGCGTGGTGGACACCGACCTGGAGCTGATGTTCCCCGCCAGCTACGTGCCGCAGGAGAACGAGCGCATCACGCTGTACCGCGAACTCGACAACATGGAGACCGACGACCAGGTCGAGGCCTTTGAGGAGCGGATGGTGGACCGCTTCGGCAAGATTCCCGACATGGCGAGGGAACTCATCCGCATCGTGCCGCTCAGGCGGACGGCGCGTCGCCTGGGCATCGAGAAGCTCGTCATCCGCCAGACGCGGATGCACCTGTTCATGGTGGGCGAGGAAAATGTCGCCTATTACCAGTCGCCGGCTTTCGGCCGCCTGCTCAACTACCTGCAACAGAACCCCAAGCGCTGCAACCTGAGCCAGAAAAACGGGCGCCGCAGCATTGTCATTGCCAACATTCCCAGCGTGAGCACCGCGTTGACCGTGCTGCGCACCATCACCCATCTGGACAGCATCTAGCATGCGGCAATAGTTAATATTTTGTTACGATTTCACCGAATTAATCGGGGAGTTGATTGAAAAGAATTGTTTTTTCTGATAATGTTAAATAGTTTTGCCAGATAAAAGCGTTTTTTAATCACATTATTATCTAAAAACAAGACATTTATGAAGAAACGATTCCTATTAGCAGCACTGATTGCTACCGTCAGTGTGTTGGGCTATGCGCAGCAGACCATGTGGATACACACGGGTCATGTGCATTGGGCCTACAACACCGAGAGCGTGGGCAACATGCCGTATTCGTCGGCAAGCCTGCTCACGGTGCTCGAGAAGGGATTTACCCTCGCCGATGTGGACAGTATCACCGTCGCCAACGAGACGTTTGCCGACGACAATGTCCTCGTCAAGTACAACAACTATCTGGCCGACGTGTATGTGGCAGGTAACATCGCCAACCACATCACCGCCCAGGTGACCGGAGCGCGCGTTGCCGTCATGCAGGACGCCGATGTGGCCACCGAGTACACCTACACCCTGCAGGGCACCAGCGGCTCGGGCTGCTTCTACCATGCGGGTTCCTACAAGATGACCCTTGTGCTCAACGGCGTTAACCTGGTTAACCCCGACAGCGCGGCCATCAATATCCAGAACAGCAAGCGCATCGCCGTGCAGCTTGCCGACGGCACGACCAACACCCTGGCCGACGGCGCCAACAACACCAAGAAGGCCGCCTTCCTCGTGAAGGGCCATGCCGAGTTTGCCAAGGGCGGCTCGCTGACCATCACGGGTAACAAGAAGCACGCGCTGGCCTGCAACGAGTATATGGAAGTGAAGAAGACCGTGGGCACCATCACCATCACCGGTGCTGTGGCCGACGCCATCAACGTGACCCAGTACTTCCAGATGAACGGCGGCACGATTAACATCCAGAGCTGCGGTGACGACGGTATCCAGGTGGATGCCGAGGACACGTCTCTTCCTGAGGAGGACGGCCACGTGCTCATCAAGGGCGGCACGCTGACCATCAACGGCAGCGCCGCCGGCACCAAGTGCATCAAGGCCGAGGGTAGCGTGGATATCCAGGGCGGCACCTTGACGCTGAAGCACACCGGTATTCCCGTATGGGACGCCGACAAGAGCAAGATCAAGGAAGCCACCGGCATCGGCACCGACCGCAACCTCTCCATCAACGGAGCCGAGGCCGTGGTGAACATCACCATGACCGGTAACGGCGCCCGCGGCATGAAGTGCGACAGCACGATGACCGCTACCGCCGGCACCATCGACATCAACTGCTCGGGCGGCGACTGGGCTTACAGCACCGTCGACACCAGCAGCGTGAAGTGCGCCAAGGCCGACTATGCCTTTATCCTGAACGGTGCGAGCATGAAGTGCACCACCGTCAAGGACGAGGCCGAGGGCATTCACAGCGAGGGCACCGTCCTCGTGAGCGACGGCACGCTGACGCTCAACACCTATGACCACGGTATCAAGAGCGACTATGACATGGAGATCACCGGCGGCACCATCACCTACAACATCAACGGTGATGCCAGCAAGGCACTCAAGAGCGAGGGCAACATGCACATCACGGGCGGTAACATCAGCGGTACCGTGAGCGGTGGCGGCGTTACCGTCAACAATGAGGCAAGCGCTTGCGCCGGCATTAAGTGCGACGGAAACGTGACCATCGACGGCGGCACCTTCGACCTGAAGGCCACCGGTAGCGGCGGCAAGGGCATAAGCATCGATGGCGATCTCGTCATCAACGACTGTGACATCAAGGTGAGCACCACTGGTAGCCGCTACGGCCAGAGCAGCGGCGGCGGTTGGCCCGGCAGCGGTGGCTCGTCGAGCAGTGCCCTGCGCTCTTCGCCCAAGGGTATCAAGGTGGATGGTAACATCACTATCAACGGCGGTACCATCACCGTGAGCGCTACGGGCGGTGAAGGCGCCGAGGGTATCGAGTCCAAGAAGATCATGACCATCAACGGCGGCTACATCGAGGTGACCAGCTATGACGATGCGTTGAACAGTGCTTCGCACATGTACCTCAAGGGCGGTTACGTCTATGCCGTGGCTACGGGCAACGACGCCATCGACTCTAACGGCAACATGTACCTGAGCGGCGGTTACGTCTTCTGCTGCGGTAGCGAGGAAGGCCTCGACGCCAACAGCGAGGGCGGCTACAAGGTTTACATCCAGAACGGTACCAACCTGATGGCCGTCGGCGGCAATATGGGTGCCATCGAGAGCGGAGCCAGCATCAGCCAGACGTGCTATCAAGGCACTGCAAGCGCCAACACCTGGTATGCTCTGTATAGCGGCAGCAACGTAGCCTTTGCAGCCTACACACCGACCTTCTCCAGCCAGGGCGGCGGCCCCGGCGGCTACCCCGGCGGTGGCGGGTCCTCGAGCAAGACCATCGTTGTCACTGCACCTTCCACTCCTAAGCTCTATAGTGGAGTGACGGCAAGCGGCACCAAATTCTGGAACAATAAGGGCGCTACCAATGCAACCGGCGGTTCACAAGTGAGCCTCTCGACCTATTCAGGTGGCGGTGGCTGGGGTCCCTGGTAATTCCTCAAGTAGTTATAAACAATGACATCATTATTAAAAAGATTCAAGAATTATGAAAAAGACAATTATAACGATGCTTATCGCGCTAGTGGCTATCATGGCCAATGCCGAGACCTATAGCTACCTGAAGTTCACCAAGACCAACGGCTCGACCGTGACCTGCTCGGTAGCGGGCATCAAAGTGACCTATGACAACAATAACGTCACCGTGACCAATGACGAGGGCACAACGACCATCGCCCTTGCCGAGGTTCAGGACATGTACTTCAGCAACGAGGCCGGCTCGGCTGTTACGCTGGGCGATGTGAACGGCGACGGCCTGGTGAACATCACCGATGTGACCCTGCTCATCAACTACGTGCTCAACGACGGCACGGTCGAGATTGTTGAGGAAGCGGCCAACATGAACGGCGATGAGGGTATCAACATCACCGACGTGACCCTGCTCATCAACGAAGTGATGAACAGCACCAACTAACGACGATTCCCCTTAACACATAAGGGTCTCTTACAGGCGCCACGCGAGGTCAACCCCCTCGGGTGGCGCTTCACTTCAATGCCCCACGCTAAGGCGCTAAGACGCTAAGAATTATTGGGATTGCTCGCTGGTGCGAGCAAGAAATCAAAAAAATTCTTTAATTGGCATCCGCGCACTACCGCCCCACCCCACGCTAAGGCGCTAAGGCGCTAAGAATTATTGGGATTGCTCGCTGACGCGAGCAAGAAATCAAAAAAAAATTTTTATAATTGGCACCCGTGCTCTCACTGGTGGAACGTGTCACTGGTGGGGCTGTTTTTTTTGAGGGGACAAGCGGCCACGCCAAGGCGAGGCCCTAAATCATAGGCTTCTATTCTTATGGGATTTTACTGGAATCCAAAAGAAAAATCTTAAAAGATGTTAAAATATTTGGTGGATTCGATTTCTTTGTTATACCTTTGCAGTGTACTAGTTAAGTGGTACACTAGATAAGTAATTATTCACCTATAAAATAAACCTCTATTATGTTACAGATTAATCAAATCAGTTTTGGTTACAACAAGAAGTTCGGTGACCTCTTTACGGACTTCTCGTTGAACCTTGAGGCCGGAAACGTATACGGCCTGCTAGGAAAGAACGGTGCCGGCAAGAGCACGCTCATCTACCTGATGACCGGCCTGCTGACGCCGCGTGAGGGCGAAGCTCTGATGGACGGCGAGAACGTGCGCAAGCGTCTTCCCAAGACGATGAGCGACCTGTTCCTGATTCCTGAGGAGTTTGAGTTGCCCCGGTTGACGCTGAAGGAGTTTGTAAGCATCAACTCACCCCTGTACCCGCGTTTCAGCATGGAAGACATGCAGCGCTACCTCGATATCTTTGAGATGGGCGGTGACATGAACGTGAAACTTCAAGCCCTGTCGATGGGTCAGAAGAAGAAAGTGTTCATGGCCTTCGCATTTGCGACCAACACCCGCGCCCTGATCATGGACGAGCCCACCAATGGCCTGGACATTCCCAGCAAGAGCCAGTTCCGCAAACTCATCAGTGCCGGCATGAGCGACGATAAGATGATGCTCATCTCGACCCACCAGGTTCGCGACATCAGCTCCATTCTGGACCACGTGACCATCATCGACACGAGCCGCGTGCTGCTCAACGCCAGCATCGCCGAAGTGCAGAGCCGCATCGCCTTCCGCAAGATGCGTGAGGGCGACCAGCCCATCTTCATGATGCAGAGCGCCCTGGGCGACATCGTTGCCGTTCCCGCCCAGCCCGGCGAGGAGACGGCCGTAGATCTGGAGATGCTTTTCAACGCCACGTTGATGAATCCCCAGGCAATTAACCAATTATTCACCACCCCTCAAAAATGATTACAGCTATGAATACCGTCAATCAAACTTTTAACTGGAGCCGTTTCACGGCCGCCCTGCGTAAGGAAATCGTTGAGAGCAAGCGAGGCTTGATGTTCACCCTCATCGGCATTTACGGTGTGCTCACGCTGATTATGATCCTGGGCAACCTGATTTGCATCAGGCCTGCTATTCTCGCTGAAATACTGGCCGAGAAAGTGCCTCAGACAACGGTGGCGATGATTTTCTCCCTCGTTGTGATGGTATCGGCATCGATGGCCTTCAAGGGTTTGAAGACCAAAGCCAGCCGCACCAGTCTGTTAACCTCACCGTCGTCGACGCTGGAGAAGTTCCTGGTGAATGTGCTCATCTATGTGGTGGGTATCTTTGTTGCCTTCTTTGCCTGCGCTCAGTTGTCCGACTTGACCCGCATTGCCGTATTGTGGTGGTTCAGGTCTGAAGAGTTCATGGTGCCTGGTCCCATGAATTTCCTGACCTCCCTTACTACGGCAGGTCATATGTATGATAGCATGCTTCCCAATTCGGCACAATATCTCAAGATATCGATGTGGGTAGGCGTCCTTGCCAGCGCCGGCTTATATCTGCTGGGCAGTGTAATCTGGCCGCGCTTGTCGCTGCTCAAGACATTTGCAGCGGTCTACGCCCTTGAGTTCTGCTTGTTTATTATCGTCATCCCGGTGTTCATCTTCTTCGCCGACTCGATGGTCTTCCTGAACTGGATAGCAGACTTCTTTACGCAAGGCACATTCGGCATTTGCTTGTTAGTGTGGGCCGCTCTGTTGGTTTTAGTAACATTCGGGCTGGCATGGTACCTGTTCAAGCGTAAAGATGTCATTTCACTCAAGTGGTGGAAATGATTCAAGGTTAAAGGTTAAAGGTTAAAGTTTAAGGGATTTTTACCAAAGACCATATCCAAGCTTTATATAACTGGCAAACCTAAATATATAGACTACAATGAATTTCAAGGATAATAAAGCGATTTATCTGCAGATTGCAGATCGCATCGGAGATCAGATTCTCACGGGGGTCCTGATACCCGACGGAAAAGTACCGAGCGTGCGAGAACTCGCCGCCGAAATTGAGGTCAACGCCAACACCGTGGCTCGCACCTACGACCACTTGCAGCAGAGCGGTGTCATCTACACCAAGCGCGGACTGGGATTCTTTGTGAGTCCTGACGCAAAGGAGAAGATTGTCACCCTGCGGCGCGACCAACTGATGCAGGGGGAGATGGACTACTTCCTGGGCCAGATCAAGGCCGTGGGTATCACCCCTGAGGAACTGCGACAACTCTACAGCGATTACCTCGCCAAGTAGCAATATCTATTCAAGAAAGGCAAGAAGACAAGCCACTCAATGATTCCCAACATGATTCAGCCATATTGATGATACAAAATAAATGTCATGATTGCCTTTCTTGTTTTCACTCTATCCACTATAAACTGATCAAAAAAATAAGAATTATGAAAAAGATATTATTCATAGCCGTTATCCTGATGACGATTCCCGCGTTTAACTCGTGTGTGGGCGATGACGGTAACACGATATGCGTCTTCAGCTGCTCGCAAGATTTGCTCGACATATGTGACGTGGTATTGAAATACCAGGACAAGAACGGTGACACCATTTCCAACAAGGTCACGAGCACCCAGTGGATCAAGACCTATGACAGCAAGACCCACCCGCTGGTCATCTGGATGGATTATGACATCAAGCCCAAAGAGGGCGCTAAGGAGAACAAGAAATTCCATCACATGAAAGCTGAATATCAGATTGTCACAGTCGGTGGAGCCGTTCATTGCAGTGCCCAAATTGTTCCTGAATTCATCACCAACACGGAAAGTGCACTGAAGGCCATCAAACAGGCGAGCGAGAAGGAAGGCGCGGCGACATACTTCAAGGTTTACTCCAACGCCTTGTATGTGAACAACAGCGCCATCGAAAACGATATTGATATCAAAGCAAGTTACTAATTATTCTCACCCTAAACATTCAAAATTATGGAAACTCTCACATGCATCACCACAATAACGGCTATCGTCGTCGCCATCGCCACGATTTTGACTAGCATGATCTGGTAAGTCACCACTTCAATACCGGAATTATCAACAGTTATAGAACAATTCAAAAACCCGATCATTATGAAAAAGATATTATATATGGCCGCTATCATAGGCATCGTGCTTCCCGCCGCCACATCGTGTATTAGAGATACCGGCCGCTTGTGCTTTGATACCTCCCACGATACAGGAACGGTGTATCAACTGAATGTTTCTCAAGACCTGCTTGACCTGTGCGACATCGTTGTCTCCTATAAGGAAGTCTCCAACTTGCATCTAGAGGGTGTGATGTACACCGAAAAAGACACCGTCCCCGAATGGGAGAAAGTGGTGTGGAGTGACATTCCATGCTTCAACAGCTGGCTGGGATATGAGCTGAAGCTCAAGCCCGGCGTCCAACTGACCAAAGAGGAGTATGACCTGTACATGTTCTATCGAATCTCGACGACTGGTGACGGTGCCCAGGATACCCTCATCAACCGCAAAGTCCCGCGTGCGCAGCTTGCCTCAATCCTTGACACGCTCAACAGCAAGGGCAAGCCCATCATATCGCTCATGATCAAACCGGGGTCAACAGAAGTGGGGATCGGCGACCTTGAGGATGTACAGAACTACGAGCAGTATCACTACAAGAACACATCCTACTATGACACCACCGAGTTGGTTGAGGAAGAACCCATCATCCTGGATAATGAATAAGAGCATGCTGTGTTAACAAGACAGCCTACAACCACACGATAAACCTGTGAATTAACCGAGAGAAACGAAAGAACGGACAAACTGAGATGTGAATCCCTATTCGCTCAATTCGGTTAATTCACAGGTTAAAAACCTTTCAGGAGGGTGAGTGTCATGCTAGGCAAGAAGTCGCTAAGAGATTATTTTTGAGTATAGAGATAAAATAATTGAATTTTTGCGTAGTTTTTGAGGCATAAACTGCGTCTAAGGGGTAAAACAATTGATTAAACAAGATAAACATAATTTTTAAACCCATTAGTCTATGAAAGTTAAGAAATTCTTTGCTGTATTGATGCTGATGCTGTTTGCGTTCAGCTTCAATGTGATGATGGCACAAGACATGCCGATTCAAGTCGATCCAGACGTGCGCATCGGTAAACTGGACTGCGGATTGACCTACTACATCCGCCAAAACAATTATCCCGAGCACCGAGTGAACTTCTACATCGTGCAGCGCGTGGGCTCGATCCAGGAGGAGGAGAGCCAGCGTGGTCTCGCCCACTTCCTGGAGCACATGGCCTTTAACGGCAGTGAGCACTTCAACGGTGAGGGCAAGGGTATCATCGACTACACCCGCTCGCTGGGTGTGAACTTCGGCCGCGACCTGAATGCTTATACCAGCATCGCCGAGACCGTCTATAACATCAACGACGTTCCCAGCACACGCCAGAGCGCCATCGACTCCTGTCTGCTCATCCTCAAGGACTGGAGCAACGGTCTGTTGCTCACCGACGAGGAGATCGACAAGGAGCGCGGTGTCATCCACGAGGAGTGGCGCCTGGGGCAGGGTCCCGGCATGCGCATGCTTGAGCGCCAGCTCGAGACGCTCTTCCCGGGCTCGAAGTTCGGTCAGCGCCTTCCCATCGGTCTGATGAGCGTGGTGGACAACTTCAAGTACAACGAGCTGCGCGACTACTACCACAAGTGGTACCGTCCCGACAACCAGGCCCTGGTTATCGTGGGTGACGTGGATGTTGACCACATCGAGGCCCAGATTAAGGAGCTCTTCAAGGACTGCGTGCTCGATCCCAATGCCGCACAGGTGGTTGAGGAGCCCGTTCCCGACAACGAGGAGCCCATCATCGTGGTCGATAAGGACAAGGAGCAGCAGTACAGCGAGGTTTCGGTGATGTTCAAGCATGAGCCGTTCCCCAAGGAGATGAAGTCTAACGTGAGCTATCTCGCTGTCGACTATATGATCGACATGATGTGTGACATGCTCGACACCCGCCTGAGCGACCTGGCCCAGGAGCCCGAATGCCCGTTTGAGCGCGCCAGCTGCTACGACTACAACTACATGGGCATCGCCAACACCATGGATGCCTTTACTATCGACGTATGGCCCAAGGAGGGTCAGACCGACGCCGCTATCCAGGCCGTCATCACCGAGGCCCTGCGCGCCACCAAGTTTGGCTTCACCGCCAGTGAGTACCAGCGCGCCAGCGACGAGTATCTGAGCTATCTGGAGAAACAGTACAACGAGCGCGACAAGGTTTCCAACGAGAACTATGGTCGCCAGTACTGCCGCCACTACCTGGACAACGAGCCGATCCCCTCGCTGGAGATGCGCTATCAGCTCATGAGCATGTTCGCTCCCAACATCAGCGTTGACATGATTAATGGTGTGCTTGCCGAATTCCTGAGCACCGACGGCCAGAATCTGGTTATCACGAGCTTCAACCAGGAGAAGGACGGAGCCGTTTATCCCACCGTCGAGGGAATCAAGGCCGCATATGATGCCGCCATCAACGCTCCCATCGAGGCCTATGTCGACAACGTGAAGAACGAGCCCCTGATGACCACGCTGCCCAAGAAGGGCAAGATCGTCAAGGAGAGCGAGAACGCCACCTTCGGCTACAAGGAACTGGAGCTGAGCAACGGTGCCCGCGTGATCCTCAAGAAGACCGACTTCAAGCAGGACGAAATCCGCATGAGCGCCTTCCAGCGTGGCGGCCAGTCACTCTACGGCGAGAAAGACTGGGCTACCCTGAACATGATGAGCGCACTGAGTTCGGTTACCGGTGTCGGCAACTTCTCCAACTCCGAGCTCCAGAAGGCCCTCGCCGGCAAGCAGGTGGGTGTAAGCCTCAACATCGGCGAGTATACTGACAACGTGAGCGGTAACAGCACCGTCAAGGATCTGGAGACCATGTTCCAGCTCCTCTACCTCAACTTCACCGCCCTGAACAAGGACGAGAAGAAGTTCAACCAGACCATTGGCCTGATGGAGACTCAGCTCAAGAACAAGGACCTCATGCCCGAGCTTGCCCTGAGCGACACGCTGCAGTACATCATCAGCAACCGCAGCTGGCGCACCAAGCCCTTCAACGCCGAGGATCTGAAGCAAGTGAGCCTGGACCGCATGATGGAGATTGCCAAGGAGCGCACGTCCAATGCCGCCAACTACACCTTCATCTTCGTCGGATCGATTGACGAGGCCGTCATCCGCCCGTACATCGAGCAGTACATCGCCAGCCTTCCCGCCCAGAAGGGTAAGAAGTCCAACTGGGTTAACCAGGACGGCATGCCCCAGGGTCAGGCGATCAACCACTTCACCCGCAAGATGGAGTCACCCAAGGACTATGAGGTCATCATCTGGCACAACAACGATCTGCCCCACACCCTGGAGAACGAGATTAAGGCCGAGATCCTGGGTGAGGCACTGAGCAGGGTCTATCTACAGAAGATTCGCGAGGACGCCGGTGCAGCCTACTCGACCCAGGCCATGGGCCAGACCGGCATGCAGGGTGACAAGCCCATGACGATGGTTCTCGCCGTTTGTCCTGTGAACCCCGAGTTTGAGGAGATGGCTCTGAACATCATGAACGAGGAGATGGCCAACGCCTGCAACAACATCGACGCTACCGCCGTGAGCGAGGCTGTGGAGAGCATGCTCAAGGACTATAACACCAACATCAAGGAGAACTGGTTCTGGACAAGTATCCTGAGCGACTACCTCATGTACGGCTATGACGGTGTTACCAGCTATGAGCAAATCCTGAAGGCTCAGACGCCCGCCAGCATTGCTGAGTTTGCCCGCCAGCTCTACAATGCAGGCAACAAGATTGAGATTGTCATGAGCCCTGAGAAGTAAACATTAAACCCAATTGTTTATGGCAATAATGAGCTAGGAACTTTCAACAAGAATCCTGGCTCATTATTGCTCAAACAAGAGGTAAGATATCGAACTCACATAACCAGCAAAAAACAATCATTATGAAACCTACACAGAATAGAATCATGGCAGCCCTTGGCCTGCTGGTCATTGCTGGCATGTTGCTTACGGCCACCTCGTGCGGTCCTGAAAAGCATAAAATCGACGACACCACGGTACTGCCCTTCAAGGACAAGGCCGATCTCGACAAGTTACTGAATCTTTCCATCCTGCCCGATTACACCATCGAGGAGTATTATACCAGAAAGGATTTTGCAACTGGTGACGAACAGTTTGTAGTGTACTGCAAGTTCTTAGAGAAAGTTTCGCCTGAAAAGGTCAAAGAGATTGCGGCTCAGGTCAATAATGAAGAAGAATACCACGGATGGTTCATCATGAATTTTGGTGTACTGGATGACAAGATGAGGCTCTGTTTTGACCTCGACACCACGTTTACAGCCGGCCAGAAGAGGCCCGAAATGTTAGGCGATCACATCCATGTCTCGGTTGAACTACCATGCGAAGGGAAAGACTCGTGGAAGGGATTTGAGGTCGTATTCAGGAACAATCGTGCAGACTTCAATGCCGTCGTTGACCGCGAAACCCTGTCCAAACTGCTGGGCGTAGAGTTCCCGCCGCTGACCGAAACGGGACGAAGCGACGAGAACATTTATTTTGAATTTGACTCCATTCCATCGGAGGAATTCTGCAAGGCCGTTGAGAAGGCACCTCATTGGACATTTACCCACCGTGGCGATTACACGATGTATTCCTATGACTACGATAATGGGGAAGAATGGATTACTGCCGACTTCATCACAGGCCATACTCACTTTTCCTTCACTCGAAATAAATCAATGAAATAGAGCGGCATGGGATTGCGTAAAGCACCAGCCAGCGACGAGTCAAAGATTTCCTGACGCAATGTCGCAGCTACCGCTAGCCAGAGCGGTACAGCACGCATGAGGGCCGATGCCTCCCGCGAGGGGCATCGGCCCTCGCGGGTTATTCTAGCCCTTAGTGGCGGGAAACGGAGAGAACGGAGAGAACGGAGAGAACGGAGAAAACGGAGAAAACGGGGGAACGGAGAGGACGGAGAAAACGGCGGCAGAGCCGCCGCCCACGAGACAGCAGGGCGGCGGAGCGGGACGGGGGACAGCAGGGGAGGCATTGCGGGGGGGCGGGACAAGCGGGGGACAGCGATGGCATCGCTGTGTACTGTACAGTCGTCCCCTGGAGGGACGGGGGGTATATTAATCAATTTATTGTGGTTTATTGGGTGGTGGTTGTGAGCATCTGTAAAAAAATTAGACACTTTAGTGTAAAATAATTGGACAATTGGCGATTATTGATAAAAAATATTTGTCGGGTGGATGGGGCACACCTTAATTTTGTATCAGCAAAACGCGGAGAAGGAATCCCGCGCCAGCAACAAACAACCGACAGTAACAACTAAAAACGACACTATTATGGACACGCAAGTTTGCATCGTATCTCTCACAATGATTGCCATCGCAGTCATCACATTACTCTCGACGATTTTCATCAGCTGGGGCTGATGCCCCCGGCGACGTTTCATAATTATCAAGCGAATACCTAATTATTTATAAGAGCCCTACAGTATGTAACTGATGAAACTGGAGCTGCCACACGCAAGAGCGTGACGTTAGGGGACCAATAAAGTATCATTCCCATGAAGTGGGCCGCAGGTGAAACTCCCGGATGAGTACCTGTGGCCCGCTTTGTTGGCCTGAGCCCGAATTTTTTTTTGGAATGATGTAGTTTTTTACCCACCTGAAGCGTCTAATAGGCAAAAAAGACTATTTTTGCAACAAAACAACAAAAACTGAGAATACAATGGCTTACCTAGACATTAACAACGTGGTGAAGCGATACGAGGGGCACACGGCCCTGTCGGGCGTCTCGATGGAGGTGCCCGAGGGTTGTATCTATGGCCTGCTGGGGCCCAACGGCGCCGGCAAGAGTACCCTGATACGTATCATCAACCGCATTATCGCCGCCGACGAGGGAACTGTTACCCTCAACGGCAAGAAGATGACCGACAACGACATCACTCACATCGGCTACCTGCCCGAGGAACGAGGTCTGTATAAGAAAATGAAGGTGGGCGACCACATCGTCTATCTGGGTCGCCTGAAGGGCATGACCAAGGCCGACGCCGTTGCCTCGATGCACTGGTGGCTCGACCGTTTTGACCTCAAGGAGTGGGAAAACAGGAAGGTTGAGAACCTGTCGAAGGGAATGCAGCAGAAGGTGCAGTTTATCGGCACCGTGATCCACCGTCCGCCGCTGTTGATCTTTGACGAGCCGTTTTCGGGCTTCGACCCCGTGAACGCCGAGCAGCTGAAGGTGGAGATCCTCGCCCTGCGCGACCAGGGCAGCACCATCCTGTTCTCGACCCACAACATGGCGTCGGTTGAGGAAATCTGCCAGCAGATCACCCTGTTGAACCATGCCCAGGTGGTGCTCACCGGCAGTGTCGACGAGGTGAAGCAACAGCACAAGAAAAACATCATCGCCGTGCAGACTCCCGACACCGTCGAGCCCAATCCCGAGATGTTTACCCTTCTCCCCCCCGACCCCGTGAGGAAGAGTGACACCCGCATCAAACTTGCCCAAGGAGTGAACGCGCGTGACGCCATCAGCTGGCTCAACGAGCGCTACCACCTGACCGGATTCACCGAGGTGCTTCCCAGCATGAACGAGATTTTCATCGAGACCGTCAAATCCAAAAACACTGAGAACAATGAATAAGCTCCGCCTCATCATAGCCCGCGAATACATGTCGATTGTCGGGCGCAAGTCATTCATCATCTTGACTTTGCTATTCCCATTCTTGATGATTGCCATTGGGTCTATCCCCATTTTGATGGCCTACATGAACGACAAGGGCGACCAAATGCAACAGATTGCCGTCATCGATGAGACGGGACGATATGCCGCCGCCTTGCCTAACGACAACAAGTTCAACTTTGTCGCCATCAACGGAGACACCGTGACCAATGCCCGCGATTTCTACGACAAGTCTAAGGGCAGCATCAGTGCCGTGATCATCATTCCACGCGATGTGGACAGCACTGGCGTGGTCAACATTTATAGCGAGGGCACCATCATTCCCGCCCTGGAATCTACCGTCAAGAACGCGCTGACCGACACTATCGAGAGCGCGCACCTGGCCGCCATGGGCATACCCAACCTGCAGCAGATTGTGGACAAGGCTCACGTCAACATCGACATTCACGCCATCAAGTGGAGCGATACCGGTGACGAAGAAGAGGCCTCGACTGACATTGCCTTGTTCTTGGGCATCATACTCTCGCTGATTATCTTCTGGTTTGTATTCTTCAGCGGCACGATGATCATGAACAATGTCGTTGAGGAGAAAACCAACCGCATTGTCGAGGTGGTGGTGAGCAGTTGCCGGCCATTCCATCTCATGATGGGAAAAATCATCGGCGTAGGCTTGTCGGTGCTGACCCAGATGGCCATCTGGATTGTACTGCTAGGCATTGCCGGTACTATCGGCGGCAGTCTGTTAGGCGTCAGCGGTGCCGTGCCCAGCCCCGACATGATGGGAGCCGGCGCAGCGGTAACCCCTGAGGTTGAAGGCGAATTCGCCAGTTTCATGAGGCAAGCCCTGGCCATCAACTACACGCCCATCATCATCAACTTCCTGCTCTACTTTATTGAGGGCTATCTGCTGTACTGCGCCATCTTTGCGTCCCTCGGTTCGGCAGTGGACCAGGCCAGCGACACCTCGCAGTTCCTGACTCCCGTGATGCTGCTCATGATCTTCTCCTTCTATGCCGCAATGGGTTGCGCCGAGAATCCCGACGGGCCGATGGCATTCTGGTGCTCGATCATACCGTTCACCGCCCCCACCGTGATGATGGTAAGGCTACCGTTTGATGTCCCGATTTGGCAGATCATCCTGAGCCATGTGCTGCTGATTATTACGGCACTAGCCATCGTATGGCTCGCCGCGCGCATCTACCGCCGCGGTATCCTGAGCTACGGTAAGAAGGCCAGCTTTAAGGACCTTTTCAATTGGCTGAGATAGTTAGACATTAGACGTTAGACGTTAGACTTGCTACAAATGACTAGATAGCGAATAAAAAAATGAGAATTGTGATACAACGGGTGACTGAAGCTTCGGTCACCATCGACGGACAAGTGCACAGCACCATCGGCCACGGGCTGATGGTGCTGGTGGGCGTCCGTGAGGGTGATACCCTTGACGACATGCGCTGGCTGGCGCAGAAGACGGTGAACCTGCGCATCTTTGACGACGAGCAGGGTGTGATGAACCGCAGCATCATCGATGCCGGAGGCGAAGTGCTGGCCGTGAGCCAGTTCACCCTGAACGCCTCGACCAAGAAGGGCAACCGCCCCAGCTATATCCACGCTGCGGGCCACGACCTGGCAGTGCCGCTGTATGAGGCCTACTGCGACGAGGTAGCACAGCTGCTGGGCAAACCGACGCAACGAGGTGTCTTCGGCGCCGAGATGCAGGTAGCGCTCATCAACGACGGCCCCGTGACCATCATCATCGACAGCCGCCTGAAGGAGTAAAGTACACCTTATTAATATAGGGTTAGACAGAGATTGCCCAAAATGATGGATTCAAGTAATATTTTGTCAAAAAGTGCGATGACATAGAAAAAATGTGTATCTTTGCATTTGGATGATGAGATATTTAGCTCATATTTGGCTTATTGTGATGGCATTAGCGGGATTTCTCGCTAGTTGTCACCACGCTCCGCACTATGACAGCCGCTTGACACTGGCAGACAGCCTCATGGTCCTCGACCCGCCCGATAGCGCCTTGACGCTGCTCTCGTCGATAGCGCCCGGCACGCTCGCCAGTGACGGCGACCGCGCCTATCACGCGCTACTCACCACTCAGGCCCGTTACAAGTGCTATGCCGTCATCACCAGCGATGCCGAGATCAACTCGGCCATTGCCTACTATGAGCATCACAACAACGAGCAGGAGAAACTCACTCGCGCCTATATCTACAAGGGAGCGGTCATGGAAGAGCTTGAAAATCTGGTGAAACCCGATTCCGCCATGATTTACTACAAGCGTGCCGACCTTAATGCCAGCGCCAACAACGACTACTTCAACAAGGGCTACGCCCTGTTGCGCATCGGCAAGCTCTATTACAACCACCACGCCTATGACGGCCGTGATATCGAGAAATTGGAGCAGGCACTCGACTGTTTCCGCAAGGCCGGCAACATCCACTACCAGATTGTCTGCCTGAAAGACCTGGGCGCGATGTACCGGGGCTCCAACAAGGACAAGGCCGAAAAGACGCTCAACGAGGCCATCTCACTGGCTGAGCGGGAGAAGGACACCACCAACCTTATCCACAGCCTCAACAGTCTGGCTTACCTGTACTTCATGAAGGGGGACAGGGCGTCGAACGTCAAAGCGCGCAAATTGCTGCAGCGCATCAAGTCCTTGAGGTTCAACGGGCTGAACGACAACATCTACTCGACATTCGCCTGTGTGTATGCCAGCCTGGGTTTGCCCGACTCGGCGATGACCTACCTGCAGACCGCGCTGGAAAACGGCAATGACTCGCTCATCCGCCGCAAGAACACCTATCTTGAGGCCATGAGCCGCATCGCCCTTGCTCGCGGTGACTCGCTTAACTACCTGAAACTGAGCAATGACTGTGACCGTATCACGTTCTCGCAGCTGAACGACCCCGACATCGTCAACATCATGTATGCCGAGCAGAGCTTCGATAACGACCGCCGGCATCAGGAGGAACGGGACCGCTGGACAAGGAATTTCATTATCGCGTGCATCGTCGGCGCCATCATCCTGGGCCTGATAGCCCTGGCCGTGCTGCTCTACCGCCGTACCCACCGCTACGACAAACTCGTTGTCGAGCTCCAGGACCAGTCGCAAAACCAGCTCAAGGACCTTGCCAGCCTTCAGAACAACATCAATGAGCTGAAGATCAACGATGAACGCCTCAAGGGATTCATCTCCTCGCACATGAATATGATGCGCGACATGATCGAGGCGTGCTACCACGGCCCCAGCACCCGCGTGTCGGAGGACATGAAGCGCATCGTCAAGTTCCAGGACAGCAACCGCGACAACTGGTTCAAGTTCTATGACTACATCGACCTGGAGTATAACGGCATCATGACCCGCACCCGCGAGCAGTACCCCCAGCTCAACGAACGCGAGTTGCTTCTGCTTGCCCTGACGTGTATGGGATACTCCTACATCCAGACCGCGATCATCATGGGATACTCCAACGCCACCAGTGTGAGCGTCATCAAACAGAGGCTTGCCAAGAAGATGGGACTGGACTGTTCGTTGAATGAATACATCGAACGAAACACGGGTAAAAACCAACATTTGACCGAAAAACGTCAATAAAAGCATTTTTGGACTCAAAAAATGAAGTTGTATTATCGCGTATTAGATTTTTTTTTACAACTTATTATAAATCAGTTCATTAAAACCACCTTGTATTACGATAAAATTTGGTCAATTCAACAAATTGACGTAATTTTGCATCGCAAATCTAAACATAGCATAGTCAAAATCTAAACATTTGAGAATTATGAAACGTATTTATACTACTATACTGATTATGTTACTGGCCGCTGTCGGCATGACCGCATTGGCTCAGGACAGACCCGATATCGTACGTCAGACATCAGGCGGCGACCGGGGCGGTTTCGTATTCTACGACGATCAGCCGTCGGTGGATTACAACAGCGAAACCAAGATGATTACCGTACAAGGCAACGCCAGCGACTTCTACCTATTAGTAGTTACGACGGCTGCCACCCAGGTAGAGGTGTTTGAGACGGTTATTGACGGAGTAATGGACACGATTGACGCCCACGACTTCCTGACCGGCACCTACACCTTCAGGTTCACCAGTTCACGGGGTAACGTTTACACGTGGATGTTCAACAATGGCTTCTATGGCAGGATTGTGCCAAATTTCCAATTTGACAATTTTGGAGGCCAGACCATTCCAACCGGAGGACTTGGTAGGATTTTTTTAGAGTATTGAGAGAAATGTTTAGATTTTAAATAATTAGGTATTCCTTAAATTAGAGAAACACACATCATCCAAACTGCTGCCCGTCACCATCCATGACGGGCGGTCGTTTTTTTATTCCCCCACTGGAAAAAGGGAGCTACACGCAAGGGCGTTGTGGAGGCAAACGGGCTGGGGAACGGATATTACGGAGAAAACGGAAAATACGGGGGGAGGACGGGCGCGGACGGACGGGGGTGACGGGGGTGACGGCGGCAGTGCCGCCGCCCACGAGACAGCGGGAGCGGCAGAGCGGCGGGTGCGGAACAGCGGGGGGACAGCGATGGCATCGCTGTATACTGAACAGGCGTCCCCATTGGGGGACGGGGGGCGCGGACGGGGGAAGGACTCGAGGGAGACGGACGGGAGGGGGTGACGGCGGCAATGCCGCCGCCCACGGGACAGCAGGGGTGGCAGAGCGGCGGGGGCGGGACGGCGGTTGCGGGACAGCAGGGGGACAGCGATGGCATCGCTGTATACTGGACAGGCGCCCCCCTTGGGGGACGGGGACGGGGGAAGGACTCGCGGGAGACGGACGGAAGGGGGTGACGGCGGCAGAGCCGCCGCCCACGAGACAGCAGGGGTGGCATAGCGGCGGGGGCGGGACAGCGGGAGACAGCGATGGCATCGCTGAATACAGGACAGGCGGCACAGGGGATGGATGGAGGGGCGGGGAAAACGGGGAGACGGAGAGAACGGAGAGAACGGAGAAAACGGATATAACGGAAGGGACGGGCGGGGGTGACGGCGGCAGAGCCGCCGCCCACGGGACAGCAGGGGTGGCATAGCGGCAGGGGCGGGACAGCGGTTACGGGACAGCAGGGGGACAGCGATGGCATCGCTGTTTACTGAACAGGCGTCCCCCTTGGGGGGACGGGGGGCGAGGACGGGGGAAGGACTCGCGGGAGCCGGGAAGGACGCGGGAGGACGCGGGGGGTGAAGGGGTTATCTGGATTGTGGGGGGATGGTAAAGGTTTTTTTTGGCAAAATTCACATTCGTTATCACAGCTATGTGAAAAATAATGGTTAATTTTGCAAATTGTCGCGCGGTAACGCAGCGGCATAACGATAGCAACACCTGTATCCTATACACATAACGAAAAGACATACATCACTAGAACAAGATGATTAACCTGAGTGTAAACATCAACAAGATAGCGACCCTGCGCAACGCGCGCGGCGGTAATGTACCTGACGTATTGAGGGTAGCAATGGACTGTGAACGCTTTGGTGCTGACGGTATTACCGTGCATCCGCGCCCCGACGAACGACACATCCGCCGCAGCGACGTGTATGAACTGAGACCGCTGGTTCGCACCGAGTTCAATATCGAGGGCTACCCGAGCGAGCAGTTCATGGAGTTGGTTCTCGCGGTTCGTCCCACGCAAGCGACGCTGGTTCCCGACGCTCCCGACGTGCTGACCTCGTCGGCGGGATGGGACGTGGAGGCCAATATGGAGTTCCTCACGGGCATCGTTGACAGGCTCAAGGAGGCCGGCATCCGCACCAGCATCTTTGTGGGCACCGACCTTGACAACATCCGTGCCGCTGCCCGCACTGGCGCCGACCGTGTGGAGTTGTACACCGGCCCCTATGCTGAAGAATTTGACGCTGACCCCGATGCTGCCGTTGCCCCCTTTGCCGCAGCTGCCCAGACGGCCCACAGCGTTGGCCTGGGCCTGAATGCCGGTCATGACCTGAGCCTTCACAACCTTCAGTTCTTCCAGCAGCATGTGCCTCACCTGAGCGAGGTGTCGATCGGGCATGCGCTGATCAGCGACGCGCTGTACCTGGGTCTGGAGGCCACCATCAAGGCTTATAAGGAGTGTTTGAAATAAAAAGCGATTTTTCACGTTAATAAAGAAATAACCAAATAAATTGAATTAAACGAATATGTCTATCCTCAACATGATTTTAGCTCAAGCAGAGCCTGTCGCTCAAGTGGCACAACAAGCCGCCGACACCATGCAGCAAGCAATGGACAGTGCCGTACAAATCGTTACCGACAGTGCAGCAGCCATCGCCGCCGCCACCGCCCCCGTTGCCGAGGCAGCCGAACCGATTGTCAAGGAACTCTCGGTGTGGGAACTCATCAAGGCCGGTGGCTGGTGGATTATGATTCCCCTGGCGCTGCTGGCAGTTGTGAGCATCTATATCTTCTTTGAGCGTCTGTTCGCCATCAACCATGCGAACCGTCAGGACCGCTCGTTCATGGACCGCATCAAGGAATACATCCACCGCGGCGAGGTGGACCAGGCCCTGAAGCTGTGTCAGGACACCAATACCCCCTACTCTCGCATGATCGAGAAGGGTGTGACCCGCATCGGACGCCCCATGAACGATGTGCTCGTTGCCATCGAGAACGTGGGCAATATGGAAGTCGCCAAGCTCGAGAAGGGCTTTAACTGGCTGGCCACCACGGCAGCAGGAGCCCCGATGCTCGGTTTCCTGGGTACCGTAATCGGTATGGTACAGGCCTTCTTCCAGCTCGCGAGCGCCGGTAACAACAGTAACGTGACCATTCTGGCCAGCGGCATCTATCAGGCACTGGTAACGACTGTTGCCGGTCTGATTGTGGGTATCATCGCCCTGTTTGCCTACAACTACCTGACCTCACGTGTCAACAAGGTGATGAACAAGCTGGAGGGCAAGACGATGGAATTCATGGACCTGCTCAACGAGCCGGCCAAGTAATTTAGGAGTTAGGAATTAGGAGTTAGGAGTTAGGAGTTAGGAATTGTCATCCGCATCTTAATGACTAAAAACTAAAAACCAGAAATTATGGCACTCAAGAGACAACACAAGACGCTGTCGATGTTCAGCATGGCCTCGATGACCGACGTCATCTTCCTGCTGCTCATCTTCTTCCTGGTCACTTCGACGTTTGTATTCCCGTCGGCGCTCGAGGTCAACCTGCCGCAGAGCAGCGAGCAGACGGCCATCAAGCCCTCGACGCGCATCTATGTTGACAAGGACCTCAACATGTATGCCACGCAGACCACCGAGACCGGCGAGAGTGACCTGCTGCCCATCGCCCCCGAGCAGCTCGAGGGCTTCATGCAGGCCCTGAAGGCCGGCAATCCCAACGAGTTTGTCGCCGTATATGCCGACGAGGAAGTGAATTACGGCAAGATTGTCGAGATTCTGGACAAGGGCTCGAAGCAAGGCGTTAAAATCGTTCTTGCCACCAAGCCCAGCGAGGCCAGCTTCGGTCCCGCCCCCGCCCAGGAGCCCGTCAGCGAGCCCGTTCCTGTCACCGACATCAACCCCTAATGCGTCATCACGATGGAAGAAGATCGCCGCAAACATAGCCTATGGGCATTACTGATCACCCTGCTCATCACAGTGGGAACGCTAGCGTTGCTGCTGAGTTACACGCTGCGGTATGAGCAAGTGCCCGACAGGCCCGACCTGACGCAGCTTGCTCAGGACTCCATCCTGTTCGGCGGTGAATTTGTGATGCTGGGAAACACCCTTGACAACGTTCAGAACGACATGATGGACGAGGAGTCGGCCGAACCCAGTGCCTCTCCCGACGAGGGTGACGACCCCGATATCGACGCCGATGACCTGGAGGACGCCGGCGAGGTGAACCACAAGACGCCTCCCCTGGTCACCCAGAAGACCGAATCGCCGCACAAGGTGAAGGAACAGCCCAAGGAGACTGAGCCCAAGAAGCCCGGCCCCACAAAGCCGAACGACAAAGTCGTGGATAAGCCCAAAGCCCAGAACAAGAACTCCGAGGCCCAGCAAACCAAGTCCAAGAACACCAAAACCGAGCAGACCACAGCCAGCAATGCCACCAACAACAGGGTGAAAAACGCATTCGGCAACGGCAGCGGCAACGGTGGCGGTCAGAAAGGCACGGCCGGCGGAAACTCCAACCAGGGCGTGCTTGCCGGCAAGCCCGGCATCAGCGGACTCGTGGGCTATACCCTGGACTACTGGGCCAAGCCCGTGCCTAACAGCAAGTGGTCGGGACGCGTCACCGTGCGCGTCACCGTGGACCCGAGAGGTAAAGTGACCAGCGCCAAGGCCACGGGAGCCACGGGCGACCTCGCGTCGCATCCCGAGGTGCGCCGCGCCTGTGAGCAGGCTGCGCTGAAATCCAGTTTCTCGGTGCCCAAGAACACCATGACCGAGGGCATCGGTACCGTAACGTACATCTGGCATTAATGTGCCCCACACATCAAGAGCCGTCCCTATTGCTGCTGCTATAGGGGCGGTTTATTGATACATTGGGTTAGATGGCTGAAAAAATTTTGTGGTATAAGCCAACATCACTATCTTTGTTATCCAACTTAAACGCAGCAACGCCCATGAGCGACTATTACAAGCAGACCAAACAAGAGACCATCATCTACACTATCGTGTGGTTTGTTATCTTTTTGGCCCCGCTATCGGAGTTCGTCGTCAATTATAATCCCGAGCACCCGATCTGGATCAAGAACGGCTTGCTTGACACATGGGTCCACCTGTTGTTCTTCTTCGTCGTTTTCCTCATCCATAACCACATCCTGGCGCCGATGCTGGTGAAACAGAAGAAGGTGACCAAATACATCGCCAGCTGCGTTGTCGTGATTGCATTGTTCCAGACGGGCCAATGCATGCACAAGCCCGGTCACAATCCCATGCCGCAAAGTCCGCAGCCAACCAGTGTCATCGATATGGAACCACCACCTCCCAATGGTCGTCCTCCCATCCACAAGCACGACATCACCATGTTCATTCTCGTGATTATGATGCTTGGGGCCAACCTGGGTGTGAAGACCTATTGCCAGAGCGAGGAGGAGAATAACAGGCTGGCGAAGCTCAAGGAACAGAGCCTGAAGCAGGAGCTGGACTACCTGCGTTACCAGATCAACCCTCACTTCATCATGAACACGCTCAACAATATCCACGCCCTGGTGGATATTGACCCCGAGCAGGCCAAGGACAGTATCGTGGACCTGTCGCGAATGATGCGGTACCTCCTGTATGAGAGCGATAACTGCTGCGTCTCGCTCCATATCGCCATCCCCTTCCTCCAGAAGTACGTCAACCTGATGAAATTGCGCTATTCAGACCAGGTGACCGTTAATCTTGATCTCCCCAAGGTCGAGCCCAACGAGGTGGTGATAGCGCCGCTGCTATTCATCCCGTTTGTGGAAAACGCGTTCAAGCACGGTGTGGCCTACGACAAGCCGTCGGTTATCGACATCGGCATCAAGAAGCAAGGCAACCGCCTGCTGTTCCACTGCCACAACACCAAGAACGACGTCAAGCACGAGTTTGGCGGCGTGGGGCTGAACAACACAGCCAAACGACTAGAACTCATCTACGGCAATGACTATTCCCTTGATATCAAGGACAGTGAGACAGATTATGACGTCTTGCTCAATTTGCCGGAGCGCTGCCGTGACGACTTCAATAACACCGAAGACAGCATGACCAAATAAGCCCGAAAAGGCAAAAAAAGAGAAACGCTATGACAAAGATTAAATGTATCGCAATCGACGACGAGCCGTTGGCACTCAAGAAACTCGTAGCCTATATCAACAAGATACCATACTTTGAGCTTGTTGCAGAGTGCCATAGCGCCATCCAGGCACAAAAAGTCATGGACGAGCAACAAGTTGATGCCATCTTCCTCGACATCAACATGCCCGACCTGAACGGCATCGACTTTGCCAAATCACTGGATATAGATTATGGCCGCGGCCCGCTCATCGTGTTCATCACCGCCTATAGCGAATATGCCCTGGAGAGCTATAAGGCCAATACCGTGGGTTATCTGTTGAAGCCGTACGGATTTGATGAGTTTGAAACCATTGCCAAAAGGATCAAGGAGATCCAGGAAATACGCCAACAGTCCTTCACCGAGGTGGATACCCGTGAAGTGAACGACGGCACCATCTTTGTCAAGAGTGACTACAAGATTGTTCGCATTGATATCGAGCATATCCGTTATATCGAGGCCATGAGTGAGTACCTGCGCATCTCTTGTGACGACAAGGAGAGGCCCGTCATCGTGCTGCTGAGCATGAAGAAGATCGAGGAGCACCTACCCTCAAATAAATTCATGCGCATTCACCGCTCCTTTATCATCAACCTCGACAAAATCACTGAGGTGAAAAAGAGTCATGTCGTCCTCGAGGGCGATGCGTCGATGCCGATCGGCGACAACTACAAGGATGCGTTCATGAACTACCTGAGCAAGAAGATTCTCACAAAATAGCACACATATGCTGATATTATAAAATCATTATTTTTCTCATAGCTTTTCTTGAGCGGCCACACGCGCGATGCGTCAGGCCGCTTTTTTTATACGGGGGCGGGGAAAACGGATATTACGGAGGGGACGGATATTACGGAGGGGACGGATATTACGGAGAGAACGGGGGAAACAGGGGAGACGGGGGTGACGGCGGCAAAGCCGCCGCCCACGGGACAGCAGGGGCGGCATAGCGGGGGTGGCGAGACAGCGGGGGACAGCAGGGGCGGAATAGCGGCGGTGACGGGACAGCGGGGGACAGCAGGGGCGGAATAGCGGCGGTGACGGGACAGCGGCGGGATGGCGGGGGACAGCGATGGCATCGCTGTATACAGGACAGGCGTCACGGGGGGGACGGGGGGACGGTTTTTATGGGCACTAGTAGTTATATTTAGGGCGGTTTTAGGCTTTGGGGGCATCATTTATTATTGGGTGGATTTAGTTAAAATGAGATTGTTAAAAGGTGTTTTTATTAACATATTTTTGAATTGGGGGCCAAAGCTACCGAAAACGGCTATTTCTTGCACTTAATTGGTTATTTATCAGTGTGTTAAATTGAAGCAGAGTCAATAAATGACATTATTTTTTAATAAAAATGCAAATGCATCAAAAAGATAGAAAACAAGGGGGTTTAGTTAAAACGCTGCGTTTATTTTGCCCGTTTCACATTTTTTGACTAGTTTTGCATACTTGTAAATAATCGATTTTAGCTACTAGAAAAGCGCCATCGAGGCCTTACAGTAACTAATGAAATCAGACACAAAACCATTTATAATTTATATTAATTTAATAAACATCACTATTTTATGAAAAAAGTTTTTTTATTGCTGTTTGCAATGTGCTTTATGGCACTCTCGGCTTATGCCGACCGCACAATCAGCGGACAAGTAGTGGATGCAGCCAATGGTGAACCCCTCATCGGCGCTACTGTGCAAGGTGAGGGAGCGAGTCGTGGCACTGCAACTGATTTGGATGGTCACTTCACGCTGGTTTTACCTGACCACGTGAGGTTTGTCAACGTATCGTACGTTGGCTACGCTACCCGTCAGGTAGAGGTAACGGACCACATGGTTATCAAACTGTCTGACTCAGGTGGTCAGGACCTTGATGAGGTTGTTGTAGTTGCTTACGGTAGCGCCAAGCGTCAGTCGATTACCGGTTCTATCTCGGTAGTTGACGAGAAGAAGATCAAGGACCGCATCGGTTCTTCGGTTACCGCAGCGCTTGAGGGTAGCACCCCCGGTATCCAGGTTAACAACACCTATGGTGAGCCTGGTGCAGCCCCCAACATCCGCATCCGTGGTATCGGTAGTATCACCGGTTCGAGCACTCCTCTGTATGTAGTTGACGGTGTGGCCTTTGACGGTAACATCGCCGAGATCAACCCTGTTGATATCGAGAGCATGAGTGTGTTGAAGGATGCTGCCTCGGCCGCCCTGTATGGTAACCGTGCAGCCAACGGTGTTGTGCTGATTACCACCAAGAAGGGTAGCTATGCCAACAAGCCCGTTGTAACGCTTCGCATCAACCAGGGTATGTACAAGCGCGGTATCGCAGAGTATGACCGCATGAATGCCGACCAGTGGATGGAGGCTTCATGGCAGGCCATGAAGAACTTCGCCATCAACGGTAGCATGGGTCTTGATCCCGCCGCTGCTGCGCAGTATGCCACCGAGCACTTGATTACCGACTATGCTCAGCGCAACATCTACAACGCTGAATATAATAAGCTGTTTGATGCTAACGGTAAGCTCGTAGCCCAGGTACTTCCCGGTTACACCGACCTGGATTGGCAGAAGGACGTTGAGCGCACCGGTTATCGTCAGGATTACAGCTTGTCGGGCACCGCAGGTAGTGAGAAGTACAACATGTTTGCCTCGGCTGGTTACACCAACGAGCAGGGTTATATCTACGGCAGCGCCTATGAGCGTTTCACTGGTCGTATCAACACCAACTTCACTCCCAGTGACTGGTTCAAGGCAGGTATCAACCTGAGTGGTACATATGCTACCCGCAACTTCAACGACAATGCTAACGGTACCTACTATGCTAACCCGTTCTACACTGCCCGTTACATGGCTCCGGTTTATCCCTTGTTCATGCACAACCCCGATGGCAGCTTCCTGCTTGACGAGAACGGCGAGAAGATTTATGATACCGAGTCGTCCTATCTGGACAACCGCAACATTGCCTTCGAGATTCGCAGTGACTTCGACCGTCGTCGCCGTGCCGTCATCGATGGCCAGGCTTACGGTACCTTTACCCTTCCCCTGGGCTTCTCGATCACTTTGAAGGCCGACTTCATGCACAGCAACACCAATCGCCGTCATTACAACAACCCGTTTATTGGTGATGGTGCTACCAATGGTGGTCGTCTGAGCAGCTACGCCTATGAGTACAACAGCCGCACCGCTCAGGAGCTGTTGAACTGGTATCGCGACTTTGATCGTCACCATGTTGATATCATGCTGGCTCATGAGAACTATGAGTACAACGCCCGCTCGGCTTACGGCATGAACACTGGTTCGGCTGCCGATGGTATCTACACTCCCGGTAACTTCCAGACGAACTCCTACTTCCTGGGTTCGGATGACGAGGACAAGACCGAGTCGTACCTGGGTCGTGCCCGCTACAACTACTATGAGAAGTACTTCGCAGACTTCTCGTTCCGTCGTGATGGTTCTTCTCGCTTTGCCAAGAAGAACCGTTGGGGTAACTTCTTCTCGTTCGGTGTAAACTGGAACATCAAGAAGGAGAACTTCCTGCAGGATGTTAACTGGATCGACCAGCTGCGCATTCGCGCTTCTTATGGTGAGACCGGTAACAACACCGGTGTTAGCTACTATGCTTACCAGGCCCTGTATTACATTGAGAAGAACGCCGGTAGCGCTGCCTTCATGAAGCAGAGCCTCGCTGCCGAGGACATCAAGTGGGAGACCTGCCAGAATATCGACTTCGGTATCGAGGGTCGCTTATTTGACCGCTTGAGCTTCAACTTCGTCCTGTTTGACAAGCGCAACAAGGACCTGTTGTTCGCAGTTCCCCTGCCCCTGTCGGCTGGTTCGTTTGTTTGGGGTGATGACTATAACATGAGCGTTTACAAGAACATCGGTACCATCTCCAACCGCGGTATCGAGATCTCGCTGAGCTATGACGTGCTGCGCAACAGGGACCTCAACTGGACGCTGAGCACCGAGGGCACCTTCATGAAGAGCAAGATCAAGAAGCTTCCTAACGGCAAGGACATTATCCATGGCCAGCAGAACTACTCAGAGGGTCACGATCCCTATGAGTTCTACACCTATCACTTTGTGGGCGTTGACCAGATGACCGGTCGCTCGCTGTACACGATTGATCCCGATATGATTGAACGCGCTACTGATGCTGGTGAGGCTATAGACATTAATGGTGTTACCTACACCACCTCGCCTGGTTCTTATGGTCTGCGTGACTGGGCCGGCACTGCTCATCCCTGGTTCTTTGGTTCATTCAACTCGCTGCTCAACTTCAAGGGCTTCTCGCTGAACGCCCTGTTCACCTACAGCCTGGGTGGCAAGATCTATGACAGCGCATACCAGAGCCTGATGTCGACCAATACCGCTTCTTCGGCAAGTGCCAACCACGTTGACCTGAAGAACTCTTGGAACGGTGTACCCGCCGGTATGACCGAGGATTCCCCCAACCGCATTGATCCCAAGGGTCTGCCTCAGCTCGACTTTGAGTACAGCTCTTACAACAATGCTACCAGTGACCGCTGGTTGACCAGTGCTTCCTACTTTGTAGTGAAGAACATCAGCTTGAGCTACGCACTTCCCAAGCTGGTGATGAACAAGATTGGTATGCAGGGTCTCACCCTTACTGCTGGTGTTGAGAACTTGGCCACCTTCACTTCCCGCAAGGGTCTGAATCCCCAGTACAACTTCAGCGGTGGTAGTGACAACACCTATGTTACCGCCCGCGTGTTTAACTTCGGTGTTCAGTTGCAGTTCTGATAATCAGTCAATAAAACTTAAGACTAAAACATCAAAATAGAATTTATTATGAAAAAGTATATAAATAGGATTTTATTGAGCGGTCTGCTGGTCGGTGCTGCATTGGTTACGACCTCTTGTGGCGAAGATTATCTCGAGACTAAACCCACCGAGTCGATCAGCGATGCTTCGGCTGTTGCCACCGTCGACAATGCCTACAAGGCTCTGAACGGTGTTGCCAAGACGATGACCATCCAGCATGGTAACTATCGCCAGGGTTTCTGCGGTGAGAATGCCATCATGCGTCTGTATGAGAACTATCCCAGTCAGGACTACTATTACAATCAGTATGCTTCAGGTTGGGCTGATATCCACAACCAGACGATGCACACCGATAAGAGCACCATTTACAACCACTACGCTTGGTACTACTACTATCAGATTATCACCCAGGCTAATGTGATTATCAGTCGCATTGACAATGCCGAGGGCGATGAGGATGACAAGAAGTTCATCAAGGCTTCGGCTTTGACCTTCCGTGCCTATGGCTATGAGAAGTTGCTCCATTACTACAGCGTACGTTGGAAAGACTCCAACAATGGTTCATCCCAGGGTGTACCCCTTCGCCTTGATGAGTCGACTGGTGACCTTGCTCCCTCGACGATGGCCGAGGTTTACACTCAGATCTACAAGGATCTGGATGAGGCCATCAAGCTGTTCGGCGAGAGCGACGTTGACCGTTCTGCCAATGACTGCTGGACTCCCAACCTGAATTGTGCCCACGCAGTTTATGCTCGCGCTGCCCTGTATAAGGAGGATTACCAGACCGCGCTGAACCACGCTAAGCTGGCCGAGGATGGCTACCCCCTGATGAACAATGAGGCTTATGCTGCCGGTTTCTGCCGTCCCACCAGTGAGTGGATTCTGGGTAGCTATGGCAGTGCCGATGAGAACAACTGGTACTGGAGCTACGGTACTCAGTACAGCTGCAACGGCTATTATGCTTCTGCTTCTCAGAACGGTGCAGGTACTATCGGCCGCGAGCTCATCAACCGCATTCCCGATGAGGACTTCCGCAAGTCGCTGTTCCTCACCGAGAGCGGCCTGGGCATTGATGCCAACGATCCCAACCAGGTTGAGCACACCTTTGGTTACATTGGTCTGACTGCCAACCTGCAGTACACCGACAGGAATGCATACGCCAAGGCTTACTACTATGTTCAGGAGCATGCCGCTCCCGGTCTGGCCGAGCCTTACGCATCTGGCGTATATCACCTGGGTGCCCACTTGAAGTTCTACGTATTCGACACTCCGGGTGTAGGTTATCTGCCCTACATCCGCACCAGTGAGATGCTCCTTATCGAGGCTGAGTGCTACTACTTCATGAACCAGCCCGCCAATGCTCAGGATGCCCTCGTTCGCTTGAACGCCGGCTCTGGCCGCAACCCCGGTTACACCTGCAGCAAGACTGGTCAGGACCTGTTCAACGAGATTGCCGACTACCGTGCACTTGAGCTGTGGGGCGAAGGCTTCCAGTGGAGTGACTTTAAGCGTTGGAAACTCCCCATCATCCGTCACGGATGGGATGAGGGTGGTAACGCCCATCCCGCAGTGGCTGTCACCATCATGCCCGAGGATGCGAACAACTGGGTATGGGAGGTTCCCTTGAAGGAGACCGACTACAATGATGGCTACAAGACCATCAACGATCCTACTGCCAAGTAATCATTAGATTGATTATAACGCCCTACAGGGGATGTGCCGCATGGCACATCCCCTGTTTTGCTGGGTGCAGCTGTTGAACGGCGGCAGAGCCGCCGCCCACGGGACAGCAGGGGCGGCAGAGCGGGACGGCGAGGGGACAGCGATGGCATCGCTGTATACAGAACAGGCGTCCCCTGGGGGGAACGGGGGGTGGAGGGGAAACGGATATAACGGAGGGAACGGATATAACGGGGGACGGCGGGGAGACGGCGGCAGAGCCGCCGCCCACGGGACAGCAGGGGCGGCATAGCGGGACGGCGAAGGACAACAGGGGATGACGGGGGACAGCGATGGCATCGCTGTATACTGGACAGGGGTCCCCTGGGGGACGGGGGGCGGAGGAGGGATGGGGGAAATGGGGGGTCGTTTTAAAGTGTTGTGGGATTTGGGGGAAAATGTTATCTTTGTGGCCAGGATTTTGCAATGAAGATGATAAGAATGAGGAGATATATTGTGGCGCTGGTGGTGCTGGTGATGGCACTGCAGGCGGGTGCCGTGCTGAAGGAGAGCACGATGGAACAGACGTTGGGTGTGCTGTGCGAGGAACTGAGCGAGACACACCAGGAGCAGCAGGAGCGCGCGGCGCGCTTCGAGAGCCGTAACAAGCAATTCCAGCGCAGCATCGGCCGCGACCTGGAGCTGTGTAACAACATCGAGCTGATGCTCTATAGCCAAAAGGAGCAGAATATCTTTGACCTGGCGTATGCCTGCGGCCAGGCTACCGACCTGTATAACCGCGTGACGCGTACGCGCTCGTTCAAGCAGTTTGAGCAACAACAGGACGAGCAGATTGCCCAATATGAGCACCTGGTGCAAGCCCTGAACAATATTCCCGACTATCAGCTCAAGACGCCCGAGATGCGTGCCACACGCGACAGCTGCATCTATCTGGCCCAGGCTATCGAGAACGACATCCGCCACACGCGCGAGACGATGAAGGAGAATCACGAGAAGCGCCAGCTGGTCGCCTCTAAGGCCAAGAAGCTGAACGACCATGCCATGGGAATGTATGAACGCATCCGCCAGAGCGTCTTTGTCAACGGCGGTCAGAGCTATTACCAGATCCTGAAGCGCTTTGGTTACAACTGGAGGAACAGCAAGGAAGACCTTGCCGAGAAATACACCTATTCGCGCAAGACCAATAGCGAGTGGCGCGGGCCTCTCATCGGCTTCCTGTTCATCTTCATGGCCGTGTATATCGTCGGTGCGTTTCTCGTCAGTTGGCTCATCATCAAGCTGATACCGCGGCGATTCCTGTCTAACAGCACTTACCAGAAATTCCAGCCGAAGCGTTCGTGCATCATCATCTGTGGTGCCGCTGCGGTGTTTGCCATCGCGACGTTCATCATCACCAATATCACTGGTCAAAATTTCATGAAGATGGCGACGCGCTTGTTGAGCGAGTATGCGTGGCTCATCGCCGCCATCACGCTGTCCATCATCATCCGCATGGAGGGCAAAACCGTCAAAAGCGGTTTCAAGCTGTATATGCCGGTGCTGGTGGTGGGCTTTGTAGTGTTCTTCTTCCGCATCGTGTTCCTTCCCAGCACGGTCGTCAACCTGCTCTTCCCTCCCCTACTGCTGGCGTCCACCATCTGGCAGTTGGTCATCAATCGCCGTCACAACGTGAACGTGCCTCGCAGCGACGTGTCCTACTCGTGGATATCGCTCATCGTCATGGCCGTGTCGACCGTCATGGCATGGATGGGCTACACGTTGATGAGCGTGCAGGTGCTCATCTGGTGGATCATGCAGTTGACGCTTATCCAGACCATCACCGTGATCTATGACCTGCTGCACTCCTACGAGAAAAAGTACATTCCCAGCGATGCCGACGTGCGTCAAACCTGGTTCTATGACGCTGTCTATAAGATGGTTATCCCCATCGCCGCCACGTTGAGTGTAGCGCTGTCGATCTATTGGGCGGCACGGGTGTTTGACCTCACGCAGTGGTGCGAGCGCATCTTCCGCTACAAGTTTGTCAACCAGGACGGACTCATTGTCTTGTCGCTCGACAGGATTCTGTTCTGCGTGGCTGCCGCATTCGTCTTTAATTACATCATCTATCTGTTTATCCAGGGGTACCAGCTGTGGAAGCAGAGCCGCGCCGAGGCCCGTGCCATCTCGCAGTATGAGGAGAGAAATGACATTGCTGATAATGAGGAGGTTGACATCAACACCATTGTTCAAGAAGACCCGAATGCCAAGGCTCAATACAAGGCCGCATCCAAGGCCGTAACCCTCTCGATGAACATCATCAAGTACATCGGCTGGGGTATCTACATCTATATCGTGCTGGTGACCCTGCACGTGAGCCGCACGGGCATCACGTTCATCCTCACCGGCCTCTCGACCGGTATCGGTTTCGCGATGAAAGACACTCTTGAGAACCTGTTCTACGGTCTGTCGCTGATGAACGGTCGCGTCAAGATAGGCGACGTCATCGAGTGTGACGGCGTTCGCGGCAAGGTGAGCAACATCAACTACCAGAGCACACTCGTCGAGACTGTTGACGGCTCGGTCATCGCGTTCCTTAACAGCCAGCTGTTCACCAAGAATTTCAAGAACATGACCCGTAACCACGGCTACGAGATGGCGAAAATCACCGTCGGCGTGGCCTACGGCAGCAAGGTCAATACCGTGCGCGAGATGATCATCGAGCGCATCAGCCATCTGGACTGCTATGACCCCAAAAAGGGCGTGCAGGTGCTGTTCCAGAACTTCGGCGAGAGCAGCGTGGACCTGCTGGTGATCGTGTGGGTGCGCGTGGCGTCACAACCCGCTGACATCGCCCGCATCAAGGAGAGCATCTACAACGTGCTGAACGAGAACGGCATCGAGATTCCCTTCCCGCAGGCCGACCTGCACATCAAGTCGTTACAGAACAAGGAATGACGTTTTTTTAAAACTACGAATTACACGAATTGGGAGCGGCGTACATTCATTATTGAAAACAACTAATTGCGGGGGGACGGAGGGAACGGAGATAACGGAGATAACGGAGATAACGGAGGAAACGGAAAACGGAGGGAACGGAGGGGACGAAAAAAACGAAGGGAACGGAGAATACGGAAATAACGGAGAAGACGGAAATAACGGAGATTATGGGGGGATGGAGAGGATGGAGAGGATGGGAATGATTCTTTTCTGTTGATAGGGTTGGTGGTTAGATGAAAATATTGTAACTTTGCACGTTTTTAAGCGATTATAAATTTTATTCAATATTATGAATATTTCCTATAAGTGGCTCAAACGCTACATCGACACCGACCTGACGCCTGAACAGGTGGCCGAGGCGCTGACCTCGCTGGGTCTGGAAGTGGGAGCAGTAGAACAAGTAGAAACCATCAAGGGCGGGCTGCGTGGCCTGGTTGTGGGTCAGGTAGTGACCTGCATCGACCATCCCAACAGCGATCACCTGCACATCACGACGGTGAACCTGGGTGACGGCAACGACCCTGTACAGATCGTGTGCGGAGCGCCCAATGTCGCCGCCGGCCAGAAAGTCATCGTTGCCACGCTGGGCACGAAGCTGTATGACGGCGACCAGGAATTCACCATCAAGCGCAGCAAGATGCGCGGCGAGGAGTCGCTGGGTATGATCTGTGCCGAGGACGAGATTGGCGTTGGCAGCAGCCACGACGGTATCATCGTCCTGCCCGAGGAGGCCGTGGTGGGCACCCCCGCAGCCGACTACTACGGCATCGAGGATGATTACCTCATCGAGGTGGACCTCACGCCCAACCGCATCGACGGCGGCTCGCACTACGGTGTTGCCCGTGACCTGGCAGCTTGGATGAAGCGCCACGGTATGGACGGTAACCTGCATCGCCCCAGTGTTGACGCCTTTGCCATCGACCGCACTGACGGCGGCATTCCCGTCAGCGTAGAGAACGCCGAGGCCTGCCCGCGCTATGCCGGCTTGACCGTCCGCGGCGTGAAGGTTCAGGAGAGCCCCAAGTGGCTGAAGGACCTGCTGCTCGCCGTGGGCCAGCGTCCCATCAACAACATTGTCGATATCACCAACTATATATTGCTGGGCACCGGACAGCCCATGCACTGCTTTGACCTGGCCAAGGTCAAGGGCGACCGCATCGTTGTCAAGACCGTGGATGCAGGCACCAAATTTGTCACCCTCGACGGCGTTGAGCGCACGTTGACCGACCGCGACCTGATGATCTGCAACGGCGAGGAGCCGATGTGCATCGGTGGCGTGTTCGGCGGTCTTGACTCGGGAGTCACCGAATCGACCACCGACGTGTTCCTGGAGTCGGCCTATTTCCACCCCACGTGGATCCGCAAGACCGCCCGCCGTTTCGGCCTGAACACCGACGCATCGTTCCGCTTTGAGCGCGGTATCGACCCCAACAGCGTCATTTATAACCTCAAGCTTGCCGCTATGCTTGTCAAGGAGGTGGCCGGTGGAGAAATCTGCGGCGATATCATCGATGTCAAGGCCCATGACTTCCCCGGCTTCCCCGTGGAACTGAGCTATGACTACGTCAAGCGCCTTATCGGCAAGGACATCCCCCACGACGTCATCCGCAGCATCGTCGAGAGCCTGGAGATGGAAATCAAGGCCGAAGACGAGGAGAAGTTGCAAATCGTCGTTCCTCCCTACCGCGTTGACGTGCAGCGCCCGTGTGACGTGGTCGAGGACATCCTGCGCGTGTATGGCTACAACAACGTCGAGTTCACCAGCGAGGTACACAGCAGCCTGTCGAACAAGACCGACGTGGACTACCGCGACGACATGCAGGAGACCGTGAGCAACCAGCTCACCAGCGTGGGTTATCACGAGATCATGAACAACTCGCTCACCGTGGGCGCCTACTATGAGGGCCTGACGACCTATCCCGCCGAGTTGTGCGTGCGCATCATGAACCCCCTGAGCAGCGACCTGAACGTCATGCGCCAGACGCTGTTGTTCGGCGGCCTTGAGAGCATCGCCCGCAACATCAACCACAAGAACCCCAACCTGAGGCTGTATGAGTTTGGTAACGTCTATAGCCACGACGGCAGCATCAGCCAGGAGGAGAAGGCCCTCGCCCCCTACAGCGAGAGCACCCAGATGGCGATGTGGCTCACCGGCAACAACCACGACGAGTCGTGGGCCGACAAGGTGAGGGCGCTGAACGTCTATGACCTGAAGGCCGACCTGGAGAACGTGTTCGCCAACATGGGCATCAACCTCAACGACCTCGTTGTCGAGCAGTATGAGGACGATACCGTCAACCCCGCCCTGCGCTACAGCAACCGCGGCGGCAAGACCATCGCCGTGATGGGTGTCGTTGACGAGGCGCTGGCTAAGAAATTTGACGTGGACCAGCCCGTCTATTATGCTCAGATCAACTGGAACCTCGCCTGCAAACTGGCGATGAAGAAGGACATCAAGTATGCCGACCTGCCCAAGACGCTGCCGCTGCGCCGCGACCTGGCGCTGCTGGTGGACACCAACGTGACCTATGACGACATCCGCCGCGTGGTCGAGAGCACCGAGAAGAAGCTGTTGAAGTCGATGACGTTGTTTGACGTCTATGAGAGCAAGAAGCTGGAGGCCGGCAAGAAGTCGTATGCCATCAGCATGATTCTGCAAGACAACGAGAAGACCCTCAACGACAAGCAGATTGATGCGATCATGAGCAAGATTATCAAGAACCTGGAGAGCCAGCTGGGAGCCAAGCTGAGATAAGAGATAAGAGTTAATAGTTAATAGTTAATAGTTAATAGTTAATAGTTGGCTCCGCATATGGTGAGACGCAAAATTTTGCGTCTCTACAAACTGAAAATATTAATCTTTAAACAATATATACACAACAACAATGGGAAGAGCTTTTGAATACCGCAAAGCAAGAAAGATGAAACGCTGGGGCAGCATGTCCCGCACGTTTACCAGGATCGGTAAGGAAATCACCATCGCCGTTAAGGCTGGTGGTCCCGATGCTGAAGGCAACTCGCGTCTGCGCGCACTCATCGCCAACGCCAAGGCCGCCAACATGCCCAAGGAGAACATTGAGCGTGCCATCAAGCGCGCCAGTGAGAAGGATGCCGGCGACTACAAGGAGGTGATCTACGAGGGATTCGGCCCCCACGGCATTGCCGTCCTGGTCGAGACCGCTACCGACAACACCACCCGTACGGTGGCCAACCTGCGCAACTACTTCAACAAGAAGGGCGGCAGCCTGGGCAACTCGGGCAGCGTAGCCTTCATGTTCAGCCACAAGTGCTACTTCCATGTGGCTCCGAAGGCCGACGTTGACCCCGACGAGCTCGAGCTCGAGCTTATCGACTGCGGCGCCGAGGAGTTTGCCATCGACGAGGAGGAAATGCTCGTTTCGGGTGACTTTGCCTCCAATGGCGACATCATGAAGTACCTCGAGGACAACGGCTTCGAGATCAAGAGCAGTGAATTCGTCTATGAGCCCGCCGACTACAAGGAGGTGAGCGATGCCGAGCGTGCCGACGTCGAGGCCCTGATCGAGGCCCTTGAGGAGGACGACGACGTGCAGAACGTCTTCACCACGATGGCCGAGGCCGAGGGTGGCGACGAGGAGGAGTAAATCCAAGTTTCTCCCTTAAACTAAACGATGGCGGTTTCGAGTTGAGACCGCCATCGTCAGTTTTATGCCGTATGTCCAGCTGCGAGGTTAACGTGCTGCAGCCATGAAGTCCTCGACATCCTGGGGATGGTAGGGGATGCGCTTCTCGCCGATGAAACGACAGCCGTCGGCGGTGATGAGGATGTCGTCCTCGATGCGGATGCCGCCGAAGTCCTTGTAGGTCTCCAGCTTGTCGAAGTTCAGGAACTCGGCGCAGTGGCCGCTTGCGCGCCAGTCGTCGATGAGGGCGGGAATGAAGTAGATGCCCGGCTCGTCGGTCACGACAAAGCCCTCCTGCAGACGGCGTCCCATGCGCAGGGCGTTGGTGCCGAACTGGTCCAGACGGGGACGGGTCTCCTCGTCAAAGCCGACGTAAATCTGTCCCAGGCCTTCCATGTCGTGCACGTCCATACCCATCATGTGTCCCAGTCCGTGAGGCAGGAACATGGCGTGTGCACCGGCGGCAACGGCCTCGTCAACGTCGCCCTTCATGAGGCCCAGCTCCTTGAGGCGCTCGGTCATGCGGCGGCAGACGGCCATGTGCACGTCCATATATTTCATGCCGGGCTTGGAGATTTCCAGAGCCAGGTCGTGGCACTCCTCGACGATGCGGTAGATGTCGAGTTGGCGCTGGTCGTACTTGCCGGTCACGGGCATGGTGCGGGTATTGTCGCTGCAATAGAACTCCATCGTCTCGGCACCGCAGTCACACAGGGCGAGGCGGCCTGCCTCGAGCGGGGCCATTGACGGGTTGCCGTGCATGATCTCGCCGTGCTGCGAGAAGATGGTGGCGAAGCTCACCTTGGCACCGTAACTCTCGGCGATGCCGTCGATCTGGCCGCCGATGTATTTCTCGGTCACGCCGGGCTTGATGAGGCGCATCGCGGTGGTGTGCATCAGGTAGCCCACCTCGGCGGCACGTTCGAGTTCGGCGATTTCCTCGGCGGTCTTGACCGAGCGCATATTGATGACCGCCATGCGCAGGTCATGTGAGCAAGCCTCACCCTGTTTGTTCGGGTGGATGCCCAACAGGTCCATGATCTGGATCTTGGTGTCGTGGCGGTAAGGCGGCAGGAAGTGGATGCGGCGTCCCTTGGCCTTGGCGTCGTCGCAGATGACCTGCAGCTGGCTCATGGGAGCCGAGTTGGCCACGCCCACCTGGGCGGCCATGTCGGCCACGCTGTCCACCGAGCCGTACCACACGATATCCTCGATGTCGATGTCGTCGCCCACGAGGGTCTCGACGTTGTTATCCACGTCGATGACGCCTACCAGGCCGTCGCGCTGCTGACCGAAGTAGTACAGGAACGACGAGTCCTGACGGAAGGGATAAAAGGCATTGTTAGGGTAGTTGCACGGCGACTCGTTGTTGCCGAAGAGCAAAATCACGCCGTCGCCCACGAGCTTCTTGAGCTCGTTGCGGCGATTGATGTAAGTCTGTTTACTGAACATAATGATTTAGTTATTGATGATTAGAGTTTTTGATAGCGCAAAGATAATTGAATTATCAAGAAAACACAAAATTTTTCATTGGGGGCTGTAAAAAACGCGGTATACATTGTTGGAGACGGCGGCAGTGCCGCCGCCCACGGGACAGCAGGGGCGGAATTGCCGCGGGACAGGACGACTGGGGGACAGCGATGGCATCGCTGTGTACTGGACAGTTGTCACTGGGGAGAGAACGGAGATAACGGAAATAACGGAGGGGACGGATATAACGGAGAGAACGGGGGGGTGCGGGGTTATTTCATTAGGCGTTTGAGGCAAGGGCAGAGGCAGAGTAACAAGACGCCCATTCCACCGGCCATGACGGCAAACACCATGAAGAAATCGGTGAGGCTCTCGATGGGGAATCCGAGGAGCGACTGGGTTTGTCCCTCAGAACCCGGTAACAGCGTTGCCAGTTCGCCTGCCAACGCATTGCTGGCGGCAAAGGCGGTATACCATAAACCCATCATCAACGAGGCGAAGCGTGCCGGCGACAACTTGTTGACCAACGACAGTCCGATGGGCCCGACGGATAACTCGGCAATGCTGGTGATGAAAAAGAGAATCACCAGCCACCACATGGAAGCCTTATTGGCAATGGAAGCGCCGTTGGTGCCGATGGCAATGACCATATAACCGACGGCCAGCAAGAGCAGCCCGATTGCCTGCTTGGCAGGTGATGACGGCTCAACATTGCGCTTGCCCAGCCATTCCCAAAGCATGGCCAGCAGCGGAGCGAACAAAATCACCACAATGGGATTAACGGACTGGAACCATGTTGTGGGCACTGTAAACGACCCCAATTGACGGTTACACTGCTGGTCGGCAAAAATCGTTAATGACGAGCCAGCCTGCTCATAGGCGGCCCAGAAGAATACCGAAAATGCCGCCAGCACATAGACCACAACAATCTTTTTACGCTCCAGCGAAGTGAGGCTGGAATCACAGATCACAAACACCGGCAGGGCGATACCAGCCGTATAGATGGCTGCAGCCACATAATCGTTGATATCGGCCGCTGAGTGGGAGAATAAGAAGAACAAGCCAATCGCCAACAGCGAGCAGAGTGAGATCTGCCAGATCTGACGTTTGGGGGCAGGAGCGGTCTCCCGCTTGGAAGGCTTCTCGGGAGCCACACCGATGGGGGAACCGTCAGGACGCACCAGCAGCGAATCCTTGTAGTACAGGAATGCCGACAATGATACCGCCATGGCGATGGCTGCACAAAGGAATCCCCAGCGGAAGACGCCGGGATTGGTCCATCCGCCGTCGGCAGTGAGCCACCCCATCAACAACGGAGCGGTAAAAGCTCCAATATTCACGCCCATATAGAATATCGTGAAGGCCGAGTCGGTGCGTGAGTCGTCCCGCTCGTACAGGTCGCCGACCATCGTGCTGATGTTGGGCTTGAATGCGCCGTTCCCGATAATCAAGCAGGCGAGTCCAAGGATCATCAGCCAAAAGGACAGCACATTGTCAACACTGGGGTCAATCGTCCCACCCGAAACAGGATCGAGGAAGATACTTTGCTTCACAAGGCAAGCCGAAGCAAAGAGCAGCAACTGGCCCATAATCATAATGACTGCTCCCACGATAATGGAGCGGCGATTGCCCCAGTAGCGGTCGGCAATGTATCCGCCCAATATCGGCGAAAGATAAATCAAACCGGCAAACGAGCCATACAACCTTGATGCTGACGCATTGCCGAGAAAAGCGGCAATCAGATACAGCACCAGGATGGCTCGCATACCGTAATAAGAGAAGCGCTCGGCAAGCTCGGTGACGAACAAGAGCTTGAGGCCATTAGGGTGTTTAGATAAGTTTGTCATAGTTTTTCAAGTTGTTTGTAATTAATGAGAATCTGGTTCTATAGACGCAGGAGCAGGTGGCAATCTGTCACTGGCCTCGAAAAATTACGCTACATCATGCCCGGTGGCGGAGACGGCGGCAGTGCCGCCGCCCACGGGACAGCAGGGGCGACATTGCTGGGGGGACGGGACGGAGAGAACGGAAAGAACGGAGGGGACGGAAAAAACGGGGAGAACGGGGGGGGGACGGGACGGCCGGGGGACAGCGATGGCATCGCTGTGTACTGAACAGTTGTTACTAATATTGTTAATGGGGTATATATAATGTGGAGGGAGGGGTGATTGATTTGGGCTTCAAAAAAAAATTGGGGATGGTGATAGAAAAGCTGCCCTATTTGCATAATTACAGTAGAGGCGCACATCAAATGCGTTTCAACAACTAAGAAATCAATTTAACAATAACAACAATAGAAGTTGCGCTCGACACGGACTAAGGGCATACGACAATGAAGAAGATGATTACCATTTGCATGATTGCGATTTTTGCAACACTGGCCGCTAATGCACTTGAGGCACCCGCCAACGCTCAGGCCCGCGACAATTCAGTAACAAGCCACACCGATGTGGTCAGGGCCAATACCACCGACATCTACCGCATGTATTTCACCCGCGGCGTTGAAGCAGAGGTAGTCGTAATCGGAGACGGCGATACCGACCTGGACGTCTACGTATATGACGAGAACGACAATCTGATGGACTTTGACATCGACTACGGCGACGACTGCTATGTAAGTTGGACCCCCAAGAGGAGCGGCTACTTCACGGTCAAGGTCAAGAACCTGGGTGACATTTCGAACAGATACCTGCTGATTAGGAACTGAAGTTAAGTGTCTTTATAGAATGAGTGAATGACTACTAATACAAACGCACGTTAAAGCGACTGCCGTGGGCTAAGCCCCATGACAGTCGCTTGTTTTTTATTGGTTCTCCTCGTATTGGGTTATTCCATGGGGATGGCTTTGATGGTGCCGAGTTTTCGTACGGTTACCTTGGAGGGAGTGCCCTTGTAATAGACTTTACCGGTGCCGCTGCCGCTCACCTTGAGTTCGCCACCGTTGACGTTGCAGCCTATCGTTCCCGTTCCCATGATGCGGCAAGAGACAGTGGTGGCCTGGACGTTGTCGGCCTGCACTTCTCCGGTACCCACGAGCCTGAGAGAGAGGTCGTCACAGCCGCCCGAAGCGATGATCTTGCCCTTACCGCTCAAGATCTGCAGTTCGAGCTGTGAGGCGAAAATATCCCGTACTATAATCTTGCCGTTGTCAACGAGGCGGGCTTTGAAAGACTTCAATCGGGGCAGTCCCGAGATGCGCAGTGTGCTGTCGCTGGAATTCTCCACCTCGTCGAGCGTTGACGAATAGACCGTGAGTGTGGGCAGGTTGCCCTGTCGCTCATAGGTGTCCTCGATCTGTATGGTCAAGCGTCCGTTAGCCGAAAGCGTGAAAATAAAGTTGTCGATGGTCTCCTTGGGACAAACCACGATAACCATTCCCGCCGAATCGGGATTACAACGATAATTGACATTGATGTCGTCTAGCAGTGCCAAGCGTGTGAAATTACCCACCTTGATCTCGTGGCGCATCGGTTGGGCTGTCGCCATCAGAGCCGTCGCCCACAGCAGCAAGATACTAATCAGCAATCGTCTCATTGTTCTCTTCATTGGAGTTGTCTATATTTGGCAAAATATCTTTTTCGATATGGTCCAGGATGGATTCAAGCTCGGCACGTGTATTGGCCTGGAGCATGGCGATGCGCAAGGGGCGGAAGTTGCGTATGCCCTTGAATAACGGGGTTGCTGCCAGGTGGCGGCGAATGTGCAGGATGCCGCGGTACTCGTCGATGCGGTCGATGCTCTCGGCAATCTGTCGGCGGATGAGCGCCATCTTCTCCTCGTTGGAGATGACGGGCTCCTCGCCGGTGAGCAGGTACTGCTTCATCTCGCGGAATATCCAGGGGGCGCCGATGCTCGCTCTTCCCACCATCACGCCATCCACTCCATAGCGGTCGTAACACTCCTTCAACCGTTGGGGTGTCGTCACGTCGCCGTTGCCGATGATGGGAATCGTCATGCGCGGATTGTTCTTCACCTCACCGATGAGGGTCCAGTCGGCCTCGCCGCTGTAGATTTGTGAGCGTGTACGGCCGTGGATGGTCAGTGCCGCGATGCCGCAGTCCTGCAGTTGCTCGGCCAGATCGACGATGATTTTGTTGTCGTGGTCCCATCCCAGGCGGGTCTTTACGGTGACGGGCAGGTTGACGGCATCGACCACGGCACGAGTAATCTCGAGCAGCAGTGGCACGTTGCGCAACATGCCGGCACCGGAGCCCTTGCCGGCGATTTTCTTGACGGGACAGCCCCAGTTGATGTCGATGAAATCGGGGTGTGCTTCGGCTGCGATGCGCGCGGCCTCGACCATGGCATCCTTGAAGCGGCCGTAGATCTGTATCGCGGCGGGGCGTTCGCCGGGGGCAATCGCCATCTTCTGGAAGGAGCGCTCGATGCTGCGTACCAGCGCATCGGCGCTGACAAACTCGGTGTAGACCATGTCGGCGCCCTGTTCACGGCAGATGAGCCTGAACGACTGGTCGGTGACATCCTCCATAGGAGCTAACATCACCGGACGCTCGCCTAAATCTATATTCCCGATTTTCATCGTGTTACTGTGTCATGACTTGTTTTACTGGTGCGAAATTACGACAAATTGCCCAACCGCACAAACCATTAACGCATTTTAGGACAATATTAAAGAGTTTTATGACATGGATTTTAAACGGGGAGGCCCCACGCAAAGGCGCGAAGGCGCGAAGGATTATTTTGGGCGGCCGCAAATGCGGAGAAAACGGAGAAAACGGAGAAAACGGCGGACGGAGCCCACGCAAAGGCGCAAAGGCGCGAAGGATTATTGTGGGCGGCCGCAAAGGCGGAGATAACGGATAGAACGGGTGGCCCCACGCAAAGGCGCGAAGGCGCGAAGGATTATTGTGGGCGGCCGCAAAGGCGGAGATAACGAAGAAAACGGGGAGGCACCACGCAAAGGCGCGAAGGCGCGAAGGATTATTGTGGGCGGCCGCAAAGGCGGAAAAAACGGATAGAACGGAGAAAACGGAAATAACGGATAGAACGGATAGAACGGGTGGCGGCCACGCCAAGGCGAGGCCCTACAGTGGCGGGGAACGCTGGGAGGAGGGATAAAAATGGCCGCAACCTTTTTTGGGGGTTGCGGCCGGTTATCGAGAGAGGCGAATAAATGAACTGTGGTTATGAATTGATGGCAACTTTGATGATCTCGACATGGCTGCCGCTGCGGCCCTGCATGATGTAGATGCCGCGTGACAGGTGCTGCAGGCTCACGGCATCCTGGCCGGTTGCCACAGCCTGACCACCGACATTATAGACGGTGATCGCGCCGGGATAGGTCACTTCCTTGCCAATCACCCTCATCTTAGGGGTGCTGTCCATGACATTCTCGATGACGGTGGCCTGATTCTCAATCACCTCGCTGTCGGTGATGGTGAAGAAGTAGTCACGGTCGGCAATGATGTCATAGTCAGGCAACTGGAGGCCATTATTCCAGTTGTTGAAGATCAGGTGATAGTAGCCGCCATTGGTGTCCAGCAGGAACACCTTGTAGATTGTGCCGTCCACAATCGAGTCGCCGACACTTGCCTCGCCGGGCCATGCGCCGAAGAGTTCGCTGTCACCCCAAGCATAGAGGCCGAGGGCATCCCATCCTGTCAAGTCGGTAACAAAGATGTAGTGCTGGGAAGCGGGAATCTTGGGCAGTTCGCCACTGATGGTGAAGTCGTCGATACCCAGTGCCATAGCGCCCTGAGCTGCGGTGCCGCTGGCCACGCTGATGTTCCAAGCCAGGTACAGGTCACAGCCGCGCGAAATCTTGGTGCCGAGTTCGGCGCTCACGGGAACCGTCTCACCGGGGACGTTCTCATAGCCAGCCGTCTCGCTGTCTGGAGCGAAGTAGGTGTAGAAGTCGTTGCCGGCGCTGGTCCAGTTGCGGCCGTCGATGGAGTAATAGAGCTGCACGGCAAAGCCAGCGCTGTTGTTACCCTTGCGGTACTTCTCGATGTTATAGGTGATGTTGAGGTTCTCGATGTCCTTGTTGCCAGTGTTGAGCAGGTGGGCGTACACGTTGACGCACCTGGTGCCGTCGGCAACACCTGTCGAGATGCCACCCAGTGCGCGGTCGTCGCCGGCATTGTCACCGAAGTTCCACGTACCGTTCTTGGCATTGCTGGGCAGGTTGACGCCACCACTCCACATCGTCTGGTCGTCGGCCAGGTCATAGCGTCCCACGGTGCGGGGGCCAGAGAGGATGCGGTCGATGCGCCAAGCTGCGGGCAGCGTAGCCGTGGCCTCATCGCCCATGATATCAAAGTTCTGTCCGGCGCTCAGCGTGGTCTCGTTCAGTTCGATGGCGGGATAGGTCACCACCTCGGTAAGTGCGCTGGCAACCTTAACGTTAGCGCTCTGGGTGAAGTTTCCGGTCGTAGCGGTCACGGTGTAGTCACCGTTCTCGCCGTTGCTGGTGAAGATGAAGTTGGCATCGATGTCACCACCGCCGCTCAGGGTCATCTCCACGGGCTCGGGCGCATCAATCACCATGCCGAACTGGTCGCGGACGGTCACCTGGTAGTGAACCTTTCCTGCGGTATGGTCCACATAATTGGTGAAGCCGTTCAAGACACGGCTAGCATAGCCACGCATGGCAGCAGCATCGCTGGCGCTAAGGCCGTCGGGAGCCCAAGTGATCGTAGCCGGATCCTCGCCGTAGATGAGGCCATACTCCATCGCGGCAGCCATATAGGTAGCCTTGAGGGTGGGATGGCGGTCGTCGAGGAACCAGGAGAGGGTACCTGCGCTGCCCTCCAGGTCAAAGACTTCCTGGTAGGCCAGGCCAACAGGACAGAGCGTCACGCCCAGGTCAAGGGCCACATCCTGGTAGTTCTTGATGAACGTCGCGTTAAAGGCGGTGTAGTTCTCCCAGTCGCCACTGTAAGCCCAGTTGACGGGCAAGATGATGATGGCGTTGGGGTTGGGGCAATACTCGCGGATGTAGTCCACCCAGCGCTTCACATTGGCGCGGAAGGTCTCGATATCGGTGCGGGGCAGCGAACTCTGCTCCTGCAGGATGATGTGGCTCCAAGCCTCGCTGCGCACGAGCATCTTGGCACCGGGGTTACCGTCCTCGGCCACGCCGTCGCCCTCTTCCCAATGGGCCTTGAGCGACTTGCCCAGCAGGGTGTGCTTGGTCCAGTAGGCATCCTTGCCCATTGCTGCGGCGATGCCATTGAACACAGCGTCCTGATCATTATAATAGATGAGACTGTTGTTCAGCGAGAGCACCTTCACCTGCTCGGGGAGCTCGGGAACGAGCACCACGTTGGCGGGTTGCAGCGTCATCGAGGTGGGCGTAGAAGCAGCCAGCACGAGGCTGTACTCGCCCGTCTCAAGGTTGAAGGTCACGTCATAGGTGCCCGGAGCGGTCGATACCTTGCCAGTAGCGCCCTTGATGAGCGTGCCGCTGGTGTTGTCGCCAGTGAGGTCGGCCTCGGCACCCCAGACGCCGCCCATACCCAGGCGCTGATAGATGCGCCAGTGGCTATAGCCGTCGCCCACAGCGGGCATGGTCACCTGACCCTTGAAGGTCTTGCCTTCGACGAGGTCGAGTTTGCCCGAAGCGTCCATGTAGTTCCATCCGTTGTTGTCGCCGATGACATAGACGGCTGTCAGGCCCGTGTCGTCATCGTCGCTCTCGAGGAGCAGCGTAGCCGCACCATTGTTGATTGTGAGGACAATGCGCTTGCACACGTAGGAGTTGCCGCCACACGAGATGTTGTCGTTGGTGCCCAGCACGAGGCTGTAAGGCACGCCCATCTGCACACTGGTGCCATTGCTGCCGTAGTTGCAGGCGCTGGTCCAGCCCGAGTCGGCGACCTTGAACTGTCCGCTCAGCGACTTGTCATAGAGCACATAGGTACCGTTGCCCTCGTCGCTGAACTCCCAGTCGGTCACAGCGCCCCAGCTGTTCACCTCGCCGCGCAGGAAGATGCCCGAAGCGACGAACGGGGGACGCGTGGGGTCAACGTAGCCGTCATAGTTCTGGGGGTCGGCGATTTCGGTAGCCTCGTCGGCAGTCAGGCAGAGGTAATGGTCACTGTCGGCGTTGACGGTGGTGGTCACGCTGTTGCCGTTGTTGTCGGTGAAAGTGAGCGTGTGCTCGGCACCGTCCATGGCGATTTCCCATACCTTGTAGGTCACACCGTTGACCACGGCGCTGCTCGATGCGGCTGCAGCCTCGGCTGCACCATCGGCCATATACAGAGCGCTCCACTTGGTCACGTCCTCGACATAGATGTAGCAGGCCTGATCCTGAGAAGCGAAGGTGGCGTCAATCACCACATTGTCGATCGACAGGCCCATCGCCTTGTTGGGGCTGCTGCCACTGGCCACACTGATGTTCCAGGCCAGGTACAGGTCACCGCCGGCTGCCAGGTCCACCATGAGCTGCTTGCCCGTGATGCCCGTAGTGCTGATGGGAACCACGGCAGCGCCCTGGGTAGCTGCATCGGGACCGAAATAGGTGTAGAAGTCGTCACCTGCATTGTTCCACGTGACACCATCGGTCGACACGTAGAGTTGCACAGCAAAGCCCGCGGGGTTGTCGCCGTCGCGGTACTTCTCGATGTCATAACCCAGGGTCAGCTTGGTGATGGCCTCGTCACCCTCGTTGTGCAGGCAGGTCATCACGTTGATGCAGCGCGTGCCGTTGCTCACCGTGGTGGACAAGCCGCCCACCGAGCAGTCGCCGGGATTGCTGCTGGAAACAAAGTTCCAGGTGCCGTTGGAGGCGTTGCTGGCCAGGCTCGTTCCGCCGGTGTACATCACCGTGGTCGATGCGCCGGAGAAAGCGCCCAGCGTGCGTGCAGCACCCATCTGACGCTCCACACGCCATCCCTGCGGCATGTTGAGGGTAGCCGCACCAGTAGCGGCATCCCACATGCCGTCAAAGTTTTGGGTCACTTGCGGAGCCGCTGCCGTAATGGGCAGGGCATCCTGTGCCCAAACAGTGCTGCTGGTGGCCATGAGCAGCACCGCAGCAGCAAGACTGATTAAAGTGGAAAATCTCTTCATTGTCACAGAATTTTTACAGTTAATTGTATTAAGCTATTTGTCACAAAATTAATACATTAATATATGATAGTTAAGGCCCTCAAAGAAAAATCAAACTTTATTGAAGGGGTAAAGTGGTGGTTGTGAGGGAATTAGTGAGAATGATGGCTTGTGAAAATCTAAGTTCTTTACAATGGTGGGAGGAGGGGAAATCGCATGGAATTTACGGGATGCGGGGGGCAGCGATGGCATCGCTGCATACTGAACAAGCGGCACGGGGGAGGCGGCACGGAAAGAACGGAGAGAACGGAGAAAACGGAGAAAACGGAGGGAACGGAGATAACGGAAAGAACGGAAAGAACGGGAGACGGCGGCAGAGCCGCCGCCCACGGGACAGCAGGGGTGGCAGAGCGGGGGTGGCGGGACGGCGGGGGGACGGGGGGGCAGCGATGGCATCGTTGCGTACTGAACTGGCGGCACGGGGGAGGCGGAGGCAGGACGGGGGGATTTATTTGGGGGGATTAAACTTTTTAGTTGAAAAATAGTCTAATAATTATTAAATAGAATGAATTTTTATTATTGATTCTTCTTTAACCCTTAAAAACGATTACGTTATGAGACGCATCAAGTGCTTTTTAGGGCTTTTTGTCATCGCCCTAGTCATGGTGACATTCGCGTCGTGTGGTGACAAGGAAAACGAGGACGACAACGTCTATGGTTACTATATGACCATCCAGTCTCAGGTTCCCATTACCCTGTGGGAGGGGGATGAGAGCCAGGGGACCATGCCCGATGGAGAATTTGACATCATGTCGCGGACCATCTCCAACATGAAATATGCATTGTCGACGGCCACATCGGAGCACAACACACGTGCGGTCAATGATGCTGCGGCCATCAGGGCTTGTGACGACATTTATAATGACTATGCTACGGCCTATGCTGACGAGAAAGGTAACACGGTGTGCTTTGTGAAGATTATCCGCTCGAGGTTGGTGAACGGCATTGCCATGGACAGTTATACCTTAAAGACGTATCACTTCTGGATGATCAAGGAGAATCCGCCGGACAATTCGGGTAACGGAAACTTGGAGAAACCGAAGATTCTAGAGGGCGTGGACCTCGGTCTGTCGGTGCTGTGGGCCAACTGTAACCTGGGCGCACAAGCCGTTGACGACTTTGGCGGTCACTATGCGTGGGGCGACCCCACAGGCAAGCTATGGTCGGGCGACGGCATCACTTTGGACAGGGAAACCAACACTTACTCGTGGGACACCCCAAACTATGGTGGCAACATGCCGCCTGAAGACATCAGTGGTACAGAGCTGGACGTCGTGACGGCCAACTGGGGTGACGGATGGCGCCTGCCGACCCTTGCCGAGGCAAAGGAATTGTGCGAGCAATGCCAGTGGATTTTGTGCAACCGTGGAGACATCAAGTGGTATGAGGTCATCGGTCCCAACGGCAACAGCATCATCATCAAGCTAGCGGGATACTATGGCGACGACATTTCCAACCGCTTCCATGCGGGTCCCTACAAGACCAATGAAATCGGGTATTACTGGACCTCAAGCATCTGCCATAACTACCACTATGCCGATACCCACAGCTACGGCTTCGACAGTTCGGTAAGAACGGCGTGGTTGTTCAAATGCAATTCCAGCGAGGGAGACTTGACGGGCAAGTACATGTTCGACTACGATCTGAGAGCATTACACTTCTCGATTCGCGCCGTCCACGACAAGGAGTAAGGCACTTACATCAGTCGAACCTTGCGGTCGCGATTGACGGCTGTGACGCCCTGGACCTTGCCGAAGTGGGTAATGGCTTCGTGGATGTCCTTCCCCTCGGGGATGCAGATGGCGACAGCGTGAATGTTCTCGTAACGGTAAACAATTTCGGCACCGTAGTCCTTGATGGCTTCATCAAGGGCTGCGGTTCCTGTTTCGGTATCATAGGAGATGATGAGCGTTCGCGGGGCGAAGGTCTCGTCCTCGATATCGGGCAGTGGCGGCAGACTATCGTCGGGCACTGTGCGGCGCTCGATGCTGTCGTTGATGTTTACATGTGGACGCTTTATCATGTGTTGATTGACTGTGGCCTGCTGTTCGGGCCGTGATGAATTACAACCGCCAACAAGCAAAAAGCTTGCCAACAGCGTGATGATTATAGTTGTGTTACCCATATTAGTTTGTATCGCCTTGCGAGAAGGGGTTTGTAACGCCTTGTGAGGGCGGTTTTTATTACGGGGGGACGGGTCTGCTGTACGAAAAATGATGGCATTTTTCATCCAGCAGAGCCGTCCCCTTTTCCGTTACGAGTTTGTATCGCCTTGCGAGGACTTTACTTCATGAACTTGGCGAAGTCGGTCTTGCGCATGTCGCCGTCGTGCATCAGTGTGCTGTGGAAGGCGAAGGCGATGTCCGGGTTCATCATCACGTGGCCCTTCTTGGCGAGCGTGAGATATTCACGCAGCAGGGGACGATAAACGGGATGTGCAGCCTTCTCGATGATCTCGTGAGCACTCTGAACGGGATCCTTGCCGCGCAGGTCGGCGATACCCTGGTCGGTGATGATGATGTCCACCGAGTGGGGGTTGTGGTCAGGATAGGAAACCATGGGCACGATGGTGCTGATGCAGTCGTCCTTCTTGATTGAGGGGCACAGGAAGATGCTGATGTAGGCGTTGCGGGTGAAGTCGCCCGAGCCGCCGACACCATTCATCAGGCGGGTGCCGCTCACGTGGGTCGAGTTGATGTGACCGTAGATGTCGGCCTCGATGGCGGTGTTCATCGTAATGACGCCGAGACGGCGAACCACCTCGGGGTTGTTGCTGATTTCGCTGGGACGCATGAGCACCTTGCCATGGAGGGCCTCGCCCTTCTCAAAGAACTCGGTCATGGCACCGCTGGAGAAGGTCATCGAGCAGGTGCTGGCAAACTTACACTTGCCGCTCTCGAGGAGCTCGAGCACGCTGTCCTGGATCACCTCGGTGTACATCTCGAACGGGGGGATGTCGTCGCTCTTGTCAAGGGCGTCGAGCACGGCGTTTGCGATGTTGCCCACACCACTCTGGAGGGGCAGGAACTCCTTGGGGATGCGGCCAGCCTTGAGCTCGTTAACAAGGAAGGCACACACGTTGCGTCCGATGGCTGCAGTCACCTCGTCAACGGGGGTGAAAGCACCCTCCTTGCTGATGGGCAGCGAAGTCTTGACAACGCCGAGGACCTTCTTGGGGTCGACATGGGCGGTGGGAGTACCCACGCGGTCGTGAGGCGTATAGATGGGGATCTCGCGACGGTAAGGCGGGTCAACGGGCGTATAGACATCGTGCATGCCACGGATGGTCTCGGGGATCTGGTCATTGACCTCGACAATCACCTTGTCGGCCATCTTGAGCCAGGTGGCGGTGTTGCCCATCGATGTACCCAGCACGAGCTCGCCGTCATCGGTGATGCTCTGAGCCTCGACGATGGCGATGTCCATCTTACCGTAGAAGCCATAGCGGAACTCCTGAGCCAGCTCGCTCAGGTGGCGGTCGTTATAGTGGATGGCATTAGCGTTGATGGCCTTACGCATGTCGGGGTGCGACTGGTAAGGGGTGCGGAAGTTGAGTGCGTCGGCACGCGTCAACTCACCGTCGATGTGGTCGCTGGTGGAAGCGCCACTGAAGAGGTTGATTTTGAACTCGCGACCTGCCTCATGCTCGCGCTTTGCGCGCTCGGCGATGGCAACAGGCACTGCTTGAGGACAACCGGGTGAAGTAAATCCCGAAACGCCCACGGTGAAGCCATTTTGTACAAATTCGGCGGCTTCCTCGGCCGAAAGAATCGGATAAATCATTTTATAGTATCTAGTTTCTTGTTAAATCAAACAACTTTAACAACGCTGAACAACGTTAACAACAATATAATAATCGGTTGTTCCTGTTGTTTATTGTTGTTCCTGTTGTTTGATTATTTGTTAATGTTTGAGTTTCTCTTTGATTGCTGCGGTGGCTTCCTCGTAGCCGGGTTTCTCGAGCAAGGCGAACATGTTCTTCTTGTAGGCCTCGACACCGGGCTGGTCGAACGGGTTGACGCCGAGCATATAGCCGCTCACGCCGCACGCTTTCTCGAAGAAGTAAATGAGCTGTCCCATGTAGCGCTCGTTGACTGCGGGGATGGTGATGAGCAGGTTGGGCACGCCGCCGTCGATGTGTGCCAGGCGGGTTCCCAGTTCGGCCATCTTGTTGACGTAGTCCACGTTCTTGCCTGCGATGTAATTCAGACCGTCAAGGTCGGCCTCGTCGTTGGGGATGATGACCTCGTGCTGCTGGTCCCCCACGCTGAGCACCGTCTCAAAGATGGTGCGCTCGCCGTCCTGAATCCACTGTCCCATGCTGTGGAGGTCGGTAGTGAAGTCGACGCTAGCGGGGAAGATACCCTTGTGCTGCTTGCCCTCGCTCTCGCCGTAGAGCTGTTTCCACCACTCAGCGATGAAGTGCAGGCGCGGAGTGAAGTTGGCGAGAATCTCAATCTTCCTGCCCTGCTGATAGAGGGCGTTGCGTGCGATGGCATAATCGAGCACCTGCTCGTCGCCGTCCTTCTCCATCTCGACGGCACCTGCCACCAGTGCACGCACGTCAAATCCGGCCACAGCGATAGGCAGCAAGCCCACGGGCGTGAGCACCGAGAAACGTCCGCCCACATTGTCGGGGATGACAAAGGTGGCATAGCCCTCTTCCATGGCGAGGCGGCGCAGTGCACCGCGGCGTGAGTCGGTGATAGCAATGATGTTGCGGCTGGCAAACTCCTTGCCCTCCTGCTTCTCGAGCATCTCCTTGAACAGGCGGAAGGCGATGGCCGGCTCGGTCGTCGTTCCCGACTTGGAGATGACGATGATGCCGAACTTGTGGCCGCGCACCAGGTCCATGAGGTCGTAGAGGTAATCCTCGCCGATGTTGCTGCCGGCAAAGAGCACCTTGGGTCCACCATCCTGCCTGTAGGCGGCAAAGTGGTTGCTCAAGGCATCGATGACGGCCTTGCCACCGAGGTAGCTGCCGCCTATGCCGATGCTGATGACATACTCACACTCGCTGCGCAACTGGGCAGCACTCTGCTCAATCGCCTGGAACTGCTGCTCGTCGATGCTGCTGGGCAGGTGGAGCCAGCCCAGGAAGTCGTTACCTGCACCGCTGCCGCTCTCCAGCGTCTGCTTTGCGGCGAGCGCAGCGTCACGTAATGCCTGTGTTTCCAGCCCCTGAAGGGCGAATTTGCTAATCACTTGAATTTTATCGTTCATGACTGTTACAGTTATTTAATTATTGATGTCTCTTGTTGTTGGGGCCGTGGCAGAGCCACGGCACGGACGACCGCCTTTCTACATTCCCTCTTGCCAATGGGGCCGTGGCTGAGCCACGGCATGGGGGAGCGGAGGGCTGGTGGCTAGATCTCCTTGGTGAAGGCGCGGCGGCGCTTGTGCTGGTCGGTCTCGAAGTAATCCCACTGCTTGAGCACCTTGGAGTTGAGCTCAAGCTCGCGGTTGCTCTCGGCCACCTTGTAGCCATTGGCGTTAAAGCACGGGATGAGGTCGGTGAACAGCAACGAGTTCACGCCCTTGTTCTGGAACTCGGGCTTGACGGCGATGAGCATGAGGTCCACGACATCGTTGTGCTTGAAGGCGTGCAGCAGCGGTTTCCAACCCATGGGGAAGAGGCGTCCGCGGTTCTTGATGAGCGCCCGCGCCATCGATGGGATGGAGATGCCCACGGCGATGAGTTCGCGCGTGTCCTTCTCGACGGCCATTGCCAGGTCGTTCAAGGGCAGGAACGGCAGGTACATCTTGATGTAGTGATCGATTTGCTTGTCGGAGAGTGGCGAATAGCCGAAAATCTCGTCATAGGCCACATTGATCAACTTAAAGATGGCATCGCCATAGTCGGCCACCAGTTTCTTGCGGCTGGTGTATTTGATGGTTTCCAGATTGTAACGCTGGGACACGAGGTCGGAGATGCGTTGCATCTTCTCGGGAATCTCCTTCGGGATGGTGATGAGCAGCTCAATCCAGTCGGCATCCTTGACAAATCCCAGACGTTCCATGTGCTTGGGATAATACGGGAAATTGTAGATGCCGCCGCTGGTTCCCACGCGGTCGTAGCCCTCGATGAGCATGCCCTCGGGATCCATGTCGGTAAAACTCAGCGGCCCCGTGAGGTGTTCCATGCCCTTGGACTTTCCCCATCGTGTCACGGCGTCGATGAGAGCGTCCACGACCTCGGCGTCATCGATGAAGTCGATGTAGCTGAATCGCGCCTCCTTCTTGCCCGAGCGCTCGTTGCAGACGTGGTTGATGATACCAGCCACGCGTCCCACGATTTCACCGTCACGATAGGCCAGGTAATAAACCGCCTCGCAGAAGTCAAAAGCGGGGTTCTTGTCGGGCCTCAGGGTGTTCACTTCATCGGTGACCAGAGGCGGGACAAAATACTGGCTGTCGCGGTACAGCGTGTCGATGGGGAAATGCACAAACTTGAGCAGGTTGCGCTTGGTGGGTTGGATTTCTCGGATTTCTACCATTATTCTTATTGTTTTTTTTTAGTTCGAGGTGGGATGGAGGGGACGGATATAACGGATATAACGGATATAACGGAAATAACGGAAATGACGGAGGGAACGGATATTACGGATATAACGGGGGGCGGGATTGTCATCTTTTACCCGGCGAAGGCGACGTTGTTGAGCCACCAGAGCAGGGCTAGCAAACCTACCAGGATGAGATCCAGCTTGAGGAAAAACCAAAAATAATATCGTTTCTCGGGAGTCATATCAATCAATTAGCGCTCTTGGCGCGGTCATTTACCAGGTCATAGGTGATGGAACCGCCGCCGGTCTTGATGAGCACGGTGTTGTCACCATGGAAACTGATGCCCGTTGCCGAGCCGTTCTTGCCGCCATAGATGGTGAAATACTTGCGGGTGTTCTTGTTGAAGCCCACGACAGCGCCCTTGGTGTCGAGGAATACCAGATAGCGGTCATTCTCAAGTTTGTCCTTGATTTCCTTCATGTTGATGATGGGCTTGTCGTACTGGGTGGGTTTCATCTTCACTTCCTCGCCCTCCTTGAGTTTCTCGACGTTTTCGGCGTTGTCGTGATCCCACTTGGCACCGGCATTCTCCTCGCCCTCAAGTGCCTTGGCTTCCTCTTCCTGTGCCTTGGCCTCTTCCTCGGCGTCTATCTCATCCTGAGTTGCGACGCGTATGGCCCCGATGTTGCCGGCCTCCTGTTTCAGGAAGCTGCGCTCGCTGCCGCTGGTGCTCTCGAGCGGTCCGCGGCAATAGACATACTGTCGGCCGTCGGTGCGCGAGCGGATTTTGCCGTCATAGGTCAGGGTGGTCAACTTCTTGCCCTCGGTGTCATAGAGGCAAAGCGTCACACGTCCATTGCCGCCCTCGCCAGCGCCCTTCAAGTGGTTGACCATCGCGAAATACAGGTACTGCTTACCCTCGATGGTTACCTTGCGGGGCACATTCATGGCGTCGGCGATGAGCGATGAGTTGTCCATCATGATGACGCGGCCGTCGAAATACTTGGTCTGTCCCAATTCGGTTTTCCAGCCACCGCCGTCACGGGTGAGGTTATAGACCTTGATGAAGGGGCGGTCGGTATCGTCCTTGTAGGTCACGCCGACGATGCGCTCGGGGGTGTCGGGGTCGGTGCTGTCGAAGCGTACGGCACATCCCGTGTAGGCCTTGTCCTCGGTCAAGCCGTTGCGGTTGAGCTCGGCTGTGAGTACCGCCATCGGGTCCTGGCTGCCCTCGGCCTGGATGGCAAGACTGTCGGCACGGGCCTCGAGACGGTCATTCTCCTGACTGTTGCAATGGCGCAACAGGCTGAGCAGTCCGATGAGAACAGCCACGGCAATGATACCGATGATGAGGTTGCGGTTAAAGTTGGAACGACCACCATCGTTGTCGTCGGTATCATCGTCATCCTCCTCGGGCTCGGGCTGTTTCCATGCATTGACCGGCTGACGGGCGGCCTGCTGCTGTGCGGCTCGGCGCTGCTCGTTATAGGTCTGTGTGGGCTGCGGCTGCTCGGTCCGCGGGGTTGCTGCGGCTGCCGTAGCGGTTGCTGCCGGCTGCTGAGGACGGGCTATCTCCTTGACGGCCTTGCCACAGCTGGGGCAGAACGCCGAAGAAGCGGGAATCTGCTTGCCGCAATGAGGGCAAGCCATATCGTTACTCATGCGGTAGCCGCATCGGTTACAGTAAATCGAGCCTTCAGGAACCTCGTGTCCGCAATGTTGACATCTCATAATCTTAGTCTATTTTTTACCAATGATTAAACTTCGTTTAATTTTCAAACTACAAAGGTATCTATTTTAGTTAAAACAGCACCCTAGTTTTTCAAAAAAAAGCATCAGAACCCCATTAGGCCATCAGGGCAGCGGCGGTTTGGGCAGCCAGTCGGGCATTGTTGAGCACGAGCTGGATGTTGCTGGCGAGGCTGTCGCCGCCGGTGAGGTCCTTGACCTTGGCCAGCAGGAAGGGCGTTGTCTCCTTGCCACGAATGCCCAGGCGGTTGGCCTCGTCGATGGCCTCGTCGATGGCCTTGTTGATGACCTCGGCAGGCATGGAATACTCCTCGGGGATGGGGTTGGTGACCAACATACCGCCCTGCAGACCCATGTCGAGTTTCGCCTTGAATGCGGCGGCCAATTCCTCGGGGGTGTCGATGCGGTAATCCACCTTGAAACCGCTGTGACGGGTGTAGAAGGCGGGCAGTTCCTCGGTGCCGTAGCCGATGACGGGCACGCCCTTGGTCTCGAGATACTCCAGCGTGAGTCCCAGGTCGAGGATGGACTTGGCGCCAGCGCAGATGACCATCACGGGGGTCATCGCCAGTTCCTCGAGGTCGGCGCTGATGTCCATCGTGGTCTCGGCACCGCGGTGCACGCCACCGATGCCGCCAGTGGCAAACACGCGTATGCCTGCCATCGCTGCGATAATCATGGTCGTGGTCACGGTGGTAGCGCCATCCTCGCCACGTGCGATAAGCACGGGCAGGTCACGGCGCGAAGCCTTGGTGACGGCCTGGCCTTTCTTGCCGAGGTACTCGATTTCGTCGGGTGTGCAGCCCGCCTTGAGTTTGCCGCCGATGATGGCGATGGTGGCGGGAACGGCGCCGCCGTCGCGGATGGTCTGCTCTACCCGCAGGGCCGTTTCCACGTTTTGTGGATAGGGCATGCCGTGGGAGATGATGGTTGACTCGAGGGCGACTACGGGGCGGCCCTCGTTGAGTGCTTGCTGCACTTCGGGTGAGATGGAAAGATATTTGTTCATTCTTAGTTTAAAGTTTAAGGGTTAAAGTTTAAAGGGGGCTAGATGTTCTAGAGGATCTAGATATTCTAGAGTTCTTTTATAGATAGTTTTGGATGTTGGGATTGACGGTTTGCTGGGAGAGTAGTGCGGCATGGGCTGCCTTGAGGCCCGTGTGGGCTCCGTCGGGGAAGGGCACATGCTGCATCGTCGCATGCACGATGCCTGCGATGAAGGCGTCACCGGCACCGGTGGTGTTGATGACGCGGGTGGGAATGGCGGGCAAGTGCTCGTGACGGGAGCCGTCGCTACAGTAGACGCCCTCGGCTCCCAGGGTGATGTACACCTCCTCAACGCCCATGGCCGTGAGGCATGAGGCCGCATCGCGGACTGTGTGGCAACGGGTCACGGTCTGTGCCTCGAGCAGGTTGAGTTTCAGGCCGTGGAGCCGCTTTGTCGCGCTATGTTGCAGGGCCGTGATGACGCGGGGTGCCTTGGCGGTGCTCACGGTGTCGATAAACAACGGCGCAACAGTGCAATGGTCGATGAGGTACCTCAAGGAGTCCTCCGACATGTTGGTGTCGGCCACCACGGCAGCCGCTGCGTTGATGCTGCCCATGCGGGGCTCCAGGAAGTCGGGCGTAACGTGGTCGATGATATCGGTATCGGCGACAGCGGCAATCATGTCGCCCGTCAGGTCGTTGACGCACAGGTACAGACCGTTGCGCAAGCCCTCACGGCGCTCGCTCAACGACAAGTCCAAGCCGATGACCTCGCACTCGCGCCAACACATCTCACCGAACGTCTCTCCGCCAAAAAGGCTCACGAACTTCACGTCATTGCCCATCAACAGCAGGTTGTGGGCGATGTTACGTGCCACGCCACCGCAGCCCAGTGTCACCTGACCCGGGATGGAGTCGGCCGGGACAAACGGAGCCGTCAATGCCGCCGATATGTCCATGTTCACTCCGCCGATAACAGTCACATATCCAGTCATCTCTACAAACTATTGAATTCTGTCTGCAAAGTTACAAAAAAACCAGAGACAACAGGCCAGTCTAGGTTATTTTAGGTCGACAAGGCATGTCGCGCGGCGAATCGCCATTTTATCCATCGCCATGTGTCCCAGAGGGCCGTGTGGGGCTCAAGGGATTATCGGCTTGTCGTTATGAGGTAAAAGAGTGCGAAAAAAGTTTAATTGCCGTCCTTTTTTGCCATGCGATAGCATGACTTTAGGCAAAGTTTTATATCTTTGCGGGTTAGAACAGAATAAACCACAAAACTAAACGATATGATGACCGATAACGATAAAGTGCTGGACGATGTGAAACCATTGTATATCGTCACAGGCTCCACCGACAGCATGGGCAGCGTAATCACGCGTAAACTCGCCGAACAAGGCAAAGCCGTATTGCTTGCCAGCCGCGATATTGAGAAGGCCGAGAACTATGCCACCCAATTACGCAAAGTGACCCGCAACAAGGATATCACCTGCCTGCAGCTGGACCTCAACTCCTTTGAACTGGTCAATGACTTCGTTAAGCGGCTGCGTGCGTTGAAGCGCCCTGTTGCCGCTCTCATCAATAATGCCGGCCTGCTGCCCCGCCGCAGCGAGATTTCGGACGACGGCTTTGAGCATGCCGTGCAGGTAAACTACCTGAGCACCGTGCTGCTGTCGATGCAGGTATATCCCCTGATTATCGAAGATGGGCACATCATCCTGTCGACGAGTGTCTCGCGCCGGTTTGTGTCGCTGCCGTATGAGTTCCCCGCCGTGTCCCACTTCACCCCGTGGGGAGCCTATGCCCAGAGCAAGCTGGCGCTCACGCTGTTCTCGATATACATGTCGAGCACGATGAAGACCCGCCGCGTGTCGGTGAACTGTGTCAATCCGGGCCTGCTCAAGAGCGGCGCCATCGCGATGTCGCGCTGGATGGACCGCGTTCCCGACTACCTGAGCCGCAATATCCCCAGCCCCGAGGCCGGCGTGGTACCCACGTTGCGTGCCCTCGAGAGCAAGGACACGGGCTACCTGTTCTCGGGTGCCGACAAGCAGGTCAAGACCTCCACCATGCTTAAGAACCGCGAGATGTTCATCCGCCTGTGCAACGACACGATGCGCATCCTCAAGGAGCACCTGGACAAGTAATTTCGGCTAATGAGAATTATTGGCGAAAACGAGCGTCTGCCGCAGGGTAGCACAGTCGCCACAATCGGCATGTTTGACGGGGTGCATCTGGGGCACGCCACGCTGGTTAATTTCCTCAAGCGTCAAGCGTCGTCCCAAGGCAAGCAGTCGCTGGTCATCACCTTCCTGAACCATCCCCGACAGGTCTTGCATCCCGACCAGTCCTTCAAACTCATCATGCCGCTTGACGAGCGTCTGGCACAGATCGAGGCCCTGGGTCCCGACCTGTTGCTCACATTGCACTTCACGCCCGATCTGGCACAACTCAACTCGCAGCAATTCACCGAACTGCTGCGCGACCGCTATGGCGTGGGCGAGCTGGTGGCAGGTTACAACCACCGCTTCGGCCACAACAAAGGGGAGACCTTCGGGGACTATTGCCGCCATGGCGAGGAGCTGGGCGTCAAGGTCGTCAAGGCTCCCGAATACCTGGGCCAGTATGCCCCCGTGAGCTCCACCATCATCCGCGGGCTCATCTCGGCGGGCAGGGTCGTCGATGCCATGCACTGCATGGGGCGCCCCTACAAACTCAGCGGCAAGGTGGTGCATGGATTCCATAACGGCAGGGGACTGGGTTTCCCCACCGCCAACGTGGGCGAGATGAACCCTGACGTACTGATCCCCCACAACGGCGCCTATGCCGTGCTGGCCCACGTGGGAGGGCAGCAGCTGCAAGGCATGGCCAACATCGGCAAGCGCCCCACGCTGGACAACGGCGACAAAATCAGCATCGAGGTCAACCTGTTCGGCTTTGACGATGACATCTACGGTCAGGACATCATGCTGGAGTTCATCAGCTTCCTGCGGCTGGAGTTCAAGATGTGCGGCCTCGAGGAACTCAAGCACCAACTCACGCTGGACCGCGACAACGCCCAGCGGCTACTCAACGAATACTTAACCAATCATCAATCATAGACAGATTATGGATATTATCAACCTGTGTGAACACAACTCGCTCGTAGGACAGTTCATGAGCGAAATCCGCAACAAGGAATTGCAGCAGGAGCGCCTGCGCTTTCGCGCCAATATCCAGCGCTTGGGTCAGATTATGGCCTATGAGATCTCTAAAAAGCTCGTTTACAGCACGGTGGGCGTGACCACTCCGCTGGGAGTGAAGCAGTGTAACGTGCTCGACGACCGTGTGGTGCTGGCCACGTTATTGCGTGCCGGCCTGCCGTTCCATGAGGGCTTCCTGAATTACTTTGACGGCGCCGAGAACGCGTTTGTATCGGCTTACAGGAAGTACTTCCCCAAGACCGATGACTTTGTCGTCCACATCGAGTATATCGCGAGCCCACGCCTTGACGACAAGACCCTGGTCATCGTTGACCCGATGCTGGCCACCGGTTCCTCGATGGAACTGGCCTACCAGGCGCTGGTCACCAAGGGTCATCCCGCCCACATCCACGTGGCAAGCGTTGTGGCGACCCCCAAGGCCATTGAGGTCGTTCGCCAGCACCTGCCCGAGGACAAGACCACATTGTGGACCTGTGACATTGATGACGAACTCAACGAGCACAGCTACATCGTTCCCGGCCTGGGCGACTGCGGCGACCTGCTGTACGGCGAGAAAGAATAAAGAAATTCCATTTTTGCACATCTAGCCAACGGCAGATTGTCAGCATCCAGGCCTGTTATAACGGGTACCAACGGATGCTCGACTCGAAGAAGTGCTGAACAAACTATGTCCCCCCCCCTATTTCGATGTGCACGATAACAGCGAAACGACGATAAAGGAATATGGCAAACAAAATGATCGATACCAAAGCAATAGATCAGGTCAGTGATCGCCTTTATCAAGGTGTTGTTGAGATTATCAATGATGCAAAGCAAGAAGTCATTGTATATGTCAACAAACATGCCAACATGATGTTTTGGCATATAGGCCATTTCATCAATGAAGATTTGGGATATAAACAATACTCAGCTTACGGTGACAAGATTCTTGCGACACTGTCACAAAGATTAACAGCCCTCTACGGTAAAGGCTATACCTACTCGGCTGTTACTAGAATGATGAAAGTGGCCCGGATTTACAATGAAGAAGGGATGTTTGCGACACTGTCGCAAACATTGACATGGAGCCATTTCCTGGAACTCATCACCATCGAGGATGACACCAAACGCCTTTTTTATCAGCAAATGGGAATCGCCGAGCATTGGAGCGTGAGACAATTACGCGACAAACAAGATGAAATGGCATATGAGCGATCACTCATTGCGGCTAAGCCAGAAAATGAAATAATCACAACGCTTGGGCAAGTATCACCTACCCATATGGAGCCTGATGCAATCTTGAGAAATTCTTATGTTTTAGATTTCTTGGGGCTCAGTGGCTATTATTCAGAGGAGGAGTTAGAAGCTGCAATTGCTAAACAGTTGGAGGCTTTCATTTTGGAGCTTGGACAAGGGTTTGCTTTCCTTGAACGCCAAAAACGTTTTACGATTGATGGGACAGATTATTATTTGGACCTACTGTTCTACCACAGGAAGTTAAAATGCTTAGTAGCTATTGACCTGAAGCTTGGGAAATTCAAGCCTCAATACAAGGGGCAAATGGAACTTTACCTAAAATATCTGCAGAAATATGATTTGCAGCCAGACGAGAATCCCCCGATTGGGTTGTTGCTGTGCAGCGAGGGCAATACTGAGCACATCGAGCTCATGATGCTGAACGAAAACCGCATAAAGGTAGCACAATACCTTACTTACCTACCAGATAAACAGTGGTTTATTGACAAGTTGAACCGATCTATTCTCATAGCAAAAGAGTACAGTAATCGGTAATATTAAAACGGAATGATATAATAACATAGCATTAAAATATGGTACGGAAATATGACTATCTCATCATCGGTTCGGGAGTAGCCGGTATGAGTTTTGCCCTGAAAGTGGCAAAAACGGGCACTGTTGCCCTCGTGTGTAAATCCAAGATGGAGGAGGCCAATACCGACCTCGCCCAGGGCGGTGTCGCCACGGTGACCAACCTGGAGGTGGACAACTTTGACAAGCACATCCACGACACGATGGTGGCAGGTGACTGGCTCAGCGACCCCGAGGCCGTGAAGAAGGTAGTCACCGAGGCGCCTGACCAGATCCGTGAGCTGCTGGGCTGGGGCGTGGACTTTGACAAGAACGAGAAGGGCGAGTTTGACCTGCACCGCGAGGGCGGTCACAGCGAGTTCCGCATCCTGCATCATGCCGACAACACCGGCCACGAGATTCAGGTGTCGCTCATTGAGACCATCAAGAACAACCCCAATATCGACATCTATGAGGACCATTTCGCCGTAGAAATCCTCACCCAACACCACTTGGGAAAAATCGTGACACGGCGCACCCCCGGCATCGAGTGCTATGGCGCGTATGTCCTTAACCAGGAGACGGGCGAAGTGGACACCTTCCTGTCGCGCGTGACATTGATGGCGACAGGCGGCGTAGGCTGTGTTTACCATACTACGACTAACCCGCTGGTCGCAACCGGTGACGGCATTGCCATGGTCTATCGTGCCAAGGGTACGGTTCAAGACATGGAGTTCGTGCAGTTCCACCCCACCGCCCTGTACCATCCCGGCGACCGTCCCGCGTTCCTTATCACCGAGGCGATGCGCGGCTACGGCGGCGTGCTGCGCAATCTTGCCGGCGAGGAATTCATGCAGAAGTATGACCCGCGCCTCTCGCTTGCCCCGCGCGATGTGGTCGCCCGCGCCATCGACAGCGAGATGAAGCAGCGCGGTGAGGACCACGTCTTCCTAGACGTGACGCACAAGGATGCCGAGGAGACCAAGCATCACTTCCCCAATATCTACAAGCACTGTATGGATCTGGGCATCGACATCACCAAGGAGTACATTCCCGTGGTGCCCGCGGCCCATTACATGTGTGGCGGCATCAAAGTTGACCTGAACGCCTGCTCGAGCATCAAGCGGCTGTATGCCGTGGGCGAGTGCTCCTGCACGGGATTGCATGGCGGTAACCGCCTGGCCAGTAACTCGCTCATCGAGGCCGTCGTGTATGCCGACGCTGCCGCCAAGCATGCCATTGAGCACCTGAACGAGTTCAGCTGGCGCGAGGATATCCCCGCCTGGGACGATGCCGGCACGACGCATCCCGAGGAGATGGTGCTTATCAGCCAGAGCGAAAAAGAGGTGGGCGAAATCATGGCGACCTATGTGGGTATCGTGCGCAGCAACCTGCGTCTGGACCGTGCGTGGAACCGTCTGGACATCCTGTATGAGGAGACCGAACGCCTGTTCAAGACCAGCAAGGTGTCGCGCCGCATCTGCGAGCTGCGCAACATCATCAACGTGGCCTACCTGATTACCCGCCAGGCCAAGGACCGCAAGGAGTCCCGCGGCTTGCACTACACCATCGACTATCCTCCTCAACCCAAGAATGAGGACGACCTGAAATTGTGATTATTCATTTTTCCTTGAATCAAGGAAAAATGAAGTTTAGAGGTTAGGGTTTAGAGAATTTTTAAGGCCACTGTGGAACTCAAATCCATAGCGGCCTGATTTTTTACTGGATTTCCTCGAATTCGGCGTCGGTGATTTGTTCTTCGATGATGGTGCGGGTGTCGCCGTCGGGGGTGGTTTCCTCAATTATGGTGCCGGAGATTTCCTCAAAGTCGGCATACTCGCCCTCGTTGCTGGTGAAGATTTTGCGTTCGCCGGTCTCGGTGTATTCCTCGCGGTCCTCACGGCTGGGTCGTTCACGACGCGGTTCACTCTCGCCGAAGGTGTCATTGACCTTCTTGCGGACATCACGCACAAACAGCCAGCCACGCAGTAAGGGCCAGCCCACAACCACGAGCAGGAGTAATAATATAAATGTCAGAAAACTCATTTATTTCTCACGTTTAATGATAGACAGCAGCACGTAGAGTGCTATGGCGGCGGCAAGGCCGGGCAGACCCAGCAATACGACAAATGCCACTGTGGCTACTATCTGCAAATATTGTGCCCAATTCTGCTTGAGCGACGAGAGGTTGTGCATCTTGAGCGAGAACATGCGCAGCGGACATACCATGAGCAATGACAGCACCACGATGAGCAGCAGCACGATCCAGACGGGGCAATCAGGCTGGTGGTAATACCAGTCGGTGAAGCCGATCCAGAAGATGGCATTGGCCGGGATGGGCAGGCCGGTGAAGGTCGTGGCCTGATTGGTATCGACATTGAAACGGGCCAGACGCAGGGCGCCGAACACGGGCAGCAACAGGGCAAATACGGCCCATGGACCATCATTGGGCATCATGCTATACAAGATCAGTGCCGGTGCAAGTCCGAAGCTCACCAGGTCGGCCAGCGAATCCAGTTCCTTGCCGATGGCGCTGACGGCATGCAGCAAGCGCGCCACCAGACCATCAAGAAAATCGGCGATAGCCGATAGGGCGATGAACCAAAAAGCCACGATGTAGGGGGCTATCAAGCATCCGTTTGACAGCGCCGCGATGCATGCCATGCAGCCGAAAAACAGGTTCAGCGAGGTGATGGCGTTGGGGATGTTGTTGCGTATTGCGTTCATTGGTTATTCTCTTTTTTGTTGTTAAGACGTGCAATCAGGGTCTCACCGCCCCAGGTGCGGTCACCCAATTTAACCAGAATCTCGGTGTCCAGCGGCAGGAAGATGTCCACGCGGGAGCCGAACTTGATGAAGCCGATGAAGTCGTTAACGTCCACCTGCTCACCCTGCTCGACATAGGTCACGATGCGCCGCGCCAGCGCTCCGGCGATTTGGCGCACGAGGATATCCTCGCCCGTTGTTGAGCGAATGATGATCGAGGAGCGCTCGTTGTCGCTGCTCGACTTGGGGAGGTTGGCTGCCAGGAAACGACCGGAGTGGTGCTTGTAGTAGGTCACCTCGCCCTTGACGGGCACCCAATTGGCATGCACATTGAACGGTGTCATGAACACCGACAGCTGGATAACATTGCGGTGCAGGCACTCATCCTCATAGACCTCCTCGAGTGCCACCACCGTGCCGTCGACACTCGACACCACGGCCGTGCCATCGCTGTTGTCACCCTTGAAATGGCGACGCGGCAACCTGAAGAAGTTGAGCACCAGCAGGAACAAAATGGTCATGAGGGCAATCAGCACCCAAGCCACCGGTTTGTAGTCAATGAACCAATAGGCGAGCCCACCGCTCGCCACGATGATCAAGAACAATACCAGCAGGATGTTCTCCCCTTCATGATGGATTTTAACTTTCATCTCTACGGTTAACAATCGTTTAACTTGCAAAATTACTAAAAAGTTTTTACCCGCCATCCCCTACCCTCCAGTTTTTTTACAATAGGGCCAGGTAAAAATCACATTTTACAGTTTAATTAGTTGATTGATAGGGGACGGAGATAACGGAAAGAACGGAAAGAACGGAAAGGACGGAAAAAACGGAGATAACGGAGATAACGGAGGGGAGGCGGGGCGGAGACGGCGGCAGAGCCGCCGCCCACGGGACAGCAGGGCGGCATAGAGGCGGGGGGACAGCGATGGCATCGCTGTGTACTGGACTGGCGGCACTGGGGAGGTGGAGGGAGGACGGAGAGGACGGAGGGGACGGAAAGGACGGGGAGGACGGAGGGAACGGAGAGGACGGGAAAAACGGCAAGGTTGCAGGAAATGAGTGGGGGTGGAATGTTGTGCTACCTTTGCAACGTCATCGGGAACGTGCCCCATGATTCAAGCTATTTATTGACCGATTAAAAAAGAATAACGTTATGAAAACTCCAATTACCGTTTACAACGTGATTATCCTTGACAAGAGCGGCTCGATGAGCAGCATCGCCCGTCAAGCCGTCGATGGCGTTAACGAGACCATCGGCTCGATCAAGAGTGCCCAGGAAAAGAACCCCGACCAGAAACACATCGTGACGCTTGTGGCCTTTTGCGGCTGCGAGATGAAGACCATCTATGACAACGTGCCCGTGAACGAGGCGGCCCCTCTCACCGACAGAGACTACCGCCCGTGCTGCATGACGCCGCTGTATGACGCCGTGGGCAGCACCATCACCCGTGTTCACGCGCTCAAGGGCAATGACGATAACTCGCTGGCGCTGGTGACCATCATCACCGACGGCTATGAGAACGCTTCACGCGAGTTCAGCCTCACCGCCCTCAAGTCGCTTATCGACAGCTACAAGGAGCAGGGCTGGCAATTCACCTACATCGGTGCCGACCACGATGTGGAGCAGGTGGCCTTCTCGCTCCATATCGACCACAGCCTGCAGTTTGACAAGAGCGAGGAGGGCACACAAATCATGTTTGCCAAGGAGCGCAGGTCTCGCCTCAGGTGGATGGACAGGATGGAAGATGTCATGGCACAACCCTGTGTTTCCACCGAAGAACGCAGGAAAAACATCAGGCAATCCAACAAGAAGGATTTTTTTGGTTAAGCTACATTCCCCCTAAAAGCAGCCAATTGCGCCACCCCCTGTCATGTGGCGCAATTGGCATGATTATTGCTGTTTTTTGTTTTATTACCATAAACCCTCCTCGTTATGCCAGCACTATTTACTCAAGACCTGAAATACGGTATCATCTACGTGATGGGCAACCCCAAGCAGACGCACAACCTGCGGTGGTTTGCCACAATGATTGAACCCATGATTCGCCCGCTGTCCCTCGAGTGGGTCGAGACCTGGGACATTGACCACACGCTCATCATTGCCCGGCGCTTCAACGTGGGCAACATCGGCAAATATGCCACGGTGCAACTGCACCTGAACCGATATGGTCGCAGTGACAGCTACTCGCTGCTAGCGGCCGTTCATGCCTTCAGCGACTGTCTGGAGGATGTCATGGATAACAGCGTGGGCGATGTGATCATCAAAGAGGAATCTTACAGCGACCGCAACGCTCTGCCCGAGGGCAAATGGGGGCAATCAGAGTCCTCGGTATCGATGAGTGAGATCTTGACTGAGAATATATGGCCTCAAGATCACACAGAAGTCAAACTTTGTCGTCCATCCCGAAGTCCTCTAAGAAGGCGTATCTTACGCAAGAAGAAATTTAATAAATTTGATGAAACGAGCATCGATTATGACGAACAGCTCATCGACTTTGACGTCAAGGCCAAAGAGGCCGAGGCGCCCGTTGTAGCATCTTCTGAAACTTGGGCTGATTATTGCGAGGCGCCTACCGAGGCGCCTACCGAGGACACGACCGATTTGCTTGACATCGAGACTGAGGAAATCCTCGAGTTCAACAGGCTTGAGACCGAATATGAACGTGATGTGAGAGACCTCAGGGCCCGCATTGTCGCCTTTATCGCCAAGTATCACAAGGACCCGCAGCAAGTGATGACCATGATGCTGCAGGGTAAAGTGCTGCTAGGGACCACTCCAGGTCACATCCTGATTAACGGCGACATGAAAATCGTGTTGCCCGATTATGACGAGATGGAAATCAAGATGCCCGCGATGAGCCGCACGCTGTACATCCTGCTCATGAAACACCGCGTACAGACGGGTAGCGGCATTATCCTCAAGAACATCTGGGAGTACCGCGAGGAGATTATGGATATCTACAGCCTGGTGAAACCCGGAGCCAACGACGAGAGGATGGAAGAGTCGGTCAACAACCTGTGCGACCCGCTCAGCGAATCCCTCAATCAGGCGATTTCGAGGGCCAACCGCTGCATCCGCAATGTCATCACCGACAAGGAATTGGCCAAGCAGTACATCATCAGCGGGTCCCGTGGCAAGGAATACAGCATCCAGCTTGCCCCCGAGCTGATGACGCTGCCCCGCGCCATCACCGGTTGAGCGTGTTTTAATGCGAAATTCGCTAAATCATTTATTTTAATGCGAATTTCGCGAATTAAAATAATTAGGCGAAGAATATATTGATGGGGGCCGTCGCAGAGCGACGGCACAGGGGACCGGGCACGCCAAGGCGAGGGCATACATCTTGGTTACGTTGATTACGGGGGGACGGTTCTTCTGTCCGAAAAATGCAGGCATTTTTCATCCAGAAGAGCCGTCCCCGGTCGTTGGGGCGAAGGAAGTTTGTAACGCCTTACGGTGGGAGACGCAAATTTTTGCGTCTCTACAGGAGGGCATCGTCACACTTGAGCCCTGCGGTTATTGGGAGAGGTTTTTATACTTTGTATTGGACGAAGGCTTCGATGGCTTCGTAGGTGGCGAGGCCTAAGTGCTGATAGGCTTCGGCTAAGTCGCGGTTGCGCTCGATGGAGCGCTGCCACGGCAGTTTGCCGTCGGCCGTTGAGCGGAAGGGGGCATCGTGAATCTGGGAATGGTACATGAGGATGGCGGCACGCTTCTCGGCAAACTCCTCGGGGCTCATGGGGACCGCCATCTCGATATTGGCGACATCCCACTGGCCCCACTGTCCCCTGTACATCCACACGCGGCAATCGCGCATGAAGTCCTCGTCCTTGAGGTTGGCCAACGCATGCATCACGGCTCCTGTCGCACGCACGTGTGTGCCATAGGGGTCCACCAGGTCGTTATCGAAGAAAATCTGGTGCGGCTTGACCTTGAGAATCAGGTCCTGAATCACCGCGACATCCTCCTCACTGAGTTTTCCCTGTCCGTGCGAGTCGTTGACATAGAACGGCATGCGCAGGTCATAAACGTTCTTCCAGGGTACTCCCATGAGCCTGCAAGCCATCATGGCCTCGCTGAGCATGATCGAGCCCTTGAAGTAACGCATGTCGGCATCATCGCCGCTGGTGGTGATACTCTGAGTGAGCCTGTCGAGCGTGTTATTGATAAACGTGAAGTCGGATCCCGGTTCAAACCGCTTGGTCAGCCTGTCGGCCAGCAAGACGCACCGCAGCAGGTCCTCGTCGCTCACCGCCACGTCGGCATCGGTCTGGAGCGCAATGCTCACCTCGTGTCCCTGCTGAACGAGGCGCCGCACGGTGCCGCCCATCGACACGACCATGTCATCGGGGTGAGGAGAGAAAATGAGCACCCGCTTGGGATAAGGCTTCTCGCGCTCGGGGCGATAGGTGTCGTCGGCATTGGGTTTGCCGCCGGGCCAGCCTGTGATGGTGTGCTGTAAATCGTTAAAAATCTTGATGTTGACGTTATAGGCCGAGTCGTACAGCGCCACCAGTTCACTCAGGCCGTAGTCGTTGTAGTCCTCGTTGGTGAGTTTGAGAATCGGTTTCCCCGTCTGGGCGCACAGCCACACGATGGCGCGGCGGATGAGGTGGTTGTCCCATTCACAGGAGGTGACCTTCCACGGGTAACTGATGCGTGTGAGCCTTGATGCGGCATCCAGGTCGGCAAATATCCTGACGTCGTCGTTCACCTGCAGGAACGAGGCGGGCACCACGTCGGTCATCTTTCCCTCGATGGTGTTATAGAGGGCCCCTGCAGAATCCTCTTCCCAAGCCACGCAGATGATGCGTCGTGCCGCCAGAATGTTGCCCATGCCCAGCGTGATGGCCGTCTTGGGCGCGTTATCGCTCTGCAAGGTCTCGGCGACGCGGGCACGGGATTCGCTGCTGAGCAGCATCAGACGGCAGGCGCTGCTACGCGCCGAACCAGGTTCGTTGAAGGCAATGGACCCATCGTTGTTGAGGTCGCACAGCACCAGGTCCAAGCCGCCAGCCTCGATGATTTCGCGCTCATAGGCCTTGCACTGGTCGTGGGTGTTCTCGCTGGCAGCGAGAGGATTGATGGCGTGGACATGAGACGGGTCGATATCTACCTTGGAGTACAGGTGCTCGCTGATGCAACGATGCAGGCTCAGTTCCTCGTCATCGGTCTTGCTCAACTCGCCCAGGTTGAAGGCGACCACATCGGTAAAACTCACCTTGTCGGCAAAGTAAAGTTTCACCAGCTCGTCATAGACCTTGAGGACATATTTCCCTGCCCCGAACCCGATGACGCACCGTCCCTTGAGCTTGACGCAGTCGTTGATGACGCGTGCCACGTCGAGAGCCGCCTCTCGCGCACCCTCATCGGCGCTCTCGAGAACGTTTGTGGGCACTTTCTCATATCGCGTGAGCGATGCGAGCTCTATTTCGGTTCCAGGCCGGTAATAGCGGCTAGATACCTGATTAAACTTGATATTTGTCTTTAAAACCGTCTTCATCTTTTTTACCTTAGTTTTTCAATCTAGCAAAGTTAAACAAAATTTCCCGCCCAGCAATATTTTTTCACCTTTTAATATATAATAGAGCCTACAGAGCAAAAAGTTAACGATAAAAAGCGGGGAAAACAGAATCTTTTTCTTACCTTTGTCCCACGAGGGACGCCCGCCTTCGCCCAGGAGTCGCGAAATCGGCGTTGAATAGTAACAGCAACAACAAAACAAAGCCACAAATCATGAGCGAGACGTCAAATCAGATATTGAAGATGGTGGTCATCAGCGACCTGCACGTGATGGCGCCGCAGTTGCTTGTCAACGATGGCAAAGCCATTGAGGAGTACCTGGCCCGCGACCGCAAGATGCTACGCGAGAGTGCCGCGATTCTGGACACACTCGTGAAAGAAATCCTTGACCTCAAGCCCGAGATTGTGCTGGTCACCGGCGACCTCACCAAGGACGGAGAGCGCGCCAGCCACGAGCTGGTGGTGTCTCAGCTGAGCCACCTGACCGATGCCGGCATCCAAGTGCTTGTCGTCCCCGGCAACCACGACATCAACAACCCCGACGCCAAGACCTATGACGGCGACAACACCGCCCCGACAGATACCATCAGCCGCAGCGAGTTTGCCGACCTCTACCACCAGATGGGCTATGACAGCGCTTCGCGCCGCGATCCCGACTCGCTGAGCTATTGCCGCGACGTGAACGACCGCCTGACCATCCTGGCCATCGACGCCTGCATGGACCGCCTGAACACGTTCGTCTCACGCGGCGATTCCCGTGACCACACCAAAGCCAGCGGACGCCTCGAGGCCTCGACCCGCCAATGGCTCGTAGACCAGGCTGCCGCCGCCACGTCTGCCGGTCGCCGCGTCATCGCCATGATGCATCACCACCTCGTTCCCCACTTCCACATGGAGGACACGCTAGCCGCCCCCTATGTGGTTAACGATGCCGCCACGCTGTGCCAACAGCTGCTCCAGGCCGATGTCCATGCCATCTTCACCGGGCATCTCCACATCAGCGACATCAGTCAGGCGAGCCACGACCAGGGCAGCATGACCGAGATCGCCACCGCAGCAGCGGTGGGTTATCCCTGCCAGTGGCGTATCGTCACCTGCAACACCGCCACCTGCAAGATGCAGCTGCACACCGGAACCCTGCACTCGTTGCCGGGAGACCCCACCTTCGACGAACGAGCCCACGCCGCCTTCACCGCGAGCATCCCCACGATGACCCGCGGCGTGCTCTCGCGCTACTGGCCCGAAATCAGCGACGCCATCGCCAAGTACCGCGGCAAGCACCCCATCGTGGCACGATTTGTACACCTGCCCGACACACCCGACGGCATCGCCGACGTGCTACTGCGCCACCTGCAAGAGCCTGTCACCCATGCCTATATGGCCTTTGCCCAGGGTAACGAGGGCGGCCAGGACAACCGCGAACTCGTCGATCAACTCATCCACGGCGTGGACGGCGTGGTGGGCGAAACCATCACAGGCATCCTACGCCCCCTTGCCCGCGCCGCGTTGCGGCTGAAGGTCTATGGAATGGCACGTACCGTGCTGCGTAGTATCCTCGAGGACATCAACGACATAGGCACTCCCAACGAGGCCATTATCAACGACCATATCGCCATCGTCAAATTCTGAAAAAAACACTATACATCTTGTTAGTAACCCCCCTTCATAACGTGACAAAAGTTTGGCGTTTTAATGCCAAAAATTGATTTTTTTTCATTTTTATCTACTGAAATGCATAGTTTTGATATCATTTTGTCCAATTTATTTGAAAATTCTTTGGTTTGGTAATAATTCCTGTTTATTTTTGCAATTATGTTATAATTAGCATCTTATCAAAAATCGTGATATTATGAGTGCCCCCAAAATCGAACTGACTTCCAGAGAAAAGGAAGTACTTGAATTGCTGTCAACAGGGTATAACAGCAAGGAAATCGGAGAGAAAATATTCATCTCCTCAAACACTGTGGAGTATCATCGCAAACAACTATTGCGCAAAACCAACTCGCGCAACGTTGCTGAACTCATAGGTAAAGCTTACCGCACAGGATTGTTAAAGATCAACGACTAACCCTATTACAAAACAGCGTCTCATAGGCTATGCCAATCGTTTGGCGTAGCCTAAATTTTTGGCCGTTGGTGCCCGGGGGATTGCCCCGCGCATACTGCCACTGGGGAGTGATTGACGGAGGGGCCGCCGCAGAGCGACGGCACAGGCGACCGGGAGGCGGGGGGCCGAGCACAGAGGGCACGGGGGCGGACGACGGCCACGCCAAGGCGAGGCCCTACAACGGCGGGAGTGATTGACGGGGGCCGCCGCGGAGCGACGGCACAGGCGACCGGGAGGCGGAAGGCGGACGACGGCAAGGCAAGGCGAGGCAATACAGCGGCGGGAGTGATTGAAAGGGGGCCGTCGCACAGCGACGGCACAGGCGACCGGGCGGCGGAAGACCGGGCACAGAGGGCACGGGGGCGGACGACGGCCACGCCAAGGCGAGACCCTACAACGGCGGGAGTGATGGACGGGGGCCGTCGCACAGCGACGGCACAGGCGACCGGGCGGCGGGGGACCGGGGTTGAGAAATCGGGAATTAGGGGCATGGAGTAAAAAGTTTTTGTTATTTTTGCATTTTCAAGAAGAAACAACTCTAAAAACATAAAAGATTATGAAGAATTTCAAGAGCATTTTAGCCGCTTTAGTGCTGTTGTGCGGAGCGATGACGGCACAGGCTGTGGACCAAGCCAAGATGGACCGGTTCATTGACGACCTGATGGGGAGGATGACCCTTCAGGAGAAAATCGGACAGCTCAACTTGCCCGTTACCGGCGATATAATCACCGGCTCAAGCGTAAGCGGCGACGTTGTCAGCAAGATCAAGGCCGGACAGGTGGGCGGCCTGTTCAACATGAAGGGAGTGCAGAGCATCCGCGCGTTGCAGGAGGTGGCCGTGAAGCAGAGCCGACTGGGCATACCGCTGATCTTCGGTATGGACGTGATCCACGGGTATGAGACGGTATTCCCCATCCCCTTTGCCATGTCGATGAGCTGGGATATGGACGCCATCCGCAACTCGGCCCGCATCGCCTCGATCGAGGCGACTGCCGACGGCATCTGCTGGACCTTCAGCCCGATGGTGGACATCTGCCGCGAGCCCCGTTGGGGCCGCATGAGCGAGGGCAACGGCGAGGACCCGTTCCTAGGTTCGGCCATCTGCCGCGCGATGATCGAGGGCTATCAGGGCAACGACCTGTCGGACAAGAGCACGATGATGGCCTGTGTGAAGCATTTTGCCCTGTATGGCGCTCCCGAGGGCGGCCGCGATTACAATACGGTGGACATGAGCCACGTGCGCATGTTCAACGAGTATTTCCCGCCCTACCAGGCAGGTGTTGATGCAGGCGCCGGCAGTTTCATGACCTCGTTTAACGTCATTGACTATATACCCGCTACGGGTAACCGCTGGCTGATGACCGAGGTGCTGCGTGACCGTTGGGGCTTTAACGGCTTTGTCGTGACCGACTACACCGCCATCAGCGAGATGATCAACCACGGCATGGGCGACCTGCAGACGGTGTCGGCCCTGGCCCTCAACGCAGGAACCGACATGGATATGGTGGCCGACGGCTTCCTGAATACGCTGGAGAAGTCCCTCAGCGAGGGGAAAGTGACCCTGGAGGATATCGACAAGGCGTGCCGCCGCATCCTCGAGGCCAAGTACAAGATGGGCCTGTTTGACGACCCCTACCGTTACCTGGACGCCAAGCGAGCCAAGAAGGACATCTACACCGATGAGCACCGCGCCGCCGCCCGTCAACTCGCCACCGAGACCTTCGTGCTGCTGCAGAACAAGGACGGCGTCCTGCCGCTGCAACGTACCGGCAAAATCGCTCTCGTGGGCCCGTTGGCCAACACCCGCGCCAATATGCCCGGCACCTGGAGCGTTGCCGCCTCCAGCGAGCGCTACAGCACGCTGCTCGAGGCCATGCGCCGCGCCGTCGGTGACAAGGGCGAGGTGATGTATGCCAAGGGCTGCAACGTGTGCTACGACGCCGAGTTGGAGAAAAACTCCACCATGTTCGGCCGCGAGATGCGCGACGAGCGTCCTGTTGACGTGATGCGCGACGAGGCCGTACGCATCGCCAAGCAGTGTGATGTCATCGTCGCCGCCATGGGCGAGCCCAGCGAAATGTCGGGCGAGAGCAGTTCGCGCAGCGAGCTCACAATCCTGGATGCCCAGAAGGACCTGCTCACTGCCCTACTCGCTACCGGCAAGCCCATCGTGCTGCTCAATTTCTCGGGCCGTACTACTGTCATGGACTGGGAGGTCGAGAACATCCCGACGATTCTGAACGTGTGGTTTGGCGGCAGCGAGGCCGCCGACGCCATCTGTGACGTGGTCTTTGGCGACGTGTCGCCCAGCGGCAAGTTGACGGCAACGATGCCCCGCAACGTGGGCCAGATTCCCATTTACTACAACCACCTGATGACCGGCCGCCCCAACCCGAAATGGTTCTCCAAGTACACCAGCAACTACCTGGATGTGCCCAACGACCCGCTGTTCCCCTTCGGGTACGGACTGAGTTATACCACCTTTGAGTACAGCCCGATGACCCTCAGTTCGAGCACGCTGAGCGAGGGCGGCAACATCACGGCATCGGTCACCGTCACCAACACGGGCAGCCGCGCCGGCGCCGAGGTGGTGCAGCTCTACATCCGCGACATGGTGGGCAGTATCGCCCGTCCCGTCCAGGAGCTGAAGGGCTTTGAGCGTATCAACCTCAAGCCCGGCGAGAGTCGTACCGTCACATTTACCATCAACGCCGAGCTGCTCAAGTTCTATAACAAGGACCTGGAGCACGTCTGCGAGCCGGGCGACTTTGAGGTCATGATCGGCACCGACAGCCGCAACGTGCAGCGACTTTCCTTCACCTTGACACGATGAATTTTTATCGGCCTAAGGGCCGAGAAATCAAAAAAATAGGCATAAGGTTCATTTTGCAGGATGAAAATCACACATAGTGGTTCTAAGGTTCAATTTGCAGGATGAATTTTCGCACCGGGTTTTGCATAACGGGTA